>JAZDES010000078.1:0-17562 GCA_043808585.1 Pseudomonadota bacterium | reverse complement strand
TTCTGCCAGGCAGGGGAGAGGGCTCTTCATAGGGACATCCTCTTATGGGGCTGTTCCGTAACGAGGTTCAAGACCTCACTGCCGTTCTTTGAAATGATGCCGTCCTTTACGTCCTTTTGAAAAAAGACCCTCGCGGTCCTCTGCCTTTCTTTCAAAACGCCAAAGTGTTACTAATACCGCAATTAGATCAAAACTCAATGGTTAGGCCGGTACTATCTGGGACCTAGGCAGATCTGGTTTCGGCTTGACTATGGGTATCAATTGGATTAGAAGAACGTCTTTAAATTGTCGGTAACAATTTAGCGCTCTTAAACCAGGGCAATGGGGGTTTCCCTTTTTCGGGTGTAAAACTCGCCCGTAAGAGAGCGTAAAGTAATCACTCGGCATAGCTGAAAATAAGGAACTGTGCCAACGCCAGCATCATCTCGTTTTTGAGAGAGCGTTCTCCGTGATTTCTTAACGCTCTCTAACGGGCTCGGAAAGGGTTACACCTCTCAAGAAGAAAACCCCCATTGCCCCCCGGATAAACGAGAACTCGGAAAAGGGATAAAATGATACAATTGTCGCAATTGTGTGGCCAAAGACATAGGAGACTGAAAACTCGAAACCGGAGCTTGGTCAGAGGGACTGAATTCTGAAAGAGATCTATGAATGGGACCTCTGGGTACCAGATGATTTCTGCTTCAGTTTCCGAGTCCCCGGTTTCCAGGTTCGTAGATAAATTATGGATAAGGTAAACCCAGTCATCCAGGAAAGGATCCAAAAGGCCGAGAAACTGAAGTCCATGGGGGTCGATCTTTACCCTTCCGGGTATCATCCCGACATGGCGATATCAGAGGCGATAAAACGATTCTGCCATATGGACGAGGAGACCCTGCAGAAGGAGAGCGGCTCCTACGCCCTTGCCGGAAGGATCATCTCGCGTCGCGATTTCGGAAAGGCCTCGTTTATTCATATCAAGGATAGGACAGGGCGTATTCAGGCCTACATCAGGAAAGACAAGGTCAGCGAAGATGAGTTCAGCATCTTCAAGCTAACGGACATAGGAGACTATATCGGCATAAAGGGCCCCCTTTTCCGCACCAGAACCGGCGAATTAACTCTCCTGGCAGAAGGACTTGTTTTTCTCGGTAAATCGCTGAGACCGCTGCCGGAGAAATGGCACGGGCTAACAGATGTGGAAACCAGGTATCGCCAACGTTACCTGGACCTGATCATGAATGATTACGTAAAAGAGGTGTTTGTGCTGAGGAATAGGATTATCCAGTCCATTAGGGGGTTTTTTACCCAAAAAGGATTTCTTGAGGTTGAGACCCCCATGATGCAGCCGATTCCAGGGGGCGCGACAGCCAGGCCTTTTAAGACCTTTCATAATGCCTTAGGAATGGACCTCTATCTGAGGGTAGCCCCTGAACTTTACCTCAAGAGGCTTGTGGTGGGAGGCCTCGAAAGGGTCTTTGAAATAAACCGGAATTTTAGGAATGAGGGTATTTCCATAAAACATAATCCGGAATTCACCATGCTGGAATTCTATATGGCCTACGCCACCTATGAAGATCTGATGGTCCTGACTGAAGGGTTATTTGCCCATTTACTAAAAGAGATTTTCGGACTCATGGTAATTGAATACCAGGGAAATAGAATCGATTTTGAGCCCCCTTGGCCTAGGGTATCCCTGTTTGATGCCCTGAAGGATAGGGGGGGTATCGATGAGAAGGCATTGAGCAGCAAAGAGTTCGCAGCAGAAGTGGCAATGGAATCCCAGATCAATCTATCACCGAGGGATAGCCACGGAACGATACTGACAAGGCTCTTTGACCATTTTGTTGAGCCCCAGTTGATAAGCCCTACCTTTATTATCGGCTACCCCACCGAGGTGTCACCCCTTTCTCGACGAAACGATCAAAATCCGGACCTGGTGGATCGCTTTGAGCTTTTCATCGGCGGCCGGGAGATAGCGAACGCATTCAGCGAATTAAATGATCCCCTGGATCAAAGAGAGAGATTCCAGAGGCAGGCGGCCCTTCGAGAGGCAGGAGATGATGAGGCCCTCTTCATGGACGAGGATTTCTTGAGGGCACTGGAGTATGGGATGCCGCCTACGGCAGGAGAAGGCATAGGAATTGATAGGGTCGTAATGCTGCTGAGCGATTCCCCTTCCATAAGAGACGTCATCCTCTTTCCGCATATGAGGTCGACCGACACCAGTTCAAGGGACGGGACATCCGAGGAACATGAAGATAGATAGGTTTTCGCCTGGCGGGATGGACCGGAGCCCTGATTCTCTTCTGTACCCGAGCAGGTGCGGGACAGGGATCTGATTCTGGCAACGGGAGTGCCTATGAGCACGTTCGAGCTATTCCTATCATTGAGATACCTGAGGGCCAAGAGGAAGCAGGCCTTCATATCTGTAATAACGGTTATTTCAGTCCTGGGGGTAATGGTAGGTGTCATGGCCCTTGTGGTGGTCCTCTCGGTCATGAACGGCTTTAGGGCTGACCTGATGTCTAAGATATTGGGGGTTAACTCCCATATCCTGGTATTGAAATATGGCGGGGCATTTGCCGATTACGAAAAAATTGCTGAGAGGGTGGCTAAAGTCGATGGGGTGGTGGCCACAACTCCCTTTATATATGCCCAGGTTATGATCAATAATTCAGGGAATGTCTCGGGGGCCGTCTTGAGAGGGGTGGACCCAAGAAACGTGGCGGGGGTAGTGGGTTTTGGAAAGATGATAAGAGATGGCTCTTTGGCCTCCCTTGAGGAGGATGCAGCGGGATTTCCCCCAATTATCGTTGGTCGTGAGCTTTCGAGGCAGATAGGGGCAGGGCCGGGTGATATTGTGACCCTGCTTTCACCTGAGGGGAAGTTGACTCCTTTAGGGAGATCGCCGAATACCCGAAGGTATAGGGTTGCCGGGATATTTGATTCCGGAATGTATGAATATGACGCCTCTATGGTATTTGTCTCCCTGAAAGAGGCCCAGGATTTCCTGGCCCTTGGAGACCTTGTTACAGGACTCGAAGTGAGGGTAGAGGACATATACGAATCAGACAAGATCGCTAAGAAGATTCAGTCGAATCTGGGCTATCCTTATTGGACCAAGGATTGGAAGGTCATGAATAGGAGCCTCTTTTCTGCGCTCAAGCTGGAAAAGGCCACCATGTTTGTCATCTTGACTATGATTGTGCTCGTTGGGGCCTTGAACATTATCAGCACACTGGTCATGGTGGTTATGGAAAAGACAAGGGACATCGCCATCCTGAGGGCCATGGGCGCTTCCGCAAAGAGCGTCATGTCGATCTTCATGCTTCAGGGTTTGTTGGTGGGGATGGTAGGGACAATTGCGGGGCTCATATCGGGATTGGGGATTTGCCATCTGCTCGCAAGATACAAATTCATCAGCCTGCCCGCGGATGTCTACTATATTTCAACTCTTCCCGTACGAGTCGAATTCTTGGATGTCTGGCTCGTCGCCGTGGCAGCGGTATTCATTTCCTTCCTGGCCACACTGTACCCCGCCTGGTACGCAGCGAGGCTGAAGCCGGTGGAGGCCATAAGGTATGAATGAAATTACCCGGCAAGGGATGCTCAGCCTCGAAGATATCCACAAGTCTTTTCCTCACCACGGAAGCTCTATTGAAGTGCTAAGGGGGGTCGATCTGGTCATGAAACCCTGCGATACCGTCTCCATTATGGGTGCGTCAGGGGTTGGGAAATCCACGCTGCTTAACATCATGGGGAGCCTGGAACCCCCCACCGAGGGCACCGTCAGATTCGGAGGCGAGGACCTTTACGCCATGAGCGAGGCGGACCTCACCCGCTTCAGAAATAGGGAAATAGGTTTTGTCTTCCAGTTCCATCACCTGCTTCCGGAGTTTAATGCGCTAGAGAATGCGATGATGCCAGCCCTGATTGCTCGATACCCCAGAGGGAAGGCCTTTGAAATGGCAAAGGAGGTCCTGGAAAAGGTAGGACTTGAGTCGCGGTTGACTCACCGTACGGGCGAGCTTTCAGGGGGCGAGCAGCAGCGGGTGGCTGTTGCCCGCTCAATTATAATGAGGCCAAGGTTAATATTGGCAGATGAACCCACAGGGAACCTGGATTGGTCGACGGGGGAAGGCGTTGCCGATCTACTCTTGAGGCTCAACAGGGAGGAAAGGGTGGCCATGGTTATAGCCACACACAACCGCAGACTGGCAGAAAAGATGTCAAGGCAGATGGAGTTAGTGAGTGGAAAGCTGCAACAGAGGTAACATAAGGGAAAATACAAACCAGAGGTACCACCTGAGAGGATTGTCTTGGGCCTGTGTAAAGATAATATGGCTTCTGTGGGTACTCATCCTGCTGACGCCCAGAGAGTTGATGGCTGCAGAGAAAGAAAAGGTAGCCGTGCTGCCCTTTAAGGTCCATGCCTTAAAACCCCTTGAACCTCTTCGAACCGGTCTGCAAGAAATGTTGACTACTCGACTTGGAGAGATGGGTTTTCATATGATTAATCCAAAGGTGATCAATGCTCATCCCCTGGCATCCTTGCCGGTCCCTGAAGTGAAGGATTTCGTGGAACTGGGCAAGGAGCTCCATGCCGAGTGGGTTATCTATGGAAGCCTTACACAGATAGGAAATAAGGCTAGCGTTGACATAGAGGTGGTTGATGTGTCCGAAAAAAGGCCACCTTTTTTCATGTTTATGGTAGCGGAAGATATTGATCTCTTGGCAGATGCAGTCAAGCAAGTTGCTGCAAGCATAGATCATAAGATAACGGGGGTAGTCCAGATCGACTCGGTTCGTGTCACTGGCAACCAGCGTATTGAGAAAGACGCCATACTGGCCGTGGTGAAGGCCAAAACCGGGGATAAGCTTGACCTTGATAAGCTCGATAAGGACCTTCGCGACATCTATAAGATGGGTTTCTTTAAGGATGTCAATATGGAGACAGAAGACGGTCCGAGAGGGAAGATTGTTACTTTTGTTGTAACCGAGAAACCCTCCATTGGGAAGATTGTATTCAAGGGAAACAAAGAGGTAGACTCTGAAGACCTGCAGAAGGAGCTAGGAATAAACCTCTATTCCATCCTGGACTATAATGAAGTGAAGCAAAGCATAAACAGACTTAAAGAGTTTTATCGGCAAAAAGGATACTATAACGTAGAAATTAAGGAAAAAACCGAGCCGATTCCCAATAACCAGGTCCTGCTGGAGTATGAGATCGATGAACACGAGAAGGTATACATAAAGAAGATCCAGTTCGTTGGGAACACGAAATTCGATGACGATGACCTCAAAGGCGTGATGGAGACAAGGGAGAAGTGGTTTCTCTCATGGATCACCAAGAGGGGGCTTCTGGATAAAAAGAAGCTGGAATTTGATGTCCACAAGTTGACCTCTTTCTACCACAACCATGGTTTCATCAAGGCGAAGATGGGTGAACCGAAGATCAGCTATGACGATAAGCTAGGGGGCCTGGTGGTAACGATCGAGGTTTATGAAGGCCCTCAATATGGGATCGGCAAGGTGGGCGTCGAAGGAGATCTAATAGAGCCCGCCGATGAACTCTTGAAAAAGGCTCAGATTGGCAAGCAAAAGGTATTTAATCGAGAGATCGTGCGGAAAGATGTCCTGGCACTCAGGGAAATTTACACAAACAAGGGTTATGCCTTTGCAGAGGTAACGCCCTTAATAACTGAGGGAGAAGAGACCCACTTGGCGGACATTACCTACAAGATTTCTAAAGGGAAAAAGGTCCGATTCGAAAGAATTAATATTGCAGGCAACACGAGGACACGGGATAAGGTTATCCGGCGTGAATTGAGGGTAATTGAAGGCGAGAATTTCAGCGGAGAAGGCATGAAGCGGAGCACAGACAACCTCAATCGCCTAGGCTTCTTCGAAGATGTGGAGATCAAGACCAAGAAGGGGAGCCGTGATGAGCTGATGATCCTGGATGTTAATATAAAGGAGAGGGCTACACGTACTTTCAGCGTTGGTGCAGGATATAGTTCGGCCTATTCGGCCTTTATGATGTTTCAAGTTGCAGATGATAATTTCTTTGGCTACGGACAAAAGTTGCAGGCGACCGCCAGGATCGGAATCAAGGCAAGCGAATATGATATAAAGTTCGTAGAGCCGTGGCTCTTTGATAGGCCCTTGTCATTGGGGGTTGATGCGTATAATTGGAAGCAGGAGTATGAGAATTACACTCGAGATAGTTTTGGCGGGGCGGTAGACCTGGGATTCCCTTCAGGCATCGACGATTACACGAGAGGCTCGGTAATGTATAATTATGACGATGCAAAGATTTCTAACGTTGCGGATAATGCCTCAGAGGTGCTCAAGGCTATGGAAGGTCGAAGTGTGACCAGTAGTATGATTTTCGGCCTGAGGCGAGACAGCAGGGATAAGCTGTGGAACACCACCAGGGGATCGATCAACAGTGCATCCTTCCAATATGCCGGAGGAATCTTGCAAGGAGACGAATATTTCAATAAATACCGGGCCCAATCGGCGTGGTTCTTCCCATTTTTCTGGGACACGGTCATATTTGTGCGTGGACAGTGGGGCTATGTGCAAAAGAGGTCCGGGGGAAACCTGTCCGTCTATCAGAAGTTCTTTCTTGGCGGCATCAATACTGTACGCGGCTTTGATTATATGAGTATTTCTCCCCGCGATCCAGTGACCGGTGACCTAATAGGCGGCGAAAAGATGATGTGTTACAATTTCGAATTCCGCTTTCCCGTGCTCAAGGAACAGGGTTTGGTTGGTCTTGTATTTTTCGATGCCGGTAATGTGTTCACAAAAGACGAGAACTGGACCTTCAGCGGTATCAGGAAATCAGCTGGCGCGGGCGTCAGATGGTATTCGCCAATTGGACCTCTCCGCGTCGAATATGGGTGGGTCCTGGACCGAAAGCCGGGTGAATCAGCAGGAAGATGGGAATTCACTGTGGGAGGGCTGCTCGATTAGGGCTGAATTTCGAGCTATCAGGATTCCCGATGCTCATGCCAGAAATCAGTTGCCGGATGCCGCCTTGTTATGAAATTCTTATATTTTGTGGTAAAATGCCGTCCGGCATAACCGTAAGACGGAATCAGTCGTCTGAAGACGGCCGAAAACAAAGGACTAACAAGGTGCAGGCCTTACGGGCCGGAGGCCGGAACCCGCAGGGTGGGGAGTCCTAAACTCTTAATATTTTGCTCCGGCTTGTCCGGGTTAGGGGGTAGGGTATGAGGTTTCGACGTCTCTTACTGGTCGGAATTGCTTTGATCTTTTGTTCTCAAAATCAGGCGATAGGAGAAGATAGAGTAAAGATCGGCGTCTTGAATATGCAGAGGCTCCAACAAACATCCAGCTCCTTTCAGAAGGTGAAGGAAAAGCTAAAGAAAAGGTTTGATACGCTGAGAAGCAAATTGGAGGAAGAGGAGGACAAGATCCTCAAGCTCGAGGAGGAGTTGAGAAAACAAAGCTTGATGCTGAGCCTTGATGCCAAAGAAGACAAACAGAGGGAACTGGAAAAAAAGAGGAGACATTATAAGTATATTTATGGTGAAGTTACCCAGGAGATGAAAGACGCCGAGCTCGATGCCACGAGGAAGGTTGGCAGAGAGATAGAGAAGGTAGTTGAAAAGATCGCAAAAGCCGAAGGGTATACCATCATCCTTGAGCAAGGGGCCGTCGGGCTTATCTACTATAACAATGCTATTGAAGTAACAGATCGGGTGACCAAGGCCTACGACCAGATAAAGCAGAAGGAGGACTAGGGTTTGGAACTGTCTCTAGGAGAAATCGCCCAGCTTGTTGATGGCAAAGTGATCGGTGATGAAGATATGGTGATTGCAGGAGTTAATTCCCTGGATGATGCGGGCCGGGGTGAGATCTCCTTCTTCGCTGACCGCCGGTACAGGGAAGTTCTCAAAAGGACCAGGGCATCGGCAATGCTTGTCCCAAGTGAAGATCCGTCTTTCAAAGGTCCTCAGGTGGTGGTTTCCAATCCCGAGTTGGCCTATGCCAAGGTGGCCAGCCTTTTCGCTCGCCCTGTGCCCCGGCATCCTGGCATCAGCGAAAGGGCCGTCATCCATGAGAGCAGTCAGATAGGGGAAAATGTTTCCATTTATCCTCTGGTGTATATTGGGGAAGAGGCCGTCATAGGGGAAGGGGTTATCCTCTTTCCAGGGGTTTTCATTGGCGATAGGGTCAGGATCGGAAAAAATACCCTGATTTATCCCAATGTCACGATATTGCATGAGTGTGTGATTGGGGAGAATGTAATCATACATGCTGGCAGTGTTATAGGCAGCGATGGATTCGGTTATGTTCGAGATGGTTTCACCCACGTGAAGATTCCCCAGACAGGTATCGTCCAGATTGATGACTATGTGGAGGTGGGCGCCAATACCTGCATTGATCGCGCGACCTTGGGCAAGACATGGATAAAGAGGGGGACAAAGCTCGACAACCTGATACAGATAGGTCACAACGTGATAATCGGGGAAGATACAATTGTGGTGGCACAGACAGGGATTTCTGGCAGCGTCAAAGTCGGCCGGGAGGTCATTATCGGGGGCCAGGTGGGTATTTCCGATCACCTTGAGATAGGCGACAGGGTCATGATCGGGTCACAGGCAGGTGTTGGGAAATCTATTCCTCCAGGAGGGGTGGTCTCCGGGAGCCCTGCGATATCCCATAAACTTTGGCTGAGGGCCGCCAGCCTCATGTCAAGGCTCCCTCAGTTCAATGTACGTCTGAGGGACATGGAGAAAAGGATAGAAAGACTGGAGAAGGGGTCGGAGGGGCTAAAAACGCCATGAATGCTCCTTTATCATATGCGGATATAGTAAAGATACTCCCCCACCGGTATCCCTTCCTTTTGGTTGACACGGTAACTGAGATCGAACTGGGAAAGAGGGTGGTTGGCATCAAGAATGTGACCACGAATGAACCTTTTTTTCAGGGGCATTTTCCGGGCAACCCCATCATGCCTGGGGTACTCATCATCGAGGCCATGGCCCAGGTGGGGGGCATTCTGGCACTCCTGTCGATAGGAAAGGTGACGGAGAAGGAGGAGGACAAGGTTTCGGTCTTTTTCGGATCAATGGATAAGGTAAAGTTTCGGAGGCCGGTAGTCCCGGGAGATCGGCTGAGGTTCGAAGTAGAGGCCTTGAGGACCGGTTCCAGGGTATGGAAGATGGCCGGAAGGGCCTTTGTGGATGAGCATTTGGTAGCCGAGGCCGAACTCCTGGCCACACTGGGATAGGGGGGTGCAAAGGCAGGAGGTTTATGGGGAAGCCGAGACCTGAAGGGATCCATAGATCAGCGGTTGTCAGCCCAAAGGCTGAGCTGTCCTCAGGTGTCAAGGTCGGGCCTTACAGTACCATCGGCGAAAATGTCAGCATTGGCCGTGATACGGAGATCGGAACCCACGTGGTCATCGAAGGCCACACACGTATCGGAGAAAGGAACAGGGTTTATCCATTTTCTTCCCTAGGCACGCCGCCCCAGGATGTGGGCTATCGGGGTGAAGATACCCGTCTCATTGTCGGAGATGATAATGTCGTGCGAGAGTATGTCACAATAAACCGCGCGACTACCAAACAGGAATGGAAGACGGTAATAGGCAATCGAACCTATTTGATGGCATATTCCCATGTGGCCCACGACTGCCTCGTTGGCGATAATGTTATTATGACCAATGGGGCCACCTTGGGCGGACACGTGTCCATAGGAGAATATGCTATCCTGGGTGCCTTCCTGGCTGTTCAACAATTCGTCAGGATAGGGGCACATGCCTTCCTAGGGGCCAAATCAGGGATAGACAGGGACGTACCCCCTTTCATGATAACTGCGGGGCCAAGGGCAAAGCTTTACGGCGTCAACCAGAAGGGGCTGCTTCGAAGGGGGTTTTCTCAAGAGACTATCAACGTATTGAAGAAGGCTTACAGTATCATCTGGCGTGAGAATAGGAGGTTTGATGAGGGTATAAGACAGGTCAGGGAGAAGCTTGAACCTCTGCCCGAACTGGAGATGCTCTTGAACTTTCTTGACAGTTCAAAGACGGGAGTACTCAGATAGGGGATTGAAGGGCATTGGGGGCGAAATTTGAAATTTGATAGTACAGAGGAGCTGCTTGGAAAGCCCGGACCTGAGAAGGGCGAAATTATTGGCCTAATTGCGGGTGGCGGCCAGTTTCCGGTGATGATTGCAAGGGCCGCAAGGAAGCGGGGGGTAAGTGTAGTTGCGGTGGCGCATGTTGAGGAAACCGATGCTTCACTCGCAGGGGAAGTTGATGAGATCGTCTGGATAAGAGTTGGGCAACTGGGCCATCTGATAAAGGCCTTCAAGAAAAGCGGAGTCCGGAATGCCCTTATGGCAGGGTCTGTCAGAAAGAGGAGGATGTTTGAAATCAGGCCTGACCTAAAGGGTTTTTCGGTAGTGTCAAAGCTTGCTATCCTTCATGACGATGATATCTTGAGGGCTGTAGCCAAGGAACTGGCCAGTGAAGGAATAGAGATCGTGAGTTCTACGTCCTATTTACCAGAGCTTCTGGCGCCTCCCGGGTGCTTTACCAGGAGAAGGCCCAGCAAGGGAGAGAAAGAGGATATCCAATTCGGATGGAAGGTGGCAAAGGAACTGGGGAGGCTGGATATTGGCCAGTGCGTGGTACTGAGGAAAAAGACTGTCTTGGCCCTTGAGGCAATTGAAGGGACAGATGAGACAATTTTGAGGGGAGGTAGGTTGGCCAAAGAAAAGGCGGTTGTGGTCAAGGTCAGCAAGCCGGAGCAGGATCTCCGTTTTGATCTTCCCTCAGTTGGTCTTGATACGGTAAAGGTGATGAGTCAGGTGAAGGCATCGGTCCTTGCCATTGAGGCAGAGAAGAGCTTGATCTTTGACAGATCAGAGTCGATAGAATATGCGGACAGGGCTGGTATTAGTATTGTATCCTATAAAGCAGTTGATGGCAGATTACTGACGTGAAGCAGGGTAAACTAAGGGTCGCCGTAATCGGAGTCGGTCACCTGGGGGAATACCATGTGCAGAAATATAGGGCAATTCCCCACGTTGAACTGGTGGGCGTTGTAGATACTGATTCCTCGCGGGTAGAAGAGATATCCCAGCGTTACAATACCAAAGGTTACGGGAACCATTGCGAGATCCTTGGCATTGTGGATGCCGTGAGTCTTTCCGTGCCCACGGAGAAGCACTTTGAAGTGGCCAAAGATATCCTGTCAAGCGGTGTGCATCTTCTTATTGAAAAACCGATTACATACAAACTTGAACCGGCAGATACGTTGATAGGGATGGCCAAAGAGAGGGGTTTGGTCCTCCAGGTTGGACTTGTTGAGCGCTTCAATCCTGCTGTGGTCAAGATGAAATCTCTACTAAACAGGCCCATATTCATTGAGGCCCATCGAATGAATCTCTTTACTGTCCGGGGAACAGACGTGGATGTGGTCCTTGACCTGATGATCCACGATCTAGACATCATTCTGGATGCTGTGAAGTCGGAGGTCAAAGAAGTCCATGCCGTAGGGATGTCGGTAATTACTGATAAGACCGACATAGCCAATGCCAGGATTATATTTGAAAACGGGACCGCAGCCAATCTGACCGCAAGCCGGGTATCAGGCAAGATGCTGAGGAAGATTCGCGTATTTCAGCCAGACGCCTATCTGTCTGCCGATTGTGGAAAACGGCAGCTTACGGTCATCAGACTTGATAATAAGGCAAGGGATTCAAATAATTTTCCTGAAGTTACCACCAGCAAAGAAAAACACCCCAATAGCGACCCTTTGGCTGATCAGATCGCTTCCTTTGTAAATGCCGTGATCAACGGCTCAGAGCCGGTTGTAAGTGGGGAGGATGGACGAAATGCCCTCAGGATTGCCCTCGGCATCATAGACCAGATCGAGAGAGGCTGTAAGAATTTTAGGACGCTCTAATCCCAGAGATTCGAAACTGGCAGTGATTGTTGCCGGTGAGGCATCAGCCGATTTGCATGGCTCAAATCTGGTAAAGGCAATAAGGCGCTCAGATCCCGGCGTTACCTTCTGGGGAATCGGAGGAAAAAGGATGGAGCGGGCCGGGGTCAAGATACTGGTGCCCTGCTCTGAAATGGCCGTAGTTGGGGTGACCGAGGTCCTTGTCAGGCTCCGCACAATTGCCAAGGCGAGAAGAAGACTAAAATCCATATTGAAATACCACAATCCAGATCTCCTCATCCTTCTGGACTACCCCGAGTTCAACCTGAATCTGGCCGGTATTGCAAGACGTTTTCGAGTCCCTGTCCTCTATTATATCAGTCCACAGGTCTGGGCATGGCGTACGGGCAGGGTGCGAAAAATCGCAAGGCGTGTGGATCGTATGGCAGTCATTTTGCCCTTTGAGGAACGGTTTTACCGGGAGAGAGGGGTGAGAGTTGACTTTGTGGGCCATCCGCTCATGGATGTGGTGGAATGCGCAATGGGCCTACGCCCCGGAGGGAGTGCGGAGTGCGGAAGCAAGGGCGTTCCCCCGGGGCCCTCCGGGATTCGCAGGCCTGTGGTGGGTCTCCTACCAGGCAGCCGGAGGGAGGAGATACGAAACCTTCTCCCATCGATGGTCAAGTCGGTTGAGATTCTTAAGGGGCGATATGAGGGTATTCAATGCCTGTTGCCCTTGGCCGAGACCATTGATCGTGAGTTCGTCCAACACTTTATCCATAATTCATCGGTGAAAATCGAGGTCCTAGAGGGAGATATCTACAAGGTACTGAGCCTGTGCAACGTGGCCGTGGTGACGTCGGGTACCGCTACCCTGGAAGCCGCCATTATGGGGGTTCCTATGGTCATTGTCTACAGGGTTTCTCCCATCTCATACTGGGTGGGTAAGATGGTTGCCAAGGTTCCCTATATCGGGTTGGTGAACCTAGTGGCAGGAAAAAAGGTGGTGCCGGAATTGATCCAAAATGAGGTGCTACCGGAGAGGCTTTCGCACGAGGTTATGAACATTCTCGAGGATAACGAAGTAAGGGAGAACATGATAAAAAACCTAATTTCAGTTAAAGAGAGCCTTGGGAAGGGGGGCGCATCAGAGAGGACGGCCCAGCTGGCCCTGGGAATGATGAGGTGAGGAGCTATGGCCAGGACCATTCTAGTGGTGGATGACGAAGCCAGTATCCTTCAGTCCCTTGAAGGGATCCTTTCGGATGAGGGGTTTGAGACTATCGGTGTTAGGAGCGGCTCCGAGGCATTGGATAAGATCGAAGAAGTGATGCCGGATCTGGTCCTGCTGGATATATGGATGCCTGGTATGGACGGAATTGAGACCCTTTCAAAGATTAGAGAGGCCTATCCAACCGTCCAGGTAGTCATGATGTCCGGGCATGGAAACATAGAGACGGCGGTTAAGGCGACGAAGACGGGAGCATATGATTTCATTGAGAAGCCCCTCTCGCTTGAAAAACTCCTTGTATCTATCAATAACGCGCTTGATCGCTACAGGCTGGAGGAAGAGATAAGCCTCCTTAAGGAGAGAGACAAGGAGAAATACAACATTACCGGTAACAGCAAGGCTATCAGTGAAATGAAGGAGCAAATAAGGATCGTGGCTCCTACCAATGCGGGGATCCTGATCTCAGGGGAGAATGGTACGGGAAAAGAGCTGGTGGCGCACACCATACATCGATTGAGTAAGCGGAGCCACAAACCGCTGGTTGAGGTAAACTGTGCTGCAATCCCTGAAGACCTTATCGAAAGCGAACTGTTCGGGCATGAAAAGGGGGCCTTTACTGGGGCCTCAACCATGCGGAAGGGAAAATTTGATCTTGGCCATGAGGGGACCCTTTTCTTGGATGAGATAGGGGATATGAGCCTGAAGGCCCAGTCCAAGACCCTCAGGATATTGCAGGAGCAGAAATTTGAGCGGGTGGGTGGAAGAAGGACCATCCGTGTGGATGTGAGGGTAATCGCGGCGACAAACAAGGATCTGGAGGCAGAGATAGTAAGGGGGACCTTCAGGGATGATCTATATTATAGGCTAAATGTCATACCCATAAGGGTACCGCCCCTTAGGATGAGGATAGAGGATATACCGGAGCTGGTGAAAGAATTTATGAGAGAAATTTCACTGGGTACCAACATTGAACCTAAGGATTTTTCTAAAGAGGCCTTGGACATCCTGGAGAGACACGACTGGCCTGGAAACGTTCGAGAACTTAAGAATCTGGTGGAACGGCTTATGATTATGGTGCCAAACCAGGTGCTTAAGGCCGGTGATATCCCTCAGCCGTTCAACAAATCCTCTGAAATTGGGCAGGACTTCGAATCGGCCTTTATGCAGGCTTCATTAAAGGAGGCAAAGAGTGAATTTGAAAAGGCCTTCATAAAATACAAGCTCAGAGAGTTTAGCGGGAACATCTCGCAGACAGCGGAGTCCATTGGTATTGAAAGGAGCAACCTTCACAAAAAGATCAAGGCTTACGGGCTAGAAGGGTTCAGATTGAACTGATGGCCTTCGCATGAGGCGTCTTTTAGAAGGACTGCCCGGTTGAGTCACCTGGAGCCCCCTCCTGCACCGCCTCCACCTGCCCCATGGTTGTCCTCAGGACGATCGGAACGTGTGCTGAATAGCTTTAGCAGGAAATAGAACCTCTCCCCGGGTCTTACAGTGATTTCAACGGGGCCCTTTTTCTCCCAAACATAGCCTTGAGGGATCAAGAGCACATACTTCCCCGATGGGATTGGGGTGGGGCTTAAAGGGGTTGTTCCAAGGGAAAGCTTACCCCCGGAACATGTATCTTGGTGGGAGCTTATAAGCCCGAAAAAGGAACTGACCTTCTTGCGTGTGAAATTATCCTTTGGGCATAGATAAAGGCTGACATGGGAGATGTTGCAATCTACCTCGAGATAGCCACTTGCGCGATCCTCTCGGGAGTCTTCAGATTTTTCCGAATGTGCAAAGACCGCGCCGAAAAGCACAACCCACACGAATATGCCCACCATAAGAAGGTTCTTATCGCTCAATTGGCGAAGCTCCGTCTCGCGGAAAAGAAGATAAAGAAGGCCGATGCAAGAAGGAAATTGGCCAAACCGAAGAGAACTGGCATTAGGGCTAGACCGAATAATAGAGATGCCGTTGCAGTGGCCATTATCCAATATTTGAGTTTCGTACTTTTCAGTTTTCGTGTCAAGACCCCTACAAGGTGCAACAGTATGCATGTGCAAACGGTTTCCATCAGAAGGAAGAAAAGCCTTTCCAGAAGGCCGAAGGACCATTTGCCCCCGGAGGGCCAGGCCCATTCATCATTGATTTCGGCATGGTAATATCCGTTCATTACCTGGTTGATGGCGTGGGCGAAGAGAAAGACGCCGGGCATCCCGTATGAATCCTTCTTGTCATTGGGTGTAAAGTCCGTTGGGCTATAGGGCACTCTGAAGTAATCGGTATCAATGAAATCGAAGCCAATCAATACGATCTTACCTGAAAACAGCTTTTCATCAGCCCAACCGTTATATACTTCATGGTAAGGAATATTTGGAAAGGGTGTCTCGGCAAAGGCCAACCAGAGACGTCGGGGGATCGGCTTCCCTATCAGGCGCACCCCATTTTCCTCAACCTTGGGGCTTAACTTGAGTTTCTTTGCCAAGACTTCCACAAAGAAGCTGGGCTTTTCCACCGTAACGCCGGATATATCCATGCGGTCCCACGAGGTCAGATACATTACCTTGTCAATCCATGTGGTATCCTTATAGACCGAGATAAATCCCCAGGCAGCCTCCTTATAAAGCTCAGGATCCTGTGGGTTTTGATATTGGCCCAAGATGATCGGCAAATCCTTTTTCTTGGCCCATACGAGAGCTCGCTCAAGCTCCTTTGTTGCCTGTCTGGTTGCTTCGTCATAAGGGGGTGGAAACCACGCATCAAATCCAACGGCAGCCACTTCCGCCTTTTGGAGGTTCTTAATAACCGTTGCATGATAACGTCGCCAAATCTTAGGGTTTTCCATGAAAGGGGGTGGCATGTCTTCCCCCTTTTTTGCTATCATCTTCCTGTTCCCTCCCCTGCTTATGGTAACTACGATTACGTTACCAAGGTTGGGTAAGAGGGTTACCCGGCATTGCCACATCTTTGACAACAGGTTCAGTTTGAAATGATTCGCTACGGGCATGAGGATGATCATTAGGAGGCAAATGAAAGCAATCCTTACAAGGAGAGGCCGCCTGGCTTTCTCCTCCCTTGTGGCACCTAGAAAAACACCGCCATCTTTCCACACCACCCGATATGCTGCAATCGGGTCAGCGATATTTTTGACGACCTGCTCGCCCATGAATTCGTAGTCCAGATCTAGCTTGCCTCTTACGTGGTTATATACGTTTCCTGAGATGCAGATACCACCTGCATTGGCCAGGCCCTCGAGACGAGCTGCGATGTTCACACCATCCCCGTAAATCTCATCTCCCTTTACAATAACGTCCCCTACATTAATCCCAATGCGAAACATCATCCTGCGGTGGTCGGGAAGCTCGCTGCTTTTCTTTGCCAACTCAACCTGAATCCTGACGGCACATTCCACGGCATCAACAGCGCTGGCAAACTCGGCCATGAGGTTGTCGCCAGGGGTGTCCGCAACCCGGCCTCGGTAGTAACCGATTAGCTCGGTCATCACTTCCCGGTAGTTGCTTATGGTCTTGACCGTGGCCAGCTCATCATCGGCCATGAGAAGGCTGTAGCCTTTGACATCGGCACTAAGTATTGCTGCGAGCCTGCGTTGGACACCCTGCGAAGACATTGAAGATCGCCCTTAAACTATCCTCTCCCCTGGCCTTAGGATCGAACCCCAGGGTCGATGGCTTCTGTCAGCTTTTCCCAAATCTCTTTCCTCCCCTCCCTTGTCCTTGCTGAAAACAAGATAGGGGCGACCGGGGATATCTCAGAAAATTGTCTGGCTATCAGGAAGGTCTGTTTTTGGGCCTGCTGGCGGGAGACCTTATCCGCTTTTGTTAGAACGATGAAGGTACTTATGCCGTAATGCCTCAGCCAGTTCAGGAGGTCGATATCTCCGGCGGTAGGCTCTCTCCTGACGTCGAGCACTACGACAACCCCCTTTAAGTTTGGGCGTTTGCGGAGATAGGTCTCCACCATATTCCGCCAAGATTTCTTCACCTCTAATGGAACCCTGGTAAAGCCATATCCTGGAAGGTCAACAAAATACATAGATTTGTTCACACAGAAGAAGTTGATTGACTGGGTCCTTCCAGGCCTTGAGCTTGTCTTTGCGATGCCCCTGCGGTTGACCAGCACATTTATTAGGGAGGACTTGCCCACATTAGATCGTCCGGCAAAGGCGATCTCCGGCTTGTCGGGAGAGGGGTATTGGTTTTCGCGAAACGCACTCTTGAGAAAGCTGACATCCATATAATACCTGATTAGTCTCTTGTACCGTAAATTCGAGTAACACTTTAGCGCTTTGAAAACACTGAGGAGTAAGATGACAGACCGTGAGGGTCTTTTTTCAAAAGGACGTAACCCAAATTCTTCACAGCCTGTGGCACGCCCCCTTACCTTTAAATACAGTTTCTGCCAGGCAGGGGA
>JAZDES010000077.1:0-14115 GCA_043808585.1 Pseudomonadota bacterium | reverse complement strand
AACCCTCTTCTCACATTCCATAATTTTGAAATTACTTATTTTTATATGACCGTCCCCCTTTTACACGGTTAAAGGGAGACGAGCGCATTCTCGGGGACAGCGATTTTGTGCTGGATGCGCTCGATGCTTCAAAGGAACAGTTTGAGCGGAAGTATAAGTTGAAGTCCCAGGGATTTACCCTTTCCAGGGTTTCGAAAAGGGTTTCTGAACTTCTGGGAGTAGAGCCTGAATGTATATACACGCCGGGAAAGTATCCCAGGAACGTCAAGGCCAGAAGTCTGTTTTGCTACTGGGCGGTAAGAGAACTTGGCATAAGTGCAACATCACTGGCAAGGAAGCTGGGACTCACCCAACCTGCGGTGAGCATCTCGGTAAAGCGGGGGCAAGTGATTGCCGATGAAAATGTCTTTCAACTTCTGGATGAATAATATTTTATGATTTTATGGATGTCCCTTACACGGGGGAAGAGTTTGTGGGGCAGGCGGCAACGTTTGGCATGCATAAGGGGTTTTGATAACAAAAAAAGGAGAGAAAAATGGGAAAAATCATTGTTATTTACCACAGCCAACAGTTCGGAGATACTAAGGCCCTCGCAGGATCGGTTGCGGAGGGAGCGCGCGAGGCTGGTGCAGAAGTTGAGCTTATTGGAACAAACGAGCGGCGCGTAAGGCTTGATGAATTCTTGGCTGCCGACGCGGTTGCGCTCGGCACACCTGACTATTTCTCTTACCTCGCCGGCACGATGAAGAGCTTCTTCGATGATATATATCTGTGGGACAAATCGGGCGAACCTGTCAAGGGAAAACCGGCCGTGCTGTTCTTTTCGCATGGTGGCGGTGGGAGGGTGAGAGAGCCTTTCGAATACCTTGCGCGCAAATTCTTCGAGCAGTTGGGCGAGACAATTGAGAGCAAAAGACCAACTGGAGACGAGGCGAAAGAAAAGTGCCGAGCCCTCGGCGCCGAACTTGCAAAGAAAGTGGAGAAAAAAGAGACAGAGGAAGAGGGACATCAATGATTTATTGACATCTTGTGGTATAGCGTCAAAAATGGGAACCAAGCCAAAAGTCCATAAGTCACGGAAGTCCCCCTTCCGGGGGTGGTATGGGGAGGGGGAGTTAGAAACTCCCCTTTACCCGATTATGCCAATGCATTCATCTGCTCTCAATTCTATTTATGGATGTCAGGAATTCCCAATCCTTTACAAATCTTCCTGACAAGCTTATCGGGTATTTCGGTATGTCGAGGGACAGTTTCCATAGCACCGGTAGATGGATTCATCCACAGAGAATGTGATCCACCTTCTCTCTTCAGGTAGCAACCATAGCGGCGCAAATGCCGTAGGAGGGTTTGTCTCTTCATGAAACTGCGACGACCTCACGGATTGCATCTTCTGGTAATCCGCGCATTGCGTCTTGACGCCGATCTTCCAATATAAGCAATATAGCCGCCGCTAAACTTGCTTTGCATTCCCCAATTGTTTTGCCTTGCCCATTTGCCCCCGGAACCTCCGGGCAGTAAGCAATATACCAATCACCGTCTTTTTCAATGATTGCTGTAAACTCATTATGCATGATGTTCCTCCACTTTTTTCAGTGTGCTCAAGGAATTGAAAAAGGAATCTACCAGATCCCGATGGTTGCGAAATTTGTTCTCCAACAGGGCCTTAAATTCCCTCAGATGTTGATCCTCCAAGAGCTGGTCTATCTCGTACGCCCTCCTGCCCAGCTGCCTGCAATACTTGTCTATGACCGTTTGAGGTGCTATATTTCTTCTTCGAGCCACAAGGTTAGTAGCTTCCCTTCTATTTCGCCCCAATTTTTTCGCCTCGTAAATAACCTCAAGTATCTGAGCTAGTGCCTTGGGTACACCACCGGAAAAGCTTGGTGAGGAAGTAATCGAAGCTTGTTTATTAACCTCATCCAGCTCAGACAATTGTCCTTTAAAGAGGATTCTGTTTAGTACTGAATTTGGGGTGTCCTCAAATGGCTCGGCCTTACTCTTCAGGTAATTCCAAACCTTCTCGTTAATTTCGATGTTATAGGTTTGCATGATTATTTCCTCCTTTTCTTGCTTTTGATGCTATTATACGAAAGTACTTGTAGTATGTTAAGCAAAAAAGTGAGCGAAAGAATTAATCGCTAATTTATTATTGGGATAATCAGTTAGTATATAGTTCCACGCTAATACTCAAGAGGAACCCCCTGATTATTTGATTACTGGGCGTTTGCAAGACCGCTAACCGGATAACTCCGCAACCGGGGTGTTATCCCTTGCAAGGACACTCTCTTCTGTTGAAAACCACACAGTTTTCCAAAAACTTGACGTAAATTTTAGGATCTTAGGTTATAAAGACGTCTAGAATAAAAAGTGGCGCTTTTAGGCACTGGTTTTTTTGGGGTTGTCAGTGGGGAAGGCGGTGTTAGAGGTTTATAAGAGGGCAATAATCCACCTGGATATGGACGCCTTTTATCCCGCAGTCGAGGTCCTGGATCGTCCGGAACTGAAAGGGAAACCGGTTATCGTAGGCGGCAGCCGGGAGAGGGGAGTGGTGTCGTCTGCATCGTATGAGGCCCGGAAATTCGGGGTTCACTCTGCCCAGCCGATGGCCAGGGCCGTGCGATTGTGCCCGAACGGGATATTCCTGCCCGTGAGGATGTCGAGATACAAAGAGGTATCCAGGCAGGTATTTGAGATATTTTACCGATTTACGCCGCTTGTGGAGCCCCTATCCATAGACGAGGCTTTCCTGGATGTTACGGGTTCAGAGCGTCTCCTTGGCAAACCGGTTGAGATCGCTAAGAGGATCAAGCACATGGTTTTTGAAGAGACCGGGTTGACGGTCTCAGCCGGGGTGGCGCCGAATAAATTCGTCGCCAAGATCGCCTCAGATCTGGAAAAGCCCGACGGATTAACCGTCGTGCCTCAGCAAAAGGTCAGGGAATTCCTGGACCCGCTTCCCATAGGCAAGATGTGGGGCGTGGGAAAGAAGACCCAGGAGGCCCTAGTCCGTCTTAATATAAGGACCTTTCGAGACCTTCGCCAGAGCCCTCTAAGGGTCTTAGAGCAAAGATTTGGCAAACACGGCATCAAGATGCATCAGCTATCCATGGGTATAGATGAAAGAGAGGTTGTAACAGAACATGAAGCCAAATCCGTCGGCCATGAACGAACCTTCCTAGAGGACATCTCAGATCCGGAGGCTGCCAAGAAAGAGCTGCTCGACCTCGCAAACCAGGTGGGCCGCAGGATGCGAAGAGAGGGACTTAGCGGAAGTACCGTCACCTTGAAAGTCAAATACAGCGATTTCACTCAGATAACAAGGGCTGAAACCCTTCAAAGATCCACTGATGACGGACTTGAGATATACTCAAGTGCCCGCAGGCTCCTTCAAAAGACCCAGGTGGGGAAAAAGCCGGTCCGGCTTCTGGGGATCTCTTTGTCGCAGATCAGTCTTTCCGGGTCAGGAGAGCAGCTCTCGTTTTTCGGACAGGATGAATTGTCTCAGAAGAGGAAGAAGCTTAACACGGCCCTGGATTCCCTCCAGGAAAAACATGGGGATAAGAGCGTCCGTCCGGGGACACTTTTTACAAAGTAGGGGAGGACTATGTCTTATATTATTGGGTGAGGTGCAGGATATCCCTGCTCTCCCGGATTGTTGCGGGCTCCTTTCCCAGCAGGCGAATGATCTCCACGGCCTTCTCCACCAGCTGCCGATTGCTGGTGGCGAGCTCCCCTTTGCTGATCCGAAGGGTGTCCTCAAAACCTATGCGCACGTTTCCTCCCAGGAGAACGGACTGGGCGAGCATCTGGAAAGAGGATGCCCCGATCCCGAATCCGGCCCATACGGCATCAGAGGGGAGGGCATGTTTCATCAAGGCCATGTTTTCAGACGTAGCCGGAATGCCCCACCGGGTGCCCATGCAGAGCTGAAACAACGGTGGTCGTTTAACCATCTTTGTTTTGATAAGGTGATTTGCAATCTCAATATGTCCCATGTCGAAGACCTCAAGCTCAGGCTTGACTCCTGCAGCCCCTACCTGCTCGGCCATCCATTCCACGTGTGAGATGGAGTTTACGAACACGTGGGCCCCAAAATTCATTGAGCCCACGTCAAGTGAACAGATCTCGGGCACCAGACGAAGGACGTGCTCTATACGCCTTTGGGGAGGGCAAAGGGTTGAACCGGGGGCAGGACCTGCTGGATCATTATGGTCGGGGATGAAGCGGGCCCCCGCTCCTGTGGTAAGATTGATTATCATCTCGGAGCGGTCCCTGATCCGACGAACCACTTCCTCGTAAAGAGAGAATTCCATAGAGGGCTTTCCGCTATCCACATCGCGCACATGGATATGGACCACGCTGGCCCCGGCTTCATGTGCCTCCAGTGCGCTTTCTGCTATCTCCTTGGGTGTTACAGGGAGTGAAGGATTCCCTGTCCGGTCACCTATGGACCCGGTTACAGATACCGTTACAACCACCTTTTCCGAGCTCATGATCATCTTCCTCTGCCTCTTCTATTCCGTGACGACCTTGAGGAATTTGTACTGTGCCACGAACTCCTCGTCGCCCTCCGATATAAACTCGATCTCCGCACCCACTCCAAGGGCCTCTTCAATCCGGGAAATGAGGCGCTCCCTGGCCTCTTCCTCAGATGCGGCCTCTGAGGGTCGCACCACACGCAGGACGAGGTTCTCCTGCGGCTGACTCTTCCTCCTCACGAGGTGATAGTGCTTCAGGAAAAACTCCGGCATAGCGTAGAGGACCTCCTCCACCTCAGAGCTGAAGACCAATCGGTCACCGACTTGCACTGAATGGGCCATTCTCTCAGAAATCCCCAACCGCGTGCCGGTTCGGCCGCAAGGACAAACCCCGTGGACCGTAAAACCAATGTCACCGCTGCGAAAACGAAGCAGGGGGGTGCCTTCAAAGGCCAGCGAAGATACTACGATTTCGCCTGCCTTTCCGGTGCCGGTGAGATCTTGTCCGGTCGAGGGGTCAATCACCTCCAGAAAGAAGGCATCTTCGGGAAAGTGAAAGGTTTCCGTCTGGGCGTTACAGTTTGATGCCGGGAGACATACATCGGTCATGGTGTAGGCCTCAAAGAGCCGGCCGCCCCAGATGGCCTCTATTCCCTCCCTGAACGCGGATGTAACGTGTTGCCCTGCCATCAAGATATACCGTAACTCCGGTAGCAGATCTCTCAGTCTCTCTCCATATTTTTCAGTAACCTGCCAGAGTGGTCTTGATGAAAGATATATACCTTCAACACTCATCCATCGGGGGAGGATCTCGATGGGAAAGACCTCCTCTCCTGCAATCGGCATGCTGAAGTGATATCTCCTGATCCCGCTTGCCCTAAGCCCTTCTACGAGAGCTATGGAGAAGGGATTCCAGCATCCCATGGTGGCGACCGCCACGGTGTCGCCTTTTTTGGCGCCGATCTGGTACCATATCCTGGCCGTCAATCTCCCCAGTTGATCGAGGTCATTGCCGGTCAGGCCGTAAATGGTGGGAACCCCCGTGGTTCCCGCCGTCCGCATCAGCTGGCTGATGTCATCTGTCGGGACGCAAAGAAGCCCTGCATAAGGATCCTTGCGTCTCTCCCTTTCCTCCTGAAGCTCTTCCTTTGTCGTGAACGGAACCAGGTTCCTGAAGTCTTCCAGATCCGCCACCCTGTCCACTTTGAGGCCCGCCCTTTCGAACTTGGCTTGATAAAAGGCGGAGTTGGCCTGAAGGTATCGGAGTCTCTCCTTTATTCTCTCCCACTGGATTTTCAGAATCTGCTCATGGGGAAGCGTCTCAATCTCCCTATCCCAGAAACTGTTCTTACCCTTCATGTGAATCTCCCTTTTGCGTAACACTTTAGCGTCTTGAAAGAAACGAAGAGGACCGGAAAAAAGACCCTCGCGGTCTGTCTTGCTACTCATCACTGTTTTCAAAGCGCTAAACTATTACCCTCTTGCAAACCGTCTGGGTCAAGGGCCCTGCATCAAGGCCCGGCCGATTACGAGCTTTTGAATCTCCGATGTCCCGCCGCCGATCTCGCCCAGCTTGGCATCCCTGTAATACCGTTCAACCGGATACTCCCTCATGTACCCGTATCCGCCGTGAATCTGCACCGCATCCTGGGCTGTCCTGACTGCCATAGTGGAGGCAAAGAGCTTTGCCATGGCCGCCTCGTGCCTTATTGCCTTCCCTTCTTCATAAAGCCATACGACCTTGTGCGCGTAAGTACGGGCCATCTCCAGGTTCATGGCCATCTCGGCCAGCATGCCCTGGACAAATTGAAAGGTCCCGATCGGCCTCCCGAATTGCACCCTATCCCGGGCGTAACGTAGAGAGGCATCGAGACATGCCTGGGCTATGCCGGTAGCTGTGGCTGCGGCCAGGGCCCTTTCCGCGTTGAGCGTTGTAAACATATCACTGAATCCATCCTCTTCTTTGCCCAGTACCTGGTTTCTGTGCACCCTCACCTCTTCAAGAAAGACTTCCCCTGTGGGCGAACATCTCATCCCCATCTTTTCAAAGGGTTTCCCGGTGCTGACCCCTTCCATGCCCCTTTCAAGGATAAAGTTGGTCGCCCCCTTGACGCTCCTCTCTCCGCTGGTCCTCGCAACGACTATAAAGTAATCGGCAAGGGGTGCGTTGGTGATAAAGGTCTTTGTACCGCTTATGACAAAGTAATCCCCCTCCCTTCGTGCACGGGTCTGAATGCCAAGGGTGTCTGATCCGGCGTTGGGCTCGGTGATGCAGTAGGAGGCGAGCCTTTCTCCCTGGGAAACAGGCGGGATATACTTCTGCTTTTGTTCATCTGTCCCGAAACGGGCAATGAAGTGGCAATGGTTCAATGCGCAGATGGCCACAGAAACCCCCATCCCTGAGGCTGACCTGCACAATTCCTCTTTAATAATGTACATGGTCATGAGGTCCGAACCGCTTCCCCCATACTCCGGCGGGACCAGGGCCCCCAGAAAGCCGTGCTGCCCCAGTTTCCTGTAGACCTCCATTGGAAATCTCTCATCCGTGTCGATTTCCCTGGCAATGGGATCCAGCTCGGTCTCACACAATTTCCGGATGCTCCTCTGGACTATCTGGTGCTCTTCAGAAAGGCCGAAATCCATATTGTCTCCTTTTTGTAGGGCCTTTGCACTACCCCTTCGCCTGACCTTTACGGATAGGGCGAAAGTACTTGATATCCAGGATATCCCCCTTCCTCTCGTCCCTGAAGACTGCCTCAACCCTGATCCCGAAATCGAGCTCAGCGGGATCTATCTCTCCCAATAGGTGAAGCAGCCCGGTATCTGCCCCGTCGAGCTTTACGAGTCCGTAAATGAGGGGAGAGGCGTAAGGGTGTATGGGAAGCGAGTAGTGCGTTACGGTGTAGCTTTCGAGGACCCCCTGGTTTCCCACCTCCACCCAGTCCTCCATCTTCTCAAAACACCTCCCGCAGGTCGTCTGCACCGGTACGTACACGGTCCCGCAGCTCTTGCACCTGATGCCGAAGATCTTCCTGTTGTCCCTGAGCTCCACGAAAAAGCGGGTGGCAGTGGGACCTGGGAAGTACCGGTAGGGCATGACCAGCCTCCCCTCTGCCACATATGGGTCCAGACTCAGGATGTTAAAACGCCTGCCCGGAGTCACAAGATGGAACATGTCCTGATATTGAGTCGGTTTTTTCTCTGCCACGACACACCTCCCCTCAGCTTGATCCCATGGTGCGGAAGTGGATAATGTCTTCCATGGCACCTTCTCTTTCCTCCGGGGGTTTGAAGACCGCCTCAACGCGCATACCTACCTTCACTCTTGCCTGATCTTTCTCTGCCAGCATGTGAAAGAAGGCCACATCAGGGCCTCCGTCCAGGACGATGGCCGCGATTGTGTAAGGAACCGGCCTCATATCTCCGATGCCCGCATCATACATAGGATCCACAACAAAACTGTAGGATATCACTCGCCCTTGGTGAGATAGTTCCACCCAGTCTTCACCCATCCCCACATGACAGCGGCCGCAAACGGGTGTAGGGGGTAGCTGGAGGCGGCTGCACTCTGGGCATCTGTTGGCAATAATCCTGCCATCCCGAAGCCCCCTCAGGAAGGTCCCCAGGTGAAGACCCGCACCCCACCTATATCTGAGATCGAGCGGGATGATGATCTCCAGCAATTCGTGATTCATATCCTCCTCCAGTTATTCTTAGACAGGATAAACAGGATTATATTTCAACCGGTGAACGATTGCATTCAGGGGTTCTTTGAAAGATAAAAGATCACGATCCAGCTTGCAGCCCCCCAGGCACATGCAATGGCCGTTTCTGCCCTCTTTCCCACCTGGCGATCCCCGGCCTCCCCCCTCAATTGCAGGGCCGCCTCTGCTACCCTGATTACACCGGAGGCGCCGATGGGATTTGTTGAGACAACCCCCCCTGAAGGCTCTATGGGGATCTCGCCTTCTATCCTTATGGCCTCCTTTTCTACCAGGCGCCACGCCCTGCCTTTCTCGCATATGGAAAAGAGCTCCATCCATGGAAAGAGTGCCCATGAGGAGGGGGTGTAGAGTTCCCAGACATCGATGTCCCTGGCAGGCCTGGTGATCCCGTTCCTCCTGTAGAGCCTCGTTGAAGCCACCTCAATGGCGCTCGGCGCCGGATGGGGCTCCACGCATCCGCCCCTGAAGACAGAGACCTCCCGGTGGGCCGTCTCCATATCCCTTATCCAGACAGGGGGTTTCGCCCCTTTCTTGCTCCGCTTTTCATTTGCAAGAATCAGGGCGCAGGCACCACAGGAGGTGGGTGACATGTGGAGGAGTCTAACCGGCCAGACAAGTACCCTTGAGTGTAGGACATCCTCCACGGTCAATTCCAGTTTCAGGTGTGCGTGGGGGTTCCGCCTTGCGTTGTCTGCCATTATGACCCTTGCAAGTGCCGCGTGTTCCTCCCGGCACCCGGTCTCCTCCATATAACTAAGGCCCATGGTGGCAAAGATCCCGACAGCTCCGGCCGCCATACCTCTATCGTAGAAAGGCTCCCTGGCAGTCACGAGTGAGGCTATGGAGGGAGCGGCATCCTGCTTCTGCCACCCGATGACCAGGGCAGTTCCAAAAACCCCGGAGGCGATATGGTGCCAGCCTGCTGCCACTGCCGTGGCCCCGCTGGTACCTCCTGTGTTCATTTTGAGGCCGGGCCTGAGATACATTCCGGCGCCGTCGACCACCATGGCATCGGACAGGTAATGACCCTCGAAGAGATCCATGTTGTCTATAATGACCGTATCGATATCTCTTATGGTGAGATCCGCGTCCTCAAGGGCCAGTGTGACTGCCTCATGGATCATTTCCTCGTGGTTTACATCAGGCCTGAGAAAACGATGATCCGTCTGGCCGATACCGATTATCCCCACTCGCTCACCCATCAAAATCCCCTCCTTACCCTGAAAACGCAGTGCATCTGCCCGCACACCCCTGCGGTTCCATGGATCAGGGCCGTCCGGGCGCCCTCAACCTGCCTTTTTCCGGCCTCGCCCCGGAGTTGTATGACGGCTTCCACCGCCCTGTTGAGGCCCGCCACGTTGACGGGCACTCCGGAAAGGAGTCCCCCGGATGGATTTATGGGTATGTCACCCCCGATCTGTGTGGCGCCTGAGTCGAGCAGACGACCTCCATGTCCCGGTTCGCAAAGCCCCAGGCCTTCTGACCACAGGAGTTCCTGGTAGGAGTAATATTCTGAGAGCTCAACAAGATCGATTTCTCTACGTGGATTTCTTATCCCGCCCATCTCATAGGCCATCCTGGCCGCCTCCCTCAGGGAGACAGGGTCTACTAGATCCCTGTAGCCCGGATAATGCCTGTCGTAGCAGCATCCCATAGCGTCGATCCAGACCGGCTGGTCGGTCCATAGCCTTGTCTTCTCTTCGTTTGCGATAATGATCGCACAGGCCCCGTCTGAGACCGGCTTCGTATCCAGCACCCTTATGGGATCTGAAAGCATGGAAGAGCCAAGTACATCCGCCACAGTCACCACGCCCGATGCCTGCGCAAAGGGGTTGTGCATGGCGTTTGTCAGGTTTTTCACCACCACCCTGGCGCATTGTTCCGGGGATACACCGCTGACATGCATATACTGCCTTGCCTGAATGGCGGCACAGGTGGTGAAATCGAGTCCCAGCATCCGCGTGTAGAGGGGCTCAAGCCCTGCGTTTTCTATGAGTCGCCCGTCAACCTGGGATTCCTTGGTGTGGGCTACCACCAGGATGCACTCATAATGTCCGCCCATTATGCAGAGGGCGGCGTAGTAAAGGGCGTAGGCCCCGTCCCCGGCCACCTTCTCCTCAGGGCGGAGGTGGCCCCCTGCTCCGTCAACCACGTTCTTGCTCGAGATGGTCCACCCGTCCCAGTGGTCCTGGGAACAGCTTATGGTGGCGTCAATGCCGGTGCCGTCCTGCGTAAATCCGAGCCCTGTCTCCTTAAGGATCCTTTCCACGGGCTCAAAGGCCAGATCCTGGAGGTGCAACTCCGGCCTTCTTCCGTACCTTGTCTGCGAAACCCCAACTATTCCCACTCTTGGCGCCATATCTCTTGAACCCTGAACCCTTGAACGGTTATCTTCCAATTATAGCACTACTCCAGTGTTGACTTGGGACGACCCCCATCGGAAAAGCACCGGGCAGTCTCTCAGTGTCTTACCGACCTTTGAAGACAGGTTTACGCTTTTCAAGTTTTGCCCTCACCGCCTCCTTGAAGTCGTCAGTTGTCAAGAGGCTGCTCTGGATCTGGACATTGAGATCCAGGGCCGACATGATGTCGCAATCCTGGCTCTTGTCCACGGCCCGTTTGCCCAGTCCCACGGCCAGAGGTGGCAGATCGAGGAACTTTTCCGCCCATCGGCGGACCTCCCTCTCCAGGTCCGCGGCCTCCACGGCTTTATTTACAAGACCGATACGCTCTGCCTCCCTGCCGTCTATCATCCTTCCGGTCATAACGAGTTCCTTGGCCTTCGGGAGGCCGACGGTCCTCACCAGTCTCTGGCACCCTCCCAGATCCGGAATGATTCCGTAGACGACCTCCGGGAGACTGAAACGGGTATCAGCGGCGGCAATTCGGAAATCGCATGCGAGAACGAGCTCCATTGCCCCTCCGAGCGCGAACCCGTGGATCTGGGCGATTACCGGTTTTTCCAATTTCTCGATCCGGTTATAGGACTCCTGCAAACGGCTCAGGTGATACCGATACCCGGGACGTCCCCTGTCGATATCGCTGCTACCCAAGGCCTGGAGGTCTGTGCCGGAGGAGAATGCCCTCCCTGTAACCCGGTGAGAGGCCCCGTGGATAGATTATGAAGCCCGTTTTCCGTTGTCGGCTGCTCCTTCCTGTTCCTTTGGGATATCTGCGCCGATCAATTCGGCCTCACGGGCTGCATCCTGGGCTTTGGCCATTGCCTTGGCGGCCTTTCGGGCAGCCATTGTGGCCAGATCTTTGGCCTCCATTGCCTCCTTTACTTTGGCCATAATGTCTTCCCCGTTGCCCTTGGATATGGCCGAAGCGATATCCTGAGTCTTTTTTTCTG
This sequence comes from Pseudomonadota bacterium, assembly GCA_043808585.1. Taxonomy (GTDB): domain Bacteria; phylum Desulfobacterota; class DSM-4660; order Desulfatiglandales; family Desulfatiglandaceae; genus CAYVMN01. Next base: position 2,560 of record JAZDES010000077.1, on the reverse strand, counting down.
CTTCCTCAGCAGCCTTTGCTGCTGCCTTCTCTGTCTCCTTCGCAACCTTCCGGGCATCATTAAGGGTGTCAAGGGCCTCGGCTATCTCTCCTACCTTTCCTTCCTCAGGTTCAGCATCCAGACCGATATCCTCGGCTGCCAGGACCAGGGCAACAGCAGGCAGGTGAGATAGCAGGTTCTCGAGAGGATCCCCAAAGGGATCAGCCAGGGTTTTGGCCTTGATGCGGAAGGGGAGGAATACCAGTGAGGCATCATGGGAGTGAGTTACAACTGCTTCGGAGCTTATACTCTCCAACACCTTGGGTTCTGCTTCAATTCGGACTTCCTCGAGTGTCTTTGCAAGGGCCTCTCTGGCTTTCTCAGACTCTGCCTCTTCTTTGCCTGCAAGGACGCGAATTGTGGCTCCTTCCCATGCTTCAGCGCGTGTCATGAGGTAGGCCAGGAGAAGCATGAGCCGGCATGTCGAATCATCCCACCACCACACGTCGATCCGCTTTTCGGTCTCACGGTCCAGCACTGACACCCATCCACCCTCGCCCGCATTCAAGATGACAATATTACACCCCAGACGGAAAACCGTTCTCAGGTTACGGCCATACGTCAATTCCTTAAGGCCCAGGATGTCTCGGGGAAACTCATCGAGCCAGTTCAGCAAGATTATGTTGGCCCGAAGGGGCCCGATGCCGAAGGCCTGCACCATGGTCTGAACAGCCGTGTCCATTTTCGCCGCAACAATAACGAGGGGAAATGCATTGATGCCCAACTCCTTGATACTGCTTCGAAGTTCCTTTTCTGCCTCCCCTTTGAGTCTGACCATCTTCGGCCCCTCTCCTTCGAGGATTTTCACCGCCGTGGTGAGGCCAGTGCCCCCTTCCAGCCACGAAGCAAAACGAAGGAGCTGTTCTCTTCTCTCAGCATGGTTGGAGAAGGCAAGCAATTGCGGACGCCAGTCACGAGGATGGGCCTCCTCTGCCGCAACCGCAAATAGATGTTCCCGCAAGAGCTGAAGGTGATAAGAGCGCCGGCTGTCAGCCCACCTTGCCGGCCCGGCCGTACGGCGCAGGTATTGGTATATGGCGAAGAGAACGGCCATGGCCACCGCGCCGGCTGCAAGGTTAATGGCCAGTATGACGCCAAGACACGTAATCCCTCCCAGGAGACTCAATCGCCGGTGGAACCATCGAAAACGAGGACGAAAAGACGGGCTAGCGGCACGGGCTTCATAATAGGTAGCGTAATTCAAGAGCCCGTAGGAGACCAGGAAAAACATGGATACCACGGGTGCGACCAAATTCAGGTTCCCCAGGGCAATCGTTGCGAAGGCGATACCGGCGGTGAGTAGGACCCCCCTCCTTGGGTTGTTTGTGGGCCCAGAGCCCTGAGCAAAGAAGGAGAGGAACGGGAAGATCCGGTCTTTGGCCATGGACTGAAGAATTCTCGGTCCACCCAAAAAAGAGGCCATTGCAGACGAAAGGGTGGCCGCGATGACGCCGGCATCTATGAGAAAACCGAAACGGGCGACGCGTTTCATGGCATCATAATCGCTTGCGAGATCCTTGCCTGGCATTGCCCCTGCAAAGACGAGTGCAACGCCAAAATACACCATAACGGACACCCCAACAGCAAGGAAGATCCCTACAGGAAGGCTCCTGCCGGGCTCCTTGAGGTCACCGGACATGCTCACGCCCTGTGTAAACCCCGTTACAGCAGGAAAGAAAATGGCAAAAAGGATCCAGAACTTAAGACCCGAACCCTCCGCCGTCCAGCTCTGGGCAAAGAGGGCAGCATCCCACTTGAAAAGGCCACCAGCAAAAAAGGAAACCAGTGCAGAAGCCAGTATGGCCATTACCAAATACTGGAACTTGGTGGCCCAGTCCGCCCCGAGCCAGGCAAAGATGAAGAGGAATGCCACAGCGAAAGAGGCAATGATCTGGGGAAGTCGGGTTAGCGACCCCTGGAGCATCCCGGCGACAGCTTCTCCGAAACCAATACAGTAAAAGGCGACCGAGACGGACTGGGCAAGGAAAAGCACAGTGCCAATGGCACCGCCAAACTCCAGACCCAGGGTCCGAGAGATGAGGTAGTAATCTCCGCCTCCTTTTATCTTTATGTTTGTGGCGATGGCCGAAAGTGAGATGCTGGTCAATACTGAGATGGCATTAGCCAGTGCAATTATTATCAGGGCACGCAAGAGACCCGCATTTCCAACCACATAGCCGAGCCGCAGAAACAAGATGATACCGAGAATCGTCAGGATGCTCGGGGTAAACACTCCGGCAAACGTGCCGAGGGTGCCTGCCTGGTGGATCGGTCTTATATCTGGGGCCTTTGAGATCATTTTCCTGTTAGCTATTGGGCCTTACCTTGAGTGTACCGAAGGGCTTTGGTTCCGGAGTCCCAGGGGGATCATTAGGGGGATCTCGCGTAGACGATCCTTTAGCCTTGAATAGATGAATTCACTGATATTTTCCACCTCACCCTGGATATCAGAGTGACTTACGTCCATAATGTCTACATAAAGGCGATTTACATGGGGATACACGTCTTTGGTTTTATCAAA
>JAZDES010000076.1:0-21172 GCA_043808585.1 Pseudomonadota bacterium | reverse complement strand
AATCCAAGAAGAGTTCTTCCATAATTTTCGCAGTTTCAACAATAGCCTGATTTATCGAATAATTATGTCAAAGAGCAGAAGCCGTCAGCATTATCAACAGCTTGCAATAACCTGAACCGGAAAAAACTCTGGACTGACGAGTTAATATGAAATGTTATGCCGTAAAATGGAATAGAGCGAGGTTTAATATGCTTGAGACTATTGCAAAAATACTTTTCGAAAAAATAGTTGGATTCATCAAAAGCCCAGATGAACTTAACGAAAAACTGGCCAAAAGGGAAATAGTCTTTCTTCATGAAGCACTGGTGGAATGTCAAATGGCTTTTGAAAAATATTCCAAAAGCAAAACAAAAGACGATCGTAAAGAATGGAGTCTTGCTGTCTTGACGTTGGCGAGGGCGTTGAGGAACGTACGTCTGACTTTGTTTGCCTTGTCTCCGGACGGATTCGGATATTCATTTGAGTATTTTATGGATGAGGTATCTGATAGCTTTATTGGTGAGGGATTTACAACACCTGAAGTGATTGAGTTAAAAAAACTGGATAACATATTGCATCGATTTGCAGCCACTCCCTTGGACAAAATGCAAAGCAAGGATACGTTTGGAGTAGCAATCAAGGAAATACAAAAGGTGATCCAATCCAAACTTACAGTTGGAGAAATCAGAGACGGCCAGAAGCAGTTTAAGACATTCAAAACCAAAACTATGCCGCAGGTTCGTCTCTAAGGAATTGGCATGACGCGTCATTTGTTCGCAAGTAGGAGGCGATGTCAGTGTTGCGAAGGCAAAAACAGACGATTAGTTGCCATCACTTGATTGGGCATAACCAGACGTTCCACCGGATCGCCCGGAAATCGGGCTCCCGGTGAACTTAATGTTATTTCACCTTGCGATACCTGCTATATATGAAACCACGTAGAAACTCAGATATGGATAGGATATTTGAAGAGGGGGGTACTTATCGGAGCCATAAAAACTGAACAGGCCAACTGGTGCCCATCCAGAAATACAAGATTCCCGAATGTGGAGATTAGCCTTAGTCTCTTGGTCGCCTGCGGGATTTACCTGCGAAGGGGGGTGGGCTCTATTGGGCCCCCATGGTTTCGGTCTTCTGGATCATACCCCATTTGAGAACGGTGTTGTCCTCCAGGGTCTCCATCCCCAGTTTTTCCGCCAGAACCCCCACTGCCGCGATGATAAAAATGGCGGCGATCATGAGAGGCGTCTCCATATCAAAATAGGACATATAGATGGTCCATCCGATTCCCCCCGCGGTGGTGGCTGCCCCAAAGACCAGTTCCACCGCGATCGCTGCCCTCCAGCTCCTGGCCCACGATATCTCAAAACCCGTAATCAGGTAAGGGAGGGCCGATGGGAGGACAACGTGCCAGAAAAGCCTGAGCCCCTTCAGGCCGATGTTTCTACCCACCTCAACATAGGTCTGATGGACCGTCCGAAAGCCGGTATAGGCATTGAGAAAGATCGGCCAGAGGGCAGAGTTGAGCACCACAATCAGCAAAGAAAAGGAGCCCAGACCAAACCAGATGATAAGGAGGGGGAGAAGGGCCACCGATGGAAGGGGGTGCATCATGGCCAGGATCATCTCCATAATGCTAGCCACGATCTGTGACCGCATGGAGAGAAATGTGAGAATCAGACTCAGGAAAAGGGAAATGCCTATGGCGTAGACGATATAGCTCAGAGTGACACCCACACGCATACAGAGATTACCCGCGCTGTGCCAGAATTGGGCAAGGACATCCAGGGGTGAAGGGAACAGGAGTTCACTGACGATTCCCATCCTAAAGACGACCTCCCAGAGGATGAGAATACACAACAGAGCGCTCAATTGGGTGACCGTCTTACCCGTTATCCATTCTCGCAATCTCCGTGGCTCCGGTTTTTGAGAAATAGCGATGGTCTGTTCCTTTTGGCTCATGGATGGAGTCTTCCTCTGCTGCCTATTTCGACATTCCCCACTTGATGACCGTCTTCTTCTCGATGGTCTCGAAAACACCCCTTTCCATCACGATCCCAAAGATAATGATGACAAATATCCCTGAGAGTATCTGGCTGAAATTCACATACTGGAGCGCCTCAAAGATAAACCAGCCGATCCCTTCAGAGGCGGTGGTCGTTCCAAATACCATTTCCGCTGCCACGACGGTTCTCCAGCTCCTGGCCCATGCCACCTTGAGGCCTGCCAGGAGGTAGGGGAGGGCTGAAGGGATCATCACCGAACCGATCAGCCTGAATTTCCTGAGCCCCACATTTCGACCCACTTCCATATAGGTCACATGGACGGCCCTAAACCCGGTGTAGGAATTCAAAAGGATCGGCCACAGGCAGGAGTTGATGGTGAGGGCCACGACCCCTGGGAAACCAATCCCTATCCAGACGATGACCAGGGGGATCATGGCAACCGAGGGCATGGGATGCATAATTGAAGTCAGGACCTCTACGATGTAGGCAGTCCGGGTGAAGAGTAATGCCGCGGTTGTCATTACAATTGCAATAATAATGGAAGCGGCAAGCCCCACCAGGATTGCAAGGACGGTGTAGTAGAGTTTGTACAGCAGCTCCCCGGAGACGAGGAATTCAAAGAACATCTTCCCAACGGTCCAGGGTGGCGGCATGGTCATTTCACTGGCCTGGTGTCTCACAAAATAGGCCCAGACCCCGACTACGACCAACAGGAAGATGGCCTGGCAAATGGTTTTTCTAAGAAATGAGATTCTGGTCAAAGTACACCCGATTTACTGTTTCAAAAGGTTATAAAGCGTCTCCCAGAATTCCCCGAAATTAGGGTCTGTGGCGACCCTGGGTTGTGGCAGGGGATTATCGAATATCTGAAGGACCCTCCCGGGGTTGGTGCCCAGGACAAGGATTCGTGTTCCGATCAGTATTGCTTCTTCAATGTTGTGTGTAACAAAGAGAATGGTCTTTTGGGTCTCTTCCCAGATCTTCAGCAGTTCGACCTGGAGGCCCGTCCTGGTCTGGGCGTCAATGCTGCCAAATGGTTCATCCATCAGGAGGACCTTTGGGTCTAACGCAAGCGCCCTGGCAATGGCCACCCGCTGCTTCATCCCCCCTGAAAGCTGGTGGGGAAATGCCGTGTCGAAGTTTTCATCAAGTCCCACCATCCTCAGGTATTTCTTTGCCACCTCCATCCTGTTTTGATTATCCGAGTAAAGCTGGTTGACCTTGAGGGGATAGACCACATTCTTTAGCGTCGTCTTCCAGGGAAAAAGCTGATTCAGATCCTGAAATACCATGGCCCGGTCCGGACCGGGTTCTCTAACCTTATTTCCATCCAGAAGGACTGTCCCCTCTGTTGGTTCTTCGAACCCGGCGATCAGCCTCAAGGTGGTTGATTTCCCACATCCTGACGGGCCTATGATACAGAGAAAATCCTCGTCATTGACCTCAAAGCTGATATCTTTTAGGGCCTGGACAGGGGGCTCCAGATAGCGTTTGGACAGGTTGGTCACACTGAGCTTAACGTTGCTGGTAGACACCGTTTACTCGCTCCTTACTTTCAGAACGCACGCGCTCACACTCATATTCTCAGAATCGGTAAGATTATCTGGGTTCGACAAACTCACCAAACCCCAGTACTCCAATACTCCGCGAACAGATATTCAGAGTATCGGAGGCCCAGCTGGCCTTGGCCTCTTGATTCGAACTGCTTCAAAACAAGGGCCAGGGGAACAAAGACGCATTTCGATTCCCCCCCGGCACTTATCGCAGCTCAATCAATGGCCCGCTTCAACGAGCTCTATCATGGCAAAGTCGCTCAGTTTTTCCGGCTTCTTTTTGATAAGACCCACTTCGTACATAAAGTCGGCGTACCTGAGCAGCTGTTTTTCAATATCGTATTCCGATACGTCGTAACGAACCTCGCTCTCCAACTGCTTCATGGTCTCATCGACCGACATCTTGAGGGTGGGAGCCAGGAGTTCGGCCGCCTCCTTGGGGTGCTCGTTGGCCCACTTGGCGGCCTCATTGTATGCCTTTACCACGGCCTGATAGACCTTGGGGTTTTCCTTGGCCCACTTGGTGTTTACCACCACCTGTGCATTGGGCATCCAACCGCCCGGGTTGGGCCATAGTGCTGCAATGGATTTCATCCCCTTCTCCTTTTCCAGCACCGCAAAGGGAGGGCTTGTGACGTGGGCATCGACCTGTTGTTTTATGAGGGATTGATAGGAAATGGGGTGCTTCATCTTTACAATATATGTATCCAGGGTCTTCGGGTCATAACCGTTTATCTTTAAATACCATTGCAAGGCGATGTGGTTGGAACTCCCCGGTGCCGGGGCGCCGATCTTGAATCCCGGCTTAGACTTGGCCAGCTTGACGAAGTCGTGGATATCCTTTACATCATCATGATAGGTCACAAGCTCGTGTTTATAAGCGGTCATCACGTCACATGTCTTGGTGGGGGCCCCTTTACTCCAGCCTTTTATAAACGGGGCAAATCCAGATATCCCCACATCCAGACGGCCCGCAATCAGGGCGCTCCTGATATCAGCTCCCGAGGCAAATCTACTCTCGACCACCTCGCATCCTGGCGCGTACTTCTGGATCAATTTTTTCTTGACCACAATGGTGTTGATGGCACACCAGAGTCCATATTGCTGCGCAATCCGGACAACGCACTCTTTTGCAGCATTGGCCTTGTGTGCCTGTCCTGGAAAGAGGCCAAATAAGGCCAACGCAACAACGGTCACCGCTATCGTTCTGATTGTTTTCATGACTGTTCACCTCCTAAATGTTAAAGGTTATGGCCACAGAAACAGAACAATGATTTTTCGGATTTGCGGTTTTCACCTCCCCTCTGCTTAAGCGATAATTTGCCTACTTCCTTTCAAGAATGGCGCAGATGCCCAGCCCCCCTCCTCCACATATTGTCAGGAGTCCATACCTGGCATCGCGTCTTACCATCTCATGGACGAGTGTGGTCAGCCTCATGGAGCCTGTGGCACCGATAGGATGCCCGAGTGAAATGCCCGAACCATTTACATTGACCTTTTTTTCCAAGTCTTCTTCACTGATCCCCATCAGCTTTGCGTCTGCCAATGCCTGGACGGCGAAGGCCTCCTGGATTTCAATAAGGTCCATCTGATCAATAGTGAGCCCTGCCTTTTTCAGGGCCTTGTTTACGGCCTTGGGTACTGCAGGATAGGTGAGTGTCGGATCAGCTGCGGCAACGGCAAATGACTTGAGATAACCCATTGTGTTTGCCCCGTGCTGTTCAGCCTTCTCAGGGGTACTCAAGATCAGTGCAGCAGCGCCATCATTTTCACTGGAGGAGTTACCTGCAGTGCAAACCCCATCTGCATATAGGGTTCGAAGTTTGGAAAGTTGCTCCAGTGTGGTGTCCCGGCGGGGCGTTTCGTCCGTATCCAGTAAGACATCACCCTTTTTTCCTGTGACAGTCACAGGTACGATCTCTTCCTTAAATTTCCCTGCGTCTATAGCAGAGATGGCCCTTTGATGTGAACGGAAGGCCCATCTGTCAGCCTCCTCACGGCTTATGCCCTCCTCCTTTGCCGCTGTCTCCGCCCAAGTCATCATGGAGTTGATCTCCCCAAATCTTTCAATGGGTTGATGCATCGGTCTGCCACGCTGTATTCTGTCGTAGAGAGGCAGCCCCCAGAGGGAAAGACTGCCATGGTGTCTAGGGAAGAAGCCCCACTTCGGGTCCATCTTTCCCCCCCCCCCCCACTTAATGAACTCGCCTGGGATATAGAACTCGCTGCGGCTCATGCTGTCGGCGCCACCAGCGACAACAATGTCGGCGTTCTCTGTCTGTATCTCCATGGCTGCGGACCAGACAGACTGGAGACCGGAGCAGCAACGCCTATCCAGAGTCAGACCCGGCACCTGGACCGGCCAGCCGGCCTCCAGGAGGGCGAGGCGCGCAACGTTCGGCGATTCTCCATTTGCGAAGGACTGCCCCATAATCACGTCATCCACATCTTCAGGCCTCATATTGGCTCTTTGTATGGCCTCATTTAGGACAATGGCGGCAAGCTTCTCCACAGGGATATCCTTCAACATGCCACAATAGGCACCAATGGGAGTTCGTACTGCACTGACAATTACCACATCTTGCATTTCTAAACCTCCTTTATCAGCAAAGACCTCTGGCACAAACATTACCAATCTGTTAATACCGGAACGTTATAGCGTTATTCCCGCAAAAGCGGGAATCCAGTCTATTGGCATATATCGGGATACAAGTCCCGCCATTGAGAGTTTTTCTCTTCTATCAATTGCTTTTCCGTCGCCATTCCACGTCATCCACTCTGGATTCCTGCTTTCGCAAGAATGACGGTCAGAGTATATCATCATGATTTTAAAAAAGCGGCAATGCTTGCCGTTCTACTCTATCATTACTGATTATTATAGCCTTACTGTCTTGACGTGAATCTCCCCCTACACCATTAGTTTCTACTGAGCGTCAAAGAAAACTCCTTCTTTTCTATATGAATATACGAAGTGTCCTCCCGCTTCGTCAATTCGTGAATCAAGGCCATAACCGGCTTGTTTCCGCTCGGGTAGTTGGTATTAATGGGGCCTGCGGCTATGGTGGCCTCCACGTGTTCCTCAGGAAATAGGACCCTCAGCAAAAGCTCATCGTCTGAAATCCCGGGACGCCCAACCTCTTTTCGCAGTTCTTCTATAGAGGGTTGTGGTTGCTCCCAGTCCAAAAGGCCTTTGGCCTCGGGTAGGCCGGTTATCTTATCCAGGACATTCTGGTCCACCGGAGCTGGAGGTTGGCCGTAGTGGCCAAGGATATACCTGATGGCCTCCTCTGTGGCTACCTTGTACCGCTCACCCAGTAGGACATTCAACACCGCCTGGGTGCCCACCAGCTGGGAAAAGGGAGTAATCATTACTGGATACCCCCATTCCTCGCGAATCACGCTGACCTCTTCCAGGACCTCTTCGAGTCGATGTTCCATCCCTCTCTCAGAGAGCATGAATTGGAGATTGGTGATCATTCCGCCTGGTACCTGATGGATATACTGGAAGGCGTCATACTCGACCGGGGCCCCCATGGGCTTACCCTCCCTCTTGGCAACATACCTGAAGTGGTCAGCGATGGCCTTTACTGCTGCTTCATTTACTCTTGGAGTAAAACCCAACCTGGGAAGATTCATTATCATATTTTCAGCTGACGGATGGGAAGGCCCGTTGGCCAGAGGTGAGACACATGTATCTATCACTTCAACGCCGTACTCTACAGAGTCCAGGCAACACAGTGGGGCCAGACCGGTTGTGCAGTGGGAATGCATTTCCAGTTGCAGATCCCCGATTCGCTGTTTAATGGTCGGCACCAGGGTCTTGACCCGTTCCGGGGTTAGAAGGCCGATAGAATCTTTTATCATTACATAGTCAGGCCTTAGAAGAGTCATCATCTCAGCTGTCTTTTGGGCATAAAATTCATCTGTATGAACCGGGCTAAGGGAATAAACCAGGGGAACCACCACCTGAATGCCCTCGGATTTGGCCACGGACACCGATTCCCTAAGATTGGACCAGTCATGCAAGGCATCGAAGATCATGAGATGTCGAATCCCATTGGCTGCACAGCGTCTTATCCACAGTTCGATCACGGAATCGGGCACAATATTGAAACTGGTAAGGGATTTACTCCGAATCAATGCCCGCAGAGGGGTATCTGGCATGGCCGCGGCGAGCAGACGGATTCTCTCCCAGGGATCTTCACGCAAATAACGAAGACATGCATCAAAGTGGACTGTACCCATCAGCTCCACGGCCATAAATCCCGCCTCGTTCATCACAGGTGCAATGGGCATCATGTGTGCCGTTCTCATCCGTGTTGCCCAGAGACTCTGGTGACCGTCCCTTAGCGTCGTATCTACAAAGCTAATTTCCTTCATCTTTCCCATACTCCTTGAGCAAGCTATCCTCCAACCACCGCGTATTTACATCCCCATTGCGATAGCCCCGGCTTTCCAAAATAAAACGATGAAAGGGTATAGTAGTATCCACCCCTGAAACAACAAAGTTGGCAAGCGCCTTCTGCATTCGTTCAACGGCCTGTTCACGGTTGGTACCGGAGGTGACGAGTTTTGCAAGCAGCGAATCGTAATAAGGGGGAACGAAATATCCTGAATAGCAGTGGGTATCAACCCGAACCCCTGTACCCTCAGGCTGCATCCATTGCGTGATCTTGCCCGGGCAGGGTGTAAAATTCATTTTGGGCGACTCTGCATTGATGCGGCACTCTATGGCATGCCCCTTTGGATTGACCTCTTCTTGAGAAAAACTGAACGAGTCCCCGCCAGCCACCCGGAATTGCTCCTTGACCAGATCCACACCCGTTATCATTTCAGTCACAGGATGCTCCACCTGAATCCGGGTGTTCATTTCGAGAAAATAGAATCGTCCACGATCTTGATCCAGAATAAATTCGACCGTACCGGCGTTTTCATATCGGATATGCCGGGCGATCTTGACTGCTGCCCTGCACATTGCTTCCCTGAGTTCAGCCGATATCACAGGACAGGGGGCCTCTTCAACCATCTTCTGGTAGCGACGTTGAAGAGAACAATCGCGTTCAAATAGATGCACCACATTCCCGAACCGATCGCCGATGATTTGAATCTCGATATGGCGCGCGTTCCGGATAAAGTGTTCAATATACAGCCGGTCATCCCCGAAGGCCCCGAGGGCCTCGGCCGATGCCTCTTGGAACATCGTCTTGAGGTCCTTGGGGTGGTCCACGATCTTCATCCCTTTTCCACCCCCCCCTGCAGCCGCCTTCAAAAGGAGCGAGTATCCCACCCTTTCCGCAGTCGCCACGGCCTCTTCCGGGCCGCTGACCAGTTCTGAACCCGGAATGACCGCAATCTCCTGGGACTTGGCCGTCTTCCGCGCCAGGAGCTTGTCCCCCATCTTTTTGATGTTGTCTGCCGTCGGCCCCACAAAGATAAGCCCGTTTTGAGCGCACCGCGCAGCCAGCTCGGGCTGCTCAGCCAGAAAGCCATAACCCGGATGGACCGCATCGCAAGTGGTTCCCAGGGCTGCTGCGATGATGGTGTTGACTTTCAAATAGCTTTCCCCGGGAGAAGGAGGCCCTATGCACACGGCCCTGTCCGCCATCCTGGCCGGTAAACTACCTGTGTCTGCCTCGGAAACCGCTACGACCGATTCCAGCCCCAGATCCTGGCAGGCCTTGAGGACACGGACGGCAATTTCCCCCCGGTTCGCCACGAAGACGCGGGAAATACCTTTCATGGAGTGCGGCCTTCCTGTGTCCGCTCTGACTCTTCAATCTCTTCCACCAGGAAAAGGGTCTGCTGGTACTCTACCATCTGGCCGTTTTCTGCGCATATCTTGGCAATGCGTCCCCTCACCCCCGCTTTGACCGTGTTGAAGAGCTTCATCACCTCAATGATGCAAACCGTTTCTTCTTCGCTAATCAGCTGTCCCTCTTTCACAAACGGCGGGGCCCCGGGTTTGGGCGCCCGGTAGAAGGTCCCCAGCATGGGGGCCTTGATGGCAATAAAGCCCTCCTCTTCTAACCCAAGAGGTTCCGGAGCGGACATCATCTCTCTTGTCATCACGACAGAGGGCTTTTCATGAACGTTTGAGTGGGAAGGTTCCTGGGCGGCTAATTCCGATCGGTCGAGAAGGACCGGCCTTTTATTGCCTTTCCGGACGACCAATTTCAGTTCGCCCATTTCCAGGTGAAGCTCGTCAAAGGCAGACTCTTCTATCATCTTCATTATCTGGATAACATCTTCTTGATCTATTTCCGTCATCAATTAATCCTCCTGGTTGTGACTCACAACATAAACCCTTAGACGCTCAAAAACAAAACCCTGTGCGAAATGGCCACAAACGACGATTGTCGATTTACGATTGATTATTGACTATTGAATATTGAATATTGAAAGAAATTATTTCTAGCTAGTTTAGAAAGAACCAACTTATGCATATTATTGGGAAACAATCGCATATCTCACAAAATACTGCCAAACAACAATCGTCACCAATCGTCAATATTCAATTCCTGATGTTTGAAGTTTCACCATTCATCAATATTCAATCATCAATATTCACTATTCAATTCCCCTTCGTTCTATCTGCCGTCTACGCTGACCCGAAAATGAGTTTCGGCATCATCAGGCTCAGAGATGGGACATAGGTAATCAGGATGAGCGCGACACCGATAATAATCATAAAGGGAATAGCAGCCTTCATCACATCGTAAAGAGATAATTGAGAAAGAGAACTTCCCACATAAAGGTTAAATCCCACAGGGGGTGTAATCAGACCGATCTCCAGATTCATGGTGACGACGATGCCGAGGTGTATCAGATTGATCCCCAATGCCGATCCTAGGGAAACGATCAGAGGAGTAAAGATGAGCATGATCGAGGCAGGGTCCATGAAATCCCCTGCAAAGAACAGGATGATATTGATTAATAGGAGAAACATCCAGGCGTTGATCCCTGCATCAAACATCATCTGGGTTAGGAGATCAGGGACCCTAAAAAAGGACAGCAGAAAGGCGAATGAATAGGCAAATGCCAGAATGATCAGAATCATTGAAGACATCTCCGCCGATCGGAGAAAAATCCCTGCCAGATGTTTGATCTTCAACTCCTTATATACAAAAAATCCCATGAAGAGGCCCATAAAGGTTGCCAGAACCGCCGCCTCGGTGGGTGTAACAACACCCCCGTAGATTCCTCCCAACACCATAAAAGGGACTAACAGGGCCGATCCATTTTGGGCGATCTTTCTCAATCGCTCCCTGGGCGGCAGATGGGGAGATTTGGGGTAATTCCTCTTTTTGGAAATGATATGAACGTAAATCATGAGAAAGATCGTCAATATTACGCCCGGGACCATCCCTGCAGCGAACAGTTTTCCAATGGACACATCCGCGAGCACACCAAAGATGATCATCAATACACTCGGAGGGATCAATATCCCCAGTGACCCGGAGCAGGCAATCAGGGCGGTGGCGAATTTCTTGTCGTACCCTTCTTTGACCATTCCCGGAATGACGATCGTTCCGATGGAGACGACCGTTGCCACACTAGACCCCGATATCGCCGCAAAGATTGCGCAGGCCAGAACGCCTGCCATTCCGAGCCCCCCCGTGATACCGGCCGTCATGGCCTCGGCAAAGACCAGCAGCCTCCGGGCAATTCCCGCCTCCGCCATAATATTGCTTGCCAGGATAAAGAAGGGGACAGCCAGAAGGGCGTAACTATCCAGGGCAGCATAGACGTTCTGGCCGATGAACAGCAGGTCCATATCGGTAAAAATCATCAGGTTGATTGTGGTGGAGATCCCCAGGGCGATTGCAATGGGAACACCCATGAACATGAGGGCAAAGAGGATTGCCATGAGCGAGGCGATCAAAATGACAGGGTTTTCCATTTCTTGAGCTACCTCAAATGATCCTTATCCAAAATCCAAAATCGTGAGTGAACGGACTTCTTGGTTCAGGCACTATAGATGTTCCCTTTTGAAACTTACCGAGTCTTTCTTCTTATCTTCAAAAAACGCAGCCCAAAGGAATTCCATATAGTGAAAGGCCATTAAGAGAAAGGCCACCGGCATGTAGCTGATCATCATCCAGATGGGTATTTCCGTAATGATGGAGACCTGGCCCATTTCCCTGAAGTACATGACAAATTTATAGGTCAAGTAGGCCATAAAGAGGTATATCCCCGCCCCGCAGGAATTGGCGAAGATATCGGAAAAAGTTTGAAACTTCTTGGGCATGAGCTTGACGATGACGTCTACGCCGATATGGACGCCGTTCTTGACGCCCGTGCTGGCCCCAACCAATGTCAGGCTGATAAAGGCGAAGACGACGATTTCGGGCACCCACGCAAAACCCGCATTAAAGAAGTATCGCAAGATCACCTGTAAAAAGCTCAGGCCGACCGTAAAGGCCAGCAGTAAAATGGCCAGCCACTTTTCAAAGCTATAGATGATTCGCTCTATCCCCATCGTTCGATCCCGCTTTCCCTGCAAAAGCCCCTCGAGCCCTTCAATCACCGCATTCGTGCTTAGGCATTATCGCGCCGACGAATGTGGCCCTGCCAATTACAGGCCGGGCCTCGAGAGGCTTCTTAGAGTTATGACTTATGCTTACTGGGTCCGGGTGACTTCCACGGCCTCAAAGAACTCCTTCGGTATATTCTTCCCGAACTGCTCCTGAACCGGCTTGGTTTTTTCCTTGAGGACTCCCCTCTCCTTTTCGGTCAACCATTTGAACTGGAGGACCGGCCTCTCTGACATCATGATCCAGGGCATCTTGTATTCAACATCTTCCTGGGTCTTGTGCTCAAACTGAGTGGCCTCGGCAAAGGTGTCATCAAAGATCTTCTTCAGGTCCGCCGGCAGGCTGTCGTAGAATTTTGGATTGACCATAATCGCCGCAAAAAGCAGGCTGTGTCTGGAAATGGTGATGAAATCACCGGTCTCGTGCCATTTGACGGCCTGGATAACGGCAAGGGGGCACTCGGCCCCATCGACGGTCTTTAGTTGAAGTGCATTGTAGGTTTCCATGTAGGGAATTGCCTGGGCACTGGCACCAAGGGCTTCCATCTGAGATGCCACGATCTTTGAAGGTCTAATCCTCAGCTTAACTCCCACAAAGTCGTCGGGCTTGGCCAGAAATCCCTTGCTGCAGACAAAATTCTGGAAGCCATAGGGCCAAAATCCCATGAGCTTATACCCCTTTTTCAGGTAAAGGGGCTCGAAGAGCTCTTTTCCAGGCCCGTCCAGAAATCGGTAGACATGGTTCATGCCGCTGAAAACAAAGGGAAACTCCATCAGAAAGGTCTCAGGTATCTCTCCTCCCAGTCGTCCTCCGCTCACCTCGCACATCTGAATGACGTTCGACCGGAGCGCTGCATACTGGGTGGGGTCGTCCTTATACAGGGAAGCCGCCCAGTAGATATCAACCTTGAAGCGTCCGTTGGAGTTTTCTTCCAACTTCTGGCCCAAATACCCGATCGCCTGGCTCAGGGGGTGCATGCTGGGGGGTGATTTGGGTCCGGGGTAGTTGAACTTGATCAGGATCGGTTTTTCGGCCAGGCCGTTGGTGGGGGTAATCATTACCCCAACCGCAAAAGCCAAGGTTACCATAAGAGCCAAAAGGCACATCTTTTTCCTCAACATAACCAACTCCTCCTTTGCTTATCTACAGTTAATAACTTGATCTCCTAAGCCTCCTCGCTTTCCTGCTTGGTTTTATCACCTCCTTTCAGATAATCCCCTCTTTTCTAAGGTTTGCCAGCTCCTCGTCCGAAATACCCAACAGGCCATTGTATATCTCGTGGTTATGTCCCCCCGGGTAAGGCGCCGTTTCCGTTAATCCGGCCTCGCGCTCGACAAAGCGGATTGGAAAGCCAGCCGCCTCTATCCCGGTAAACCCACTCTTCGGGTGATTCAGATCCTGAATCATTCCCCGGTATTTCAGTTGAGGGTCTTCCAGGACCTGATTAATCTCGGGCACTGAATCACAGGCCACCCGCTTCTCTCTCAGACGTTCGAGGGCCTCCGCTGCGCTCAGATCGCTTAACCACTGGAGTACAATTTGTTCCACTTCATCCGAGTTCTTGGAACGGCCTTCTTGTGTCTTAAACCGGGGGTCATCTTTCAGGTCTTCCCTGCCGATGGCCGCTGTAAAGGCCTCCCACTGGGCATTGTTGGCCACGCAGATGATGACATATCCATCCTTTGCCGGATAGGCGTTCCAGGGAGCCAGCCTGGGATTCCGGTTCCCTGTCCTCATGGGAATCCCTAGCTCCAGATGGAGGTCTAAGGCTTCGTCCATTATCATGGAAAAACAGGCATCCTGCATAGAGATATCAATCCTTTCCCCCTTTCCGGTCTTTTCCCGCGAATAGAGGGCGGCCAGAATGCCGGAGAGGCCGTACATGGCCGGTATCATATCGCCTATCCAGGCCCCGCAGCGGGTGGGCGGGCCATCCGGAAAGCCGGTGACTCCCATGATGCCGCTGGTTCCCTGGATGGTCAGGTCGAATGCAGTGCGCTCCCTGTATGGACCCTCCTGGCCATAGCCCGAAATTGAACAATAGATGATCTTGGGATTAATCTCTTTCAATCTCTCATAATCGAAGCCCAGTCGCTCCATACTGCCAGGGGCAAAATTTTCCAGGACCACATCCCCTTTCTCCACCAGGCGCTCAAATATCCTTTTCCCCCGGTCGTGTCTCAGGTCAAGGAAGATGCTCTTCTTGTTCCGATTCCGCTTGAGGTACAATAAAGAGATATCGATGTCGCTCTTACTCTGGTAGTTGACACCTTCAGGACCGGCAAATGGAGGATTCCATCGGCATGGATCGCCCACCTTCGGCCGCTCAATCTTGATCACCTCAGCGCCCATTGCAGCCAGATTCAAGCTTACAAAAGGGCCTGACAGATACGCCGTTAAATCGATCACCCTCACGCCATCAAGATGGTTTTTCATCGGTCCCTCCAGTGAGACAATAATTTAAGGTCACAATAATCTATCTTCACCAACTTAACGATCAGGCGCTGATATAGAGTTTGGTCAAGACAAACTCACGATGCCCCAGCACCTCGGCGGCGGTCAGGCGGCCATTACAGGTACGGGTGATCATATCCATTAACTTATCACCCGCACCATCGAGGGTCATCTCTCCCCTCAGGATAGCCGATACGTCCACATCGATGTGCTCACTCATGGTCTCGCAGGTGAGGGGATTGCCCGAGAGTTTGATCACCGGCAATATGGGATTCCCTATAATGTTCCCCTGGCCGGTGGGAAAAAGATGCACCACCGCACCTGATGCAGCCCAGAGGGTGACTGCCTCGGCTGCGGCTGATGAGGTGTCCATAAACCACAGCCCTTTTCCCTTTGGGGCCTCAGCAGGCTTCAATACTCCAACATATCTCGACTTCTTTCCAATCTTCTGGATATTCCCAAAGGCCTTCTCCTCAATGGTGGTCAGGCCGCCGATGATGTTCCCCTTGGTCGGTTGCGACCCTGACAAGTCATCTGTCTTGTTCTGAAGGATGACATCATTATACGCATTAAATACACGCATGAACTCCTCACCCACTTCAGGGGTTGCAGCCCGCTCCTTGCAGACAAGCTCTGCGCCCATGATCTCCGATGTCTCCCCAAAACAGGTCGTAGCACCCATCTCATTGAGCCTGTCAAATACATTGCCCACCGTCGGGTTGGATGCGAGCCCTGACGTGGTATCAGATTCCCCGCATTTCGTTGAGACATAAAGTTCATCAAATGAACACTCAACCCTTTGAAGCTCCGAGGCCCAATGCATATACTCCTTGGCCTGACGCGAGGCCTGTGCGATCGCATTGATATCGCCCTGGCGTTCAATGGAAAAACCCTTGACCGGCTTGCCCGTCTCGGCAATCCCATCCACAATTCTTCCGGTCCAACCCGGCTCAATTCCAATCACGACCACTGCCGCAACATTCGGATTCGCGCCTGTGCCAATTATGGTCCTGAAAAAAAGCTCCAGATCTTCACCAAATTGTAAACGACCATAGGCATGCGGGATGGCAAGCGTCCCCTTGATATTGTTGGCAACCGCCTCACACGCCGCGTTTGAGAGATCATCCAGAGGCAGAATCAATACATGATTCCTGATCCCTACCCTACCATTCTCACGACGATAACCCTGAAATTTTGGTATATCCATCTCTACCACCTCTTGGTCTTAAGATTGTGAATGTGAACGTGATCCCCTACCTTGATTCCGGCAACCACTTTCCCTATGTCATGGCCGTACTTGATCACCGTATCGCCCTCATTTAGATCCTTCATGGCAATCTTGTGACCCAGGGGGATCTCCTTCAGGGCTTTGACCTCCACAGGATTCTGTGTGTCCATGTAAAGTCCTTTGGCCTTCTCGCCCGCCTTTATGTCCACCGTGGCAACCCCGACGGTGTCCGCCTTTTCATGAACCAGAAATTGAACCATTGTCATCTCTCCTTTCTTTCCAGTTTTACCGGGCTTTGACAGCCCCCCTTTTTATTCAAACACTGAAAACCTGGGCCTCTCCGGGCCAGGATTCTTTACTTGAGGTCTTGAATCGCTTCCCTATTCAGTCGAGAAAAAACTACCGGCCTGGTTGTCAATTCCATATCGACACCATCTGTCTTTTTCATATAGATGTTCATCAGCCACTTGCTGTTGTCTGATTCGGGAAAATCCTCTCGATAGTGGGCCCCCCTGCTCTCTTCTCTATACAGGGCCGAATTGGCAACCATCCTTGAAACGGTAATCAGGTTGGTAACATCTATAATGTTATTCCATTCCATGTTGTATTGCCTGACAAACCTGTTTTCCACCAAGGCTTGTCCAGCCTTTTCCAACAGTTCATCTAGCTTAATAATAGCCTCTTTGATCTTATTTCCGGTGCGCACCAGCCCAACGTTCTCCCACATCAGGTTTTCAATATCGTCACGAATGGGGTAGATATTTTCCCCAGAATCGAGGATAAATGGTCTTAGCCAGCGCATCCTGATCTCTTCAGCCTGGGCCTCGCCATAAGGGACCAGGTGTTCTTGCAAAGCCAGTTCTGCAGCCATATCTCCGGTCCTGCGACCGTACACGGTAGAATCGCATATGCCGTTGCCTCCTAATCTGTTGGCGCCATGCGTCCCGCCAGCGTCTTCACCCGCCACCAGCAGCCCCTTAGAGCTTGATCTACACCAGATGTCTATGGTTGTACCTCCCATCTGGTAGTGGGCCGTGGGCGTGACTTCAACCCTTTCCCTGGCCAGGTCCTTGCCGATGTCTCTTACCCTCTCCACCATCCCGGGGAATTTCTCCTCTACAAATCTTGCGCCCAGATGACTTGCATCCAGATACACCCCACCGTTTTTTGTGCCGCGGCCCGCCATAATCTCCATATAGTTAGACCGGGCAACCCGGTCTCTAGTTGACCTTTCCAAAAGCTCGGGGTCATATCGCTCCATAAAGCGTTCGCCTAAGGAATTGTAAAGCCTGGCTCCAGCACCCCTGAGACCTTCTTCCAAGAGACTTCCATTTAACCGTGACCGCCCGGCAATCAGGCCTGTTGGGTGAAATTGAACCATCTCCATATCAACAAACTCAACCCCTGCCCTAAAGCACATTGCCATGCCGTCACCGGTCTTGTCAAAGGAAGGCGCCGAAATCTTGAACATGGAGGCAGAACCACCCGTTGCAACGATTGTGACCTTGGCGTTCACCAGGAATATCTCCCCGCTCCTGATGTTTGAAAGCACTGCGCCCACCACCCGGCTCCCATCATCGGTGGTCAGTAGATCCAACCCCCTGGTCTCTTCAAGGACAACAATGTCTCTGGCAAAGATCTGGTCGGTCAAGCGACTGATGATCTGAATCCCTGTCAGGTCTGCCACGTGGACCGTGCGGTCAAAGGACTGCCCGGCAAAGGCCTTTTGGTGAATCCTTCCATCTTCGGCACGGTCAAAGAAACACCCCACCTTGACCTCCAGCTCGTGAACCGCTTGAGGGGCGTCATTGACCATCGTCCAGGCCAGTTCCTGGTTGTTTATGAACCCCCCTCCTTTCAGGGTATCCATAAAATGCTTCTCTATTGAATCATTTTCATTCAAGACAACATTTAGACCGCCTTGGACCATGCGGCTGCATCCTCCTTTGCCGACCAACCCTTTGGTCGCCATAACTATCTTGAGATGTGGATTGCGGTCGTAGGCATGCAACGCGGCAAACAGTCCAGCCCCGCCGCTCCCCAGGATGAGTATGTCGGCCTTTATGCTCTCCACCTTCAAAGGCTCCTTTGGTAATTCCGGTTACTTAAATATGCCAAACTTTTTTAAGACGCAGCGCTTCTTGAGATTCTGAATCGACTTGGTTGGAACGATGTTCTTGGGACATACCTCAGAACAGTTAAACTGCGTGTGACAACGCCAGACGCCATATCTTCTATCCACCATCTTCAGTCTTTCACCCCTTATGGCGTCCCGCTTATCAGCAATCAATGTGTAGGCCCGATTAAGGGCAGCAGGTCCAATAAACTCTGCGTTTGTAGCCGCCATTGAGCAGGCGCTATAACAACAACCGCAGGCAATACAATCCAGCATGTCATCGATGAATTCCCTCTCATGGGAATCGGGTCGAACGACAGCCGGCTCGGCAATATCTTTTCTTGACACGTAATAGGGCTTGATCTTTTTCCACTTCTCAAAAAAGGGCTCCATATCTACCACTAAATCACGAATAATAGGGAGATTGGGCAACGGCATTATCGTTATATTGCGTGTCTCCAAGGCAGATACCTGGGTCCTGCAGGCAAGGCGAGGCCTGCCATTGACGTACATGGCACATGAACCGCACATTCCCACGCGGCAGGAAAATCTGAAAGACAGTGATTTGTCGAGATAGTTCTGAACCTGCATCACCACATCCAGGACGGCCATATTCTCAAAGGCGGGAACCTGGAAATCGTCCAGTCTGGGTTCGACGTCAACCTCGGGGTTGAAACGAAATACTTTAACATTCAGGTTATCTGACATCTTTTCTCGTCCGTAACTTGCATCATAGGTCTATCGAAACCAAAGCAGACCGTATATCCCAAAACCAAAAAAACCTATGCCTGCTAGAATGAGTAAGGCCAGCGCCACGATTCTCTCTTTTGAGCCTGACGTGAAGTCGAGAAAAATAGAGTATAAACCATACAACGCATGATATAGGCCGAAGATTAACAACAAGACGTCGAGAAATAGGAAAATTGGCGCATCCAATCTCCTGATTACATCGCTGTATCGCAGTACTCCGCCTCCGGCGGTAAAATGCAAGAACCAGATGTGAAGACCCAGCGCAATCAGCAAGACAACTGCGCTGATCCGTTGTAATAGCCATGCCCAGGCATGCATGGTCCTTTTCCCTCCAGCGTTAGAACTTCACGGCTATTGACCACAACCACAGGATGGCTGCCAGTCCCATGAAGCCCCAAAAGATCGTCTTTTGTGTCTTAACACCTATCCCCAGGCCCATATCGAACAACAATATCCTGATACCGTTAAAACCGTGATACAGCACCGCAGCCAGCAATAGAGTATCTAATAATTCGAAAAATAGACTGCCCATCAAGACAGAGAGGGCGAAGTCAAAGGCCTCCTGACCACGCAACAGGGATGAACCCATCAGAACGGTGTGAAGGAGGATGTAGAACACGAGACCAAGCCCGGTAATGCGATGGACCACCCAGGCCCACATCCCAACCGTGGTCCAGACCTGGCTCTTGTGGCCATACTTCGTTCCTCTTACAGCAAATTCTTGAACTCCAATCATCTCCTTTTTATCCTTGCGAAATGGCTTATCTTAGAGTCAGGCGCAAGGAACAGCGCCGGCAGTACCTTTTCACTGGTCATTAGTCAATGCCCAACTGTCTGTATAGATCGGGCAGCTTCTGCCTCGCCTTTCTCTCTACCTCAAGATATAGATGATTTCCGTGTGAATCCATTGCCACGATCAAAGGACCGAAGTCTCTCACTCGAAATTTGTAGATGGCCTCAGGATGAAGGTCTTCCCAGTAAACCTCTTCAACCTCCTCTATCTGTTTTGTCTCAAGGGCAGCAGCCCCGCCCACTATGGCCAGGTAGCATGCACCGAATTTCCCCATGGCCCTTAGGCTTCCTTCCAGGAGGCCGGCCTTTCCCACAATGGCCCGGACCCCATATTTTTCGATGAGCGGGGGGGTGAACCTTTCCATACGGATGCTAGTGGTTGTCCCCACACAGATCTTTTCCCATCTGTTACCGACCTTTTTGAGGCTGGGGGCCGTGTGAAGGCAGATCGCCCCCCTCAGATCCACCGGAGGCACCTGTGCCTGGTCGAACATGCGGATCTGTGTTGCGTCACGTATACCGAAAATGTTGCCATTTACGGTTACCGTATCACGGACCTTCAACTGCCTGACAGCCTCCTCTGAAAGAGGGGTAGTCAGATTATGATGCGCCATCTCTCCTCTCCTTCCTTGACCTAGAAGCCATATTCCACGTTTCCGTCCGGATATATCTTTGCGCGGGCCCTTCGGGCAGGCCAGCATTGAGTGTTAACCGCTATAGGATTTTGCGTTATATGGGTGTAAGCGCCTTCTATATGTACGGCAAGGGTGGTCGTGTCACCACCGAGGCCCATGGGCCCTATGCCGGTAGCGTTAATAGCCTTCAGCAATTCTTGCTCCATCTGGCCCAGTTGGGGATCAGGGCTAGAAGAACCCACGGGCCTGGCAATGGCCTTTTTGGCCAGCACGCTCACCAGATCAGCCGTACCCCCTATCCCGACCCCAATAATTCCTGGGGGGCAGGGCTTGGAGCCGGACTCTATCACCCTGTCCAATATGAACTTCTTGAGGGCTTTCACACCGTCTGCCGGAATGAACATCTTCATGGCACTCATGTTCTCTGATCCAGATCCCTTTGGCACCATGAGTATTTCCAGGTGCGAGGCATCTTCATTGAATTCCCAGTGGATAACCGGCAATCCCTCCCCTACGCTGGTTTGGGGATTGACCCGCGTCAAGGCATGGGTAGAACTGCCGCGAAATGGGTGTTCAAGCGTAGCCCGTTCCGCCCCCTTGTTGAGGGCCTTGGCGATCCTGGCCCCATCAACAGAAAATTTACTCCCGATAGTGACAAAGTAGATCGGAAGACCTGTGTCCTGACAGATCAGAAGGTTCTCTTCATCCGCCACCCTGATATTCTCTAGGATAGTCTTCAAGATCCCCTTGGCCGTCTCATTGGTCTCCTTCTCATAGGCTTTATCGAGGGCCTCTCTCACATCTGGGGGCAGGACCTTCAATGCCCTGATATATAGTTCCTTGGCCACATCCTCGACCAGATGGTAACTGAATTCAGCCATTTTCCCTCTCCTTATCTCCTGCCTAGACCATTAGGTCTATGTGCCTCAAGGCATCCCTTTGGACGCTCTTGACATGTCTCCTCATAAGCTCTTCTGCACCAGCGGCGTCACCCTTCTCCACTGCCTCTACGATCTCGATATGTTCCCTTACGCTCTGTTGTGCCCTACCGGCCAGGACCACTGTTCTCAACCTGAGCACCTCAAGATGGACATTTACCGTCTCCATCATACCTTTGAGCACATC
>JAZDES010000075.1:0-40681 GCA_043808585.1 Pseudomonadota bacterium | reverse complement strand
TAAGGTGCCCACAACTACTGGACCTGTATGGATACCAATGCGCATTCTAAGAGGATATGAGCCAGGTCTTTCTTTATTCATTTTCTCGGTGAACCGCACCATCTCCCGGTGGATAGCATGTGCTGATCTAATGGCCCGCTGAGGGGCATCCTCCAACGCAATGGGAGCCCCGAAAAGGGCCATAATCCCATCACCGGTCATCTCATTGACCGTTCCCTCGTAGTCGTGGACCTTGTGAATCAGAATTTCATAGACCTGGTCCATAATGTTATAGGCTTCCTCAGGACCAAGTCTCTCAGTGAGCTGGGTAAACCCTTCCATGTCACAAAACATGACAGTGACCTGCTTCCGTTCTCCTTCAATTCTATCTCGTTGGGACAGTATCTTCTCGGTAAGACCCTTCGGGAGATATCGTTGGATCTTGTCTAATTTCTCGTCAAAGGAGAGGTCTTTGTGTGGAGGTTCTAAGGGGAAGGTTAGGTTGTTGCCGCATTGGCCGCAGAATTTATCACCTGGGGAGATTTCAGCTCCACACTGAGGGCAGAACAATGACAACTTTGTCCCACACTCGCGACAAAACTTATTTATGTCAGGATTTTCAGACTGGCATTTCTGGCATTTCATTTATAAGACCTCCAGACAGATTGCTAGGCAGAGTCCAGAGGACAGATACCTGAGGGAAGGGCCTCTCATCTATGAGGTCCGTTCCCCCAAAATTTTTGGCTCTACTAAGGAGCCATTTTTTCCATACGAATTCGATAGACCACGCCTCCAACTCCTCCGTCCTCAAGGCCAGGGTCAAGACACCGCACATTGCGGAATACAATTTCCGGCAGTTCCTCTTTTCCCGATTCTGCCCATTCTGTTGCCATTTCCCACATTGCGCCAATCTGAGCCAATGCAGGCAAGAGGGCCTTTGGGCACATCACACCCGTTGATTTCGCTGGATTCAGAAACGGATCAAAAACCAGTTTATCCCCCACCTTGACCTGGGCAAAGCAGTGTTCGGACTTTACGACCTCGGCAATAGTCTGATACTGCATCATCTTGGGTACATTCCGAAATAGTTTTTCCTCTCCGGGGCTAAGGTTGGCCACCTGCTCATCACTAAGCCCGGTCGCCCCCTTAACCATTTCTGCTATTTCTCCTGTGAGCATAGCATCCTCCTTTCTATTACCTTAACGTTTAGAGAAGTCTGACTGTTGGCCCGAGACAGCTAAAAGTCAAAACGAGACTTGACCCCTCCCGACTGACATCTACCCTTCAAGAATGGCCTTTAACATCTCCGGCGTGACAGCATTGCCCCCTATGCCCCAGTTCTCAAAGTCAACCTCTTCAATAACACACCATGTATGAGGCTGAAGTTTCTCTTTGGGGCTCGGTCGGGCTTCAATCTCTGCCACAGTCTCTGTTACGCGCGAGATCATCTCCTGCTTTTTCTCTTTTGATAAGGTTCCCTTCAGGACTTTAATGTTGATGAATGGCATAGGTATACCTCCTTAATCTTGAATTTCCCTTGGAGTCTAGAGTCTGCCAATGGAATTACCCGCCCACAAGTTTCGACCAGCGACCAAAGACGTCCGTTAAACCTTCACCGACATAGCCTACGACCACTCCAAACCCTTCAAGGCAGTATCCTGCCTCGATAGTGAGGTCGATGAAGGTATCCTCTCTCCGGATCTCCGACAGCTTCTCGGCATCACCTTTGAGGATTACGAAGCCGTTCAAGTCGCCACCGTGAGCGGTGAGGATCACCGGCTCAAAGCTCTCAATTCGCCCATCTGCCTGCAGTTTGCCATAATACTCCATCGCCTTTTGCCACAGTTGCATCGCCCGTTGCTCCCTGCCGACAACAGGACGATTCCAGCCAATAAAAAGCACTCTATCTGCCATTGCTGCCTCCTAATTCTTTTGGGGTGTCTTAGTTGGGGGAATTCTCCCTAGCGGAACACCAACATCCCGCTAGGGCATAGTGGGCACATTTTGAGAGCATACTGAGCTTTCGTCCACACTTCAACACTATAGGCGTGACTTGGTCTTGTTTCCACGATCTCAGTTGATTAGCCTGATAAGGCCTTTATCATCTCATTCACTTGGTTCTCTGTAGAGATTGGATGTACTTTGAAGATACAAAATGGTACATATTGCTGGAGAGCCTTCATCACTTCTAACTCAGTGCCTTCATTGACAGCATATCCTTTGGTTTCACCAACAAATGCTCCCCAATCCTTTGTTATTCCCTTTTCGATATCTTGTCTAATCATAGCCATTAAGAAACTCCATCCTTCTCCTCGTTCTTTAGGATCAATAGGAATTTTCGTTTGGTCTACTTCCCAAAGTACCAGATATTTTCCCATGATTTTCCCTCCCCTTCATTAAACCTATCCTGAAATTAATTATATCAAAAGGATATCTCAGACAATAAGAGCGCCTCCAAAGTGACATAGAGCCTCCTTGGAGGCTGCGTATCGGCAATTTCTGGAAACCAATCCTTCTCAATCGCTGTAAGAAGAGTTCATAAGATATGAACTTCTGGATCATCCCTTCCTCAATACCCAAAGCAAAAAGCCGAATCACGCTAAAGGTGACCTTTACGATGTCACACTCGGCCCCGGTTGAATTTCCCGTAGGGAGGCCTATTCAACAGGGAAGGCAGCCAGCCTATCTTTCTGAAAGAAGAAAATGCCTATAATGAGGGTCAACGGGGAAATCAAGACCCGTGGCTTTCCGTCTCCCGATCACTCGGGATTTGGCTTTAGGATAACGGGGAGTGTCATACTCCCGACTGGAGATCGCGTCTCCCTGCCAGGAGCCGGGTGGGCACAGTTTGAGGGGTTTCTCCATGGAGTAACCTCCTGGATAGAGCCTAAGTGATTGGTAGGACTACTTATAAATGATAAGATAACAAAAAGCGCCTTATGTCAAGACAAATCGACTACCGGAACCTCCTTGGAATAAGCGATTCTTTCATAAAGAGAAAAGAAAAATTTCAAGTAGCTTGCATTATGCAAAAAGCCCGAAGCAACACTAGATATGCTATCCTTCAATCCATGACTTTTTTCCACATGTCATGGCGTTCTAAGATCAGCCAAGATTTAACGCTGATTCTTATCTCAATGTAGGATATGGTCAGATTTGCTCTTGACTTCACCCTTAGAGCGATCTATTCCTCACATAATTGATAAGCTTTTATACACGGTTGTCTATGTCCTTGTGTCGTTATCCATATTGGATCGAAGAGACGGAGGTGCGAAAATGAAAATCGTCAGGTTCAGAACTGGAGGTCGGACGCGATATGGCATCGCGAAAGGTGACGAGATCACCGAGACAAGGGGAAGCCCTTTCAGAGGACAGCTGCGGATGACTGGCCCGGTCCATCGATTGTGTGATGTGAGACTCCTGCCGGTCACGGCGCCGGTACAAATCTTTGGCGGCGTGGGAGTCAACTACCGTGATCATACGCTCCAGGCGGAGGAGACAACCGCCAGCAAAATAGGAGAGATGGGTATCCAGCCCTTTCATAAGAGCAACGCAAGTCTCGCAGGCTGCGGCTGGCCTATCATCTTGACGCCGGAAGCCGCGGAGGTGCACTACGAAGGCGAACTGGTCATTGTGATGGGCCGCAAAGCGCGACACGTAAGTCAAGAGAACGCCCTGGACCATGTCCTGGGTTATACCTGTGGCAACGACGTCAGCGAGAAGGGGGGGTGGGAAAAGGACTTCTCCTTTTGGCGGTGCAAGAGTCTACCCAGTTGGGGTCCGGTGGGCCCATGGATAGCCACCGACGTAGACCCTCACAATCTGGATGTGACGGTCAGGTTAAACGGTCGAGTGGAGCACCGTTTTAACACTCGAAGCATGATCCATGATGTGGCTATGATTGTGAGTTATATCAGCGAGTATGCCACACTTTTTCCGGGTGACCTCATCTTCACTGGAACGTCAGGCACCACGCGGCCACTCAAGCCCGGTGATGTGGTGGAGGTGGAGATATCCGGCATCGGGACTCTGGAGAATCCGGTTGTGATGGAGAAGTAGGTTTACCTTGACATCCCTGTCATTTGAGTGAATCTTTCTTGCAAAAATCTATCGGGAGTCAGATAAAATGGCGATCTTGAATAAGTCGAAAATCCGTGCCGATGTACTCAAACTGGTGGAAAAACTTCAAAAGGTCCAGATAGAGGGCATCAGCCGGTTTCTTCAGCAAGAAGAAAACCAGGGCATGGATTTCCAGGCCCTCTGGAAAAAGGTGATGTATGGGAATAGACTCTTTTTTCAAAACAAGGGCATGTGTGGAGAGCTTTCCGGCCTGTTGACCCGAGAGGAAATGCTCTTTTTGGCGAGGATGCACCGATTCACCTCCAATTATGTGGCCGATATTGACCAGAAAAGGTATCCGCTGGCAGAGGATGTAAGGGTGGAAGAAGTGGATGCCGGTGACGTCCCGGCCGAATGGCAAATCGTCGATGCTGCTAGGGAAGACCGGGTCTTATTGTACCTCCACGGAGGAGGCTGGGTATTGGGTTCCCCCAGCGGCCACCGCTTGCTGACAGTTACCCTTGGGAGAGCCGCCCGGATGCGGGTGCTGAGCGTAGATTACCGACTTGCGCCCGAGCACCCCTACCCTGCCCAATTGGAGGATTGTACGTCAGCCTACAAGTGGCTACTGTCACAAGGCTTAAGACCCAAGAAGATAATCATTGCCGGAGACTCTGCCGGAGGCAGCCTGACGCTCACATCCCTATTAAAACTGAGGAATGACGGAATACCTCTGCCTTCCGGGGGGATCTGTCTGTCACCTAGTACAGACATCTCCTTCACTGACAATTCCTATTTTGAAAACGGCGAGACCGATCCAATCCTGGCCGATATAGGCCTCTTTTGGTGGATCCAGGCATACCTGGGAGGGACAGGCTCGGCCGATCCCCTGGTATCACCCCTGTCTGGAGATCTCAGAGGATTACCCCCGTTGCTATTCCAAGTAAGCACATGCGAAATGCTTTACTGTGATTCCACGCGATTCGTTGAAAGAGCAAGGGCAGCAGGCGCAGACGTCACCCTGGAGACTTGGGATGACATGCTTCACGTATTTCATCTATTTGGATTGCACCAGTTATCGGAAGCAAAAGAGGCCATAGCCCGCGTGGGCGAGTTTGCCCAAAAGGTATCGGGTTAGATCCAACAGCAAGGCTTTCCCTCGTGGTTTATCCTCCCAGGTACGCTTTCTTGACAATCTCACTGCCTTTGAACTCGTCTATATCACCCTCCAGAACGATCTTTCCAACCTGCAGCGCATAGGCCCTCTGAGCTACCCTGAGGGCTAAAGGGACATTTTGTTCAACTAAAAGAACGCCAACGCCTCTTTCATTGATATCCTTAATTATAGGTACCAGTTCATTAACCATTATCGGAGCAAGTCCTAACGAGGGCTCATCCATCAGAAGCAGCTTCGGCTTGGCCATTAAGCTGCGGGCAATGGCCAACATCTGTTGTTCGCCGCCGCTCATGGTACCAGCCTTTTGATTGCGTCTTTTCCATAGTATAGGGAAGTGATCGAAGAGCGCATCCATATCGCTCTTTATACCGGTTTTGTCCTTTCTTAAACTGGCGCCGAGTTTAAGGTTGCTTAGAACAGTAAGATACGGGAAAAGCCTTCGGCCTTCAGGGATATGGGCCAGGCCGAGATTCACTATATGAAATGGGGCCATCCCTTCAATCCTTCTGCCGAGGAACCATATTTCCCCGGAGGTTAACGGCAATAACCCGGATAAGGCCTTCAAAATGGTGCTTTTGCCGGCTCCGTTAGCGCCGATAATTGTAGCTACAGCCCCCTCGGCAACTTCCAGAGAGACAGAGTCTACGGCCCTTGCCTTCCCGTAGTGCACTGTCATGTCTTTCACCTTAAGAAGCATCTTTGCTCCCAAAGTATGCCTTGATTACATCTTCATTCTGCCTCACTTCTCCGGGCAAGCCATCAGCGATCTTACGCCCAAAATTTAACACGATAATCCTGTCGCATAAACTCATTATCTCCATATTATGTTCAACCAACAGGATAGTAATCCCTTGTGACCGGATTTTCTCAAAGGCTCCCAGTGAGAATTCAATTTCCTTGTGAGCCATTCCGGCTATTGGCTCATCAAGAAGGAGTAGCTTCGGTCTGATAGTTAATGCCCTGGCAACGCCAAGTATCTTTTGGCGGCCATGAGGCAGATTCTTGGCGAGCTCATCCCTTACATCATCCAGGCCTACAAGCTGCAAGATTTCCTTGGCCCTGTCCAAGATATGGTCCTCTTTCTCACGGTGTGAAGAGGTGTTGATCAGGGTCTCCCAGAATCCTGACTTTGGATATAAATAAGACGATGCCACCACATTTTCGAGAACGGTGAAATCTGGAAAGAGGGAGGCTAATTGAAAGGTGCGACCTATTCCCAGCCTGGCAACCGAATGAGGTTTCTTACTGGTTATATTTTTGCCTTCAAATAGAATCTTTCCCTCGGTGGGTCGATGAATGCCGGTCATGAGATTGAAGGTGGTCGTTTTTCCGGCACCGTTGGGACCGATTAAGCCGACTATCTCTCCCCGGTTGACATATATATCCAGGTTGGAAACAGCAATCAAGCCTCCAAAATACTTGGTTAGACCACTGGTTTCAAGCAGCACTTCCGGGTACCTATCGTTTATGGATTTCTCCATACTTTGCCTTAATCTGATCGAAGAGACCGGCAATGCCCTGAGGTAATAAGAAGACCACGATCACCATAATTGCTCCCAAAATAAGCGGAGCAAACACCTTCAGTCCTCGAAAAAGCTCGGGAACCATGACAAGAATAGCCGTTCCGATAATAGGTCCGCTGAACCTATCACGTCCACCTACCAGCATGTACATGACCAGGAATATACTGGGTAGGAAGCTAAAAGTTCCGGGTGTTAGCACCAGATTGTAATGGGCATAGCTGGCACCGGCTATTCCGGCAAAAAAACAGCCTATAGCCAGGCCAAGGACTCTGGAGCCGGCCTCATTAATACCTACACTGGATGCAACCAAATAGGATTGTGCAATAGCCTTCCATGTCATGCCAATGCGGGAATGCTCAATCCTGTAGAGAACCAATAGGCTGACTAAGGTCAGCAGCAGGGCGAAATAATAGTAAGGTACTTTTTGGCCAAGAAAAGTTATGGTCATCAGGCCGGGAATGTTGATGGGACTCAAGGGAGGTATGCCGGCCAGGCCGGCAGCGCCAGTCCATTTCTGAGCCACTCTTATTATATTCACTATCGCAATCCCCCCAAGAAGGCTCACCATAGAAAAGTATATTGCCCTTACCCTGGTAAAGGGGTAACCAATCAAGACGGCAACAACCATTGCCGCCACCCCCCCCAGGGGTATGGTGAGCCAAGGTGTCAGGCCCAGCTCTTTTGATAACACCCCGGAGAAGTAACCGCCGATACCCATAAAGGCAGCATGGGCGACAGAGACTTGACCGGAAAGCGCGATCGTGCGCAAGCTGCTGACGACAATGATGTATAGTAAAGTTATGATGAAGATGTGAAGGTAGTAAGGCTTTGTGACAAATAACGGGAGCAGGAATAAAAGGATTGTCAAGATGGCATAGCCAAACGGCTTGGTTGATCCTCTCACTCCCTTCATCCGGAACATGCTCCAGACATTTCTATGCCTCGTGGCCGAACAATCCTTGAGGTCTAAACAGCAAGATAAAAATAACTATTGCAAGACCTACTACGTCAGTGGCACTGCCGCTTATCAAGATGGGTAAAGTGGCATCTATTGTACCGATAATCAGCCCGGCACCCAAAACACCGCCAATACTTCCTATCCCGGCCAGGATGACTATTTCAATTGCCTTTACCAGCATGTGGTCTCCCATATATGGGCTCAAGCTGACGATAGCACCCATTAAGCTACCGGCTACGGCGGCTAGGGCGCATGCTATCACAGTGGCGACGGCAGAGATGCGATGGATATTAATCCCTTGCAGGACAGCCCCGGTTGAGTCCTGAGAAACGGCAAGCATTTGCTGGCCTATCTTCGTCTTTTGTATGAAAAAGATGAGCACCAGCAGCAGGACAGCGCTGATAATGAAGGTTACCAGTCTTTCTACACTGAGTGAGACGCCCCCGGTCCTTAAAACACCCGAGGCAAAGGCAGGGAGGGACCTTACCTGAGTGCCAACCAATATGTTGACCACGGATTCCAGAATTACAATCAAGGCAAGGGTCATAACGATGGTGCGGTTCACATCCCCGAAAAATGGGCGGAAACAAAATCTCTCCAGGAAAAGCCCAAACGCACCCGTGATTACTGCGGCCAACACCAGAGATACCCACTGGTTCAACCCTACTACTACCGCCAGTTGATAGCAGATATACCCGCCACTCATATATATGACGGAATGGGCGAAATTGAGAACGCGCATGACGCTGAGCAGGAGAGCGAAACCGAGAGCCATCAATATGTACATCGATGACAGCATCAAGGCGTTTACTGCGACCTGCGCGAGTAACTCTGGAGCCAACTTATTATTTTCTTTCTTTTCTTTCCTTAACGGCTAACTTGCAGGTAAAGATTTTCCCCTGCAAGATAGCCATTTATAGGTAGACCTACGGCATCGGTACTTCTTGCCATTTAACCCATATCACCTCTCCGCCCTTGAGCCCGGCCAACGGCATGGGCGCACTTACTGTATGGTTAATCCCATAGGTTTTCTTTCCCCCCATTTTCCCGGTTCCGTATGGTGTTTGAATAGACGCCATCTTCTCCCAAGAATCCTTCACCACAGTGGGGTCAAGGCTCTGTGCCGCCTCAATGGCCTGCACGACGGACCAAGAAGGACTCCACCCCCAGACATGGGTCGGAGACGTTCTTCCATATTTGGCTTTGCCGCGCTTTGCGATCTCCTTTATCATTGGCGTCATCTCGGGAGAATCTATGGCTATATTATGGGTATAGAAGTCCGTAGATGCCTGTCGGCCGGCAACCTCCCGGATATCATAGGGGTCTTCATGGCAGGCGAGCACAGGGCCGGTGAAGCCCATCTCTCTTGCTGCCTTAAGCATGGAGCCCATGTGTATTGGCCATCCGTTGATGAGGAATAGCGAGTCCGGCTTGGTCGCCAGGGCCTTGACTGTTACCGGGGTAAAGTCCTGTGTGTCAAGAGACCACAACACGAAACCTAACAGTTCCAGGCCCTCGGCCTTAGCCTTTTCCCTGAATAACGGCTCAAGATAGGGGGGAGCGCCGTCATCGGGAGTGAGAACGGCAATGGTCTTCGCCTTGGGATAGGCCTCCTTCAAATACTGCATATTTGGTGTCATGAAATCTACAGTCGTGTCATTGGCAATGAAGGTATATGGCGTCTTCGGGCCGTATTCAGCCGGCATGTAGCAATTGTACAGGGCAACACGGATTACCTTGGCCGGTTCAGTGACTGAACCTGAGGCGACAACCATAAAAGGCATAACCGGTCCGACAAGGAACTTGACGCCATGGTCATAGACGAGCTTCGTAGCAGCGGCCACGGCGCCATCAGCACTGCTCTGCCCATCTTCGGCAATAAATTTGATCAGATATGGCTGTCCTTTGATGGTAATGCCGCCTTGCTCGTTAATCCATTGCTCAAACAGCTGCACCCCTTCCCAGATCAGCATTTCCGAGGCGGAAGCAAAGCCGGTCATAGATATAATAGCGCCGATCTTCAAGGTCTTAGCTTTGGGCGGTGCCGCATTGGCAAAAGCAACCATAAAAGGGCTTGCTATTAGGATCACCGCTATCAAGATGACGCCGCATAACATTGAGAATTTTTTCCTTTTCATGTCACCCTCCTTTACGAAAATGGTTGATAAGAATGCGCTTTTTATGGAGTATAGGTAAGGGGCTTTTGTGAGTCAATGAAAAACACTAGGGAGAAGGGTCAGGCCTTGATAGGGGACAGAAATGCCTCAGGTCAAAGAGTGATCGTGCCGGAGACCCTCCACTAGGTGAGAAGGCTCGTGGCGTTCAACTGTCTGTAGATCCAGAAAGAATAGCCTAAGGAGGTGTTTTTATGGAAGAACGAAGTGGAAGACATTATATGGTATCCGCCTTAAAGCGGCAGTATTCAGATCGACTCCCAACCACGGTGCTGATAGGGCCATACTGCTCAAGGATGACCCAGTACACTGTGAGGGAAATTTTGCAGGATGCAAAGAAAAGCGCTGAAGCGCACCTGGCATTCTACGAGCGATTTCGGCCAGACAGCCTTATTGTCTATAACGATATCTACCTGGAGGCCGAGGCCGTCGGGTGCGAGCTTGACTTCCCCCAAGACAATATCTCTCACCCCAAGGCGCCCCTATTACAAGACAAGTCGCAACTGGCCGGACTCAAGGTGCCTGATCCGAAGAAGGACGGTCGAATACCATACTTTTTTGAGGTGCTTGAAAGGGTGTCTTCCCAGGTGAGAAAGACCGCTACTGTGGGGCTCGGGCAGTCAGGCCCATGGAATCTTGCCATTCACCTAAGGGGCGCCGAAGACCTCCTTTTCGAGAGCATTACGGAGCCTGACTTTGTCCATGAGCTGATGAAGTTCACCACAGAGGTGGTTCGCACCGTTGGCGACGCCCTGATTGAATCCGGTTTCGCCCCGTCTCTGGGAGAGGCCGCGGCCTCCTGCAGTCTGATCTCACCCCAGATCTACAAGGATTTCATAAAACCATACCACAAGGATCTCTGTGAGCATTTTAGATCCAAGAAGGTGCCCATGTCCCTTCATATATGTGGGTCTATTGATCCGATCATGGAGGATGTTATTGAAACCGGGATCCGTTTCATCAGCCTAGATGCCCCCTCGTCGCTCGAAAAAATGGTAAAGCTCTCGAACCGCAAGGTGACGATTATGGGTAATGTGGCCACAACCCTCTTTGCAAAAGGCAGCCCTGATGAAATGGAACAGGCCATTAACCGATGCATCGAGACAGCAGCAGAGGGGAGTGGATATATCCTTTCATCAGGCTGTGAGATCCCGCTCAACTCAACTGTAGACAGAGTGGAGCATTTTTTCACATACGGCCGACAGTCCAGTAGAGAATTCATGGAGAGGTTGAGGGATCAAAGGCCCGATCTCTTCGAAGGCATGAGCTGATCGCGTCTCTTCGTGATTTTGGCTTGGGGGCCTCCCAGGGCCTGGCACGAGTTGAGGGAGAGGCCGGAAAACCGCAGCCTTTTCAATCAGGTTCTGATAATATTCGCAAAAGCAGCTTAACTTACCAAAAGAGGGGTCTGTTATGAGAGCATCGGCCAGAATAATACTCATTTTTTTGTTTGGCCTGTTGTGTCTTGTGAGTGGGTCCGCCTCGGGGGGCGGGCCCACAGAGATCGTCTTTCTCACATGGAAGGCAAGTCAGCCTCAGGTCTGGAAGGGATTGATCCAGAAGTTCCAGCAGGAAAACCCGGGGGTTCGGGTGAAACTTCAGGTGGGCCCCCATTCCTCCACGGAATATCATGCCATTGTAAGTCAGCGACTCAAGAACAAGGATACCTCTGTGGATCTCTTCTTCATGGATGTGATCTGGCCCCCAGAATTCGCTAACGCTGGATGGGTCTCAGACCTCAGCCCCATCTTTAAGAGACAAGACCAGGAGACATTTCTATCAGGACCGATTGCAGCAAATACATACAGGGATAAGATCTACGGAGTTCCCTGTTATATTGCCGCCGGGCTCTTCTATTACCGTGACGATCTCCTCAAGAAATACCATTTTGATGTCCCCCGATCCTGGAGCGAAATGCTTTCTCAGGGAAAGGCAATACTAGAGGGGGAAAATGATCCGGGCCTCTATATTTACTCGGGCCAGTTCAAGCAGTACGAGGGGCTGGTCTGCGACATGTTGGAATTCATATGGTCCAACGGAGGTTCGGTGATTGACCCCAAAACCGGTCAGCCCGCCCTTGCTCATCCCCCTTCAGTGGAGGCGGTTTCGTTTGTACGCGACAACATCATCGGAAGGGCGGCACCGAGAGGTGCCATAAACTACGAAGAACCGGAATCATTCGATTTCTTCATCCAGGGAAAGGCCGTCTTTCATCGCAACTGGCCATATGCCTGGTCCTTTGCCAATGACCCCCGAAAATCGAGAATCGCCGGGAGGGTTGGGGTTGGGAGCCTTCCCGCCTTTCCCGGACACCATTCGGCCTCGGCCTTAGGGGGATGGCAGTTTGGGATAAATCGGTGGTCCCGACATCAAAAGGAGGCCTGGCGATTCATTCGATTTATGACTTCCCACCAAGGCCAAAAGATCCTGGCCCTTGAGGCCGGTCTTGCCCCTACGCGCAGATCGGTCTATCAAGACCCAGGGGTCCAAGAACGAATGCCCCATCTGAACGCCTTTCTCCCCGCATTCGAGAGCGCAAGGCCAAGACCCCCCTCCCCCATCTACCCCATGATCAGCCAGGAACTTCAACGCTTTTTTAGCCGCGCCATTGTGGAACGAAACGCTGATATACCAGCGCTTGCCAAGGCCTCATCCAAGAAAATCCAAAGGCTCTTGGAACTGGGGGCTGTGATCCGGCAATGACACCAAGGGACCAAAGGCTCTACCTGGTCTTGATTTCTCCTGTCATATTGGTGCTCCTGTTGTTAATAGCCGCACCCATTTGCCAGTCGGTTTTTCTGAGTTTCCATCGGGAAATCATCGGCCTTCCGCAGCTAAAGAACCCTTTTGTTGGTTTGGAGAATTTTGCAGAACTCCTAAGGGACCCGGTCGCCCGTCACTCCTTCTGGATCACTGCAATCTTCGTGGCCGCCACCACTTTCTTCGAGCTCCTGATCGGTATACTAATAGCCCTTCTTATTAACCATCGCTTTCCGGGTCGGGGCATGCTAAGGGCCTGCGTGCTTATCCCGTGGGCCATCCCTACGGTGGTCTCGGCACAGATGTGGCGATTCCTATTCAACGATGCCTATGGGATGATCAACTATGTAATCTTTGGGGCCAACTCCGCCAGTTACATCCCGTGGTTAGCCCTGCCTGGCAGTGCACTCTGTGCCATCATCATAGCTGATATATGGAAGACCTCCTCCTTTGCCGCGTTGCTGATCTTGGCCGGTCTGCAGGTCATCCCTGACGCGCTGTATCAGGCTGCGAGGGTGGACGGTGCGGGGGTCTGGAGACGCTTCTGGTACATCACCTGGCCCCTTATCCGACCCGCACTGCTCGTGGCATTGCTATTCCGTACCATCGACGCATTTCGCGTGTTCGACCTGGCCTTTGTAATGACACAGGGGGGGCCGGCAGATGCCACCAATGTGCTCCAGCTCTACGGATACAAGAAGATGTTCGTTGAAGGGTGGATGGGGTATGGATCGGCCATATCCGTATCGGTATTCCTAATTGTCTTAATACTTGCGATCCTATACTTGCGGACGGTCGGCCGGCGCCTGCTGGAGGCAAGGGGATGAGAGCGGGATTTCCAAGAAAACTCCTATTTGTTCTGGGGGCACTCCTTACCATAGGGTTTTCCCTGGCCCCATTCCTGTGGTTCGTGTCTTCCGCGTTCAAGAGCCAGACACAGATAACCGCTATCCCGCCCCAATGGTGGCCGTCCTTTTCCCTGGACTTCTTTCGCTCCGCCATCCAGAACTATGGTATTCTCCACTATCTGATAAATTCGGTCATTGTTGCGGGTTCTACCACCCTGGTGACAATCTCCTTGGCCACCCTGGCTGGATATGGCCTGGCCCGATTGCACAGAAGACTTGCACAGTCCCTACTAATGGGGATACTTGCTTGCGCCATGTTTCCACAGATTGCCATTGTTGGGCCCATCTGGAAATTTCTCCAGATCATGGGATGGCTCAATACCTACCAAGGCCTTGTTCTCCCTTACGTGGCCCTTACCCTTCCCCTCGCCATATGGATCTTGACCTTATTCTTCCAGGAGTTGCCTGAAGAGCTGGAGGCCGCCGCCCTGGTGGACGGATGCACAAGGCTGGGGGCCCTCGTGCGCGTTATATTGCCCCTATCGGCTCCGGGACTATTTACCGCCTCGATCCTGTGTTTTATTTACGCCTGGAATGAATTCTTTCTTGCCCTTCTAATAGTGACCGATCCTTCGAGGCAGACTATGCCCGTGGGGATTGCCCTCTTCCAGGGAGAACACGTTGTCCCCTGGGGGGAGATCGCTGCGGCCTCTTTCATTACAACAGCGCCGCTGGTTGTCATGGTCCTTCTCTTCCAGCGCCGCATCGTCAGCGGCCTGTCCGCCGGGGCCATCAAAGGATAGGCAGGCATCTATCAATTCGTGCCCCTTCTCACGACACAGCCTTCACATGCCCTGGTTTCGCTCTCAAAACATGAAAGACCTTCCCCTGTAAGGGGCTGTGCCAAGGCCCCCTCCTGAATCACCTGAGTGATTACGAGCCTGAGGTCTCCGGAAGTTCGTCGGTAGAGAAACGTGCCTGCCAATGCCCCTAAAACGAGCCCAAGGCACGCCAATAAAACCTGTCCCAAAACAGAAATGCCCAAGAAATGATTGAAGGTGACCGAAACCGATATGCCTGCCAGGAGACCCAGGAGGGGTAACCCGCCTAGTAATTTAAGATTCCTTAGGAGTGCCCCTGCATCCCTTCTTATACGTACACGGTCTCCCACCTTGGCACCGAAATCGTTTTCGGCCTTGACACAAATGCCTGAGCTCTCTGAGGCGGAGTGGCATACCTTCAGGCGGGAAGCCCCGATTATGCCTGCATTTTCCGGCCTAATCAGCACCTCAACGTCGCCTTTGCTGTCTATCTTTGTTACAATGCCCTCGTATTCCGGCATATCCTCTCCTTGGTCACGGCCTGATTCGCGCAATTACAATAAATATAACAATCATCCGTCACCCTAGCAAGTCATTGCCTCCTACCCTCCCGAGGATGAGTCCTGAGATAGGGGTCTCATGGAGTCCGTTTGAAGGGATCAACCAGGGTCCGGACAAGGAAGATGTACAGGCACCTTTCCTTGTGATAGAATTCTTTTAAGAAACCAAGAGAGGAAAGACCCATGCAAGTCAATCAGAAAGTGCTTTTTGTGGATGCCTCGACAGGGTATTACAGGATAAGACGTTATCCGGTAGGCGATTTTTTCGGTCCCGTAGATCTGGGGCTCCACCTTGCAGCCCATTACAATACCCTCAATATCGGGGTAGGGCTGCTGGCAGGGTCCATTTTCCCTGGATCAAACAGGCTAATCTTCAGTGGATTCTCACCATCGTGGACTGGCTTCTACATATCCTCCATGGGCGGTGCAGGCCTCGTCTTCGAGAATATGGGGATAAACATGGTCTCCATTGCAGGAAAGGCAGCCGCCCCGTCTCTCCTCTATCTTAACAGGGCTCACAGTGAAGAGATCATTGTAGAGATTGTACCCATAGACCTCAATCAAGTATGGAAAGATGGGCGAGGCGGAATCTATTCCACGATGGATTATGCCTATAATCTATTCGGGGGAAACTACGAGAACGACCCAAGAATCCTGGCAGTGGGTCCGGCGGCACAAAGAACAGACTTTGGTGCTATAGGCTCCGCGCCGATTACCAAAGGTAAAATAACGCACGTGGATACCTGGGCCGGACGCGGGGGGCTGGGCACGAAGATGTTAAAGCAGCACGGTATTGCCGCCATCATTTACGGGGGCACCTATCTACATGATGACTTCCTGGACCGTAAGGTGGCTGATAAATGGTTTGAGGATAAGTATAACGAAAAGCTCATGGCCAAGGACTTTGAATCAACCACCAAATACCGATTTGATCCCAAATTTGACACAGGAGGTACCTTCGGGGTCAACTTCGCCTCTCTGGCTGGCCGCATCATCCTGTTCAATTACAGCAGCATCTATATGGATGAGGCCGAACGTGTGGAGATCCACAAGAGGTTTATACTCGACCACTATCTGAGGCAATTTAATGAGGAGACCATCAAGCCCAAGCTCCAGAAGACATGTGGTGAGCCCTGCTCGGCGGTTTGTAAGAAGATGCACAATGAATTCAAAAAGGACTATGAACCCTATCAGACAATGGGACCCCTCTGTGGGGTCTTTGATCAACGCGCGGCCGAGAAAATAAATCACCGTGCGGACACGTACGGCTTTGACGCCATATCCGTGGGAGGGGTCCTTTCCTGGCTTATGGAGTGTATGGCCAAAGGTCTGATCAAGCCCCAGGAATTGGGCGTGAACACAACCCCGGTATTTTCACACGAGGGCTTCAATCTTGAGTCTGATTCCATGCACAATGCAGACCTGGGCGCAGAACTGATGGACTCAATCATTGAAAAGAGAGGGGTTCTGGATCTTGAAGGCGGGGCCAGAAAAATGGCGAGGCGCCTTGCAAGGGCAAGGGGAAAGGAAGTGCTCGACCTATTCCTTTACAACGCCTTCGGCCGGAATGGATGGATGGTACCAAATCAATACTGGACGCCCGGTGTGCTCTCACCAATGGCCATTATGGGGAAGTACTACATGTACTACGGCGAAGGCTTCCTTCCCCCACGGGAGCTTGGCAGGAAGAACGCCGAACGTTTCCGAAAAGAGCTGACCCTGGACAATCTGGGGATCTGCCGTTTTCACCGTGAGTGGGCCGAAGATATGGTCCCCGAGATCATGGAGTCCTTGTACGGCCTGAGAGACCAGTTCCTGGAAAAAATCGCCATGACTGCCAGTCGCGTCAATAGCAGGAATTCTTCCATATTCTGGGAATCGGAGAGAAACTTCGATTACATTTATACCTTTTTGAAGCGCAGGAACATCGTCGAAGGGGACTCTGACCCTGAGATCCTCAAATGGATAGACTTATTTGAGAAAGACAAAAGGGAGGCTGCGCTCTCTTTCTGGTATGAAATACACAAGGGCATCCATGAATCCCTGAGGGAGTTCTGAGGACAACCCACCGGCACCAGGGTTCCGCCCTTCTTGACAACCTGAAGAGATTGGTGTAGAGACCGGCAGGAAGATAAAGCTTCGCGTCATCCATGAATGAAATGTGAACCTGTGCAAAAAGGGGGAAAAAATGATCGTCGTTGCCAGCCTAAAAGCCAAGAGCGGTAAGGAAGGGGAAATGGAAAAGGCCCTCCGGGAAATGGTCAGCAAAGTTGAAAAAGAGGAAGGAACCCTGGCCTACACGCTTCACCGCTCACAGAAGGATCCTTCCTTGTTCCTGCTCTACGAGAAATACAAGGACAAAGACGCCCTTTCCCATCACAGCTCGACCCCTTATTTCAAAGAGTTTTTTAACCTCCTGGGCCCCATGCTGGACGGGAAACCCAAGATTGACATGTATGACGAGATCGCGAGAATCAAAGGGTAAATAACTCTTCTGCCTTTGCGACAATCAAATCCCACGCCTCTTTCACGTGCTTTTCCTCGGTTGTCCTCTGGCCTATGGCCATACGAATGGCGTATTTACCCTTTAAACTGGTATGGGTCAGGTATACTTTCCCTGTTTTGTTGAGGCTCTCGTGGAATTTCTTGTTCAGGACCTCAAGGGCCTCCTCTGGTCGTCCGTCGTTAAGCCTGAAGCAGACCACGCTCAAGTTCACAGGGGCCAGGAGTTCGAAGGCACGATGCCCCTCGACCCACTTTTTAAAATCCTGGGCCATGCGTATGTGCCCTCTCACCGTCTTCTGAAGCCCTTCTATCCCATAAAACCGAATTACAAACCACAATTTGAGGGCCCTGAATCTCCTTCCCAGCTGAATCCCCCAGTCCCGAAAATTCTTCACCTGGGCATCCACACCCGTCTTTAGATATTCCGGATGGATTTCAAAGGTCCGGATCAATGCACCAGGGTCTCTCACAAAGTATGCTGAACAGTCGAAATTGGTAAACATCCATTTGTGGGGGTTAAAGACAAAGGAGTCCATATACTCGGCCCCCTTCAGCAGGGCCTTCTTCTCCGGAAGGATGGCGGCCGTCCCCGCAAAGGCGGCATCCACATGGAGCCACACCCCGTAACGCCTGCATATCTTTCCAATGGGCTCCAAGGGGTCTATTGCGGTTGAAGAGGTGGTCCCAAGGGTAGCAACAACACAGGCAGGGCATAATCCTTCCTCCCTATCTCTAACAATTGCCTCTTCAAGCCTTGACGGGACCATTGCAAATGTATTGTCCGTCGGTATGTAACGCAGCGACTCCTTCCCGTAGCCTGCGATCTTGACACCCTTCTCTATGCTTGAGTGTGCCTCCTCTGAGGCATAAACTACAAGGGGTTTGTTGACCCCCCTAAGATTCGCCTCAAAATCTGTGGCCTTCTCCCTTGCGGTAAGCAAGGCACAAAGGGTCGAGGTGGAGGCCGTATCCTGAATGACTCCTGCCATTCCTTCAGGAAGCTCTAGCATTTTGCGCAACCATTCCAGGACCATCTCTTCCAGTTCCGCCGCTGCCGGAGATGTCTGCCAGAGCATGCACTGTGCTCCAATGCCAGATGTCAACAATTCCGCCAGAATGGAGGGGGGGCTGTTGTTCGCCGGGAAATAGGCAAACCAGGAAGGGTGCTGCCAGTGGGTAATCCCCGGGAGGATGATTTTCTTAAAGTCTTCAAAGATTCTATCCATGGGCTCGCCCTTGACCGGGGGTTCTAAAGGGATCCTTTCTTTTATTTCACCAGGCATTACCTGTGACATCACGGGATACTTGCCAACATCAGCCATGTAGTCGGCCACCCAATCAACAAATTCATAGCCGAATCGCCTGAATGCCTCTTTATCCATAGCTCGGCTCCTTTTGATAGAAGATCTGAAATCCCATGGCGACCGATAAGGCCCTTGCCGGCACAGAAGATTATGTCCCCTTCGAGCACAACTCCATTTGTGTTAGGGATCAGGCCTTGCCCTACAACATTGATGTTTTAACTATTCTACCGACAGTCGCGTAGCGTAGCCCAACGTGCCTGGGTATTTCGGACAACGTGTAACCGTAGTTGAAATAGGCTTGTACACTACGATCCCGTTCCTCTTTTGCCTCTTTGGTGAACCACAAAGAACCCGTTTTTGTCCTGACCGTCTTTATATCCACCCCTCAGAGCCTACTCAAGAACAAGTCCACCACGCGCGGACCCTATGATTCCTGCGCACATAGCTTTCGCGGCCTCCGTAGATGAGCACCCCGTAAGGGTCATTGGACAGCCGTCCAGCCAGGCCGAGGCCTCCAGATCGCAATCGTGGATCCGGGGAAAAAATCCCTTGAACAGGATTTCATAAAGTTCAATACCTGCGGGTTCAGGGATCGGCTCAACTGGTTCCAGGAAGGTATCTGGGGTCAGGGCCTCCCGCCTTTGCAGCTCTGCAAGGGAAAAGGGGAGCAGTTCCAGAATAGCGGCCCTCCCGGCCAGGGACTGGCTGATCTTCTTTGAAAGCAGAAAGTGCTGGGACCCTGTGAGGACAAGGGGACCCCCGCGCTGTTCATCCACAAACCCCTGGAGATAGGAAAGGATGTCCGGCACCCGCTGAATTTCGTCCAGGATCGCCCCGCCTCTTCCTTCCAGACGACGGAGGAAACCACGTAGATCTTCTGCGGCCTCCTCCCGGTTCTGCAAGTCTTCCAGGGAAATGTACTGGAATTCCGGAAAGTTGGCCCGGGCAAGGGCGGTCTTGCCCGACTGCCGGGGCCCGGTCAGAAAGACTACCGGGAAGGGACCGGCCAATTCCGTAAGGCGTCTTGAAAGGGTACGCGGGATCATGTTCTTTGCATAGCACACCACGTCTATTGTATCAATTTGAAAGTGAAGATTTCAATTTGTACAGAATCTTTTAATCCCCTTGCATTCTCCGCTCCCTTGTGGACATATTAAGCATATGCGGGGGCAGGAATTGTATCACAATATTCCCGCTTTCACGGGAATGACTTCACCGCTTCTTTGCTTTAGCTGCTTTAAGGAACCACAGTTTTTTGTAACATCTGGGTCAAATGAACACTTTATGTGACAATCCGGCGGGAAAATGGTAGAATTCAGGTGATCCTTTTGGGAACAAAGAGACACGCTCCCTTCATTAAAGGAATCAACAATGACTGCCAAGAGGAAAAAACCAAGGATAAGAAGGCAATTGAGAAGCCTTGAAAAGCTTGCTCACAAGCTTCGAAAGGAAGGGAGATATGGAGAGGCAGAAGAGGTATATAATGAGGTATTGAATACAGACCCAAGAGATATATATGCCCTTGTCGGACTTGGAGACCTGAAACGCAAGGTGAAACGATTTGAAGAAGCGGTCTCCTGCTATCAAAGATGCCTCGAAATTGACGAAGACAACAAGTATGCCCTTGCAGGACTCGGCGATGCCTACAGGGGCTTGAAAGACTTTGATAATGCCCTTGGTGCCTGGTTCCGCTATCTCTCATTTGAACCGGGCGATCATAAGATAATGACACGAGTAGCAGATGCGTTGCGGAAGAAAGGAGATTCTGAGAATTCAAAACGTTACTATACCGCGGCCCTGGAAATAGAGCCCTATGATCCCTATGCCTTGATGGGCCTGGGGCAGATCGCTATGAACGAGGGAGATGACGGAGAAGCCCTAAAGCTCTTCGAAAGACTTATTGAAATATCAAAGGAATCCGTTATCGCGCTTACCTCTGCTGCAAACATCTATCGAAAGCGACAATCATTCGAAGAGGCTATAGCTCTCTATGAGAGAGCCCTTCGTACCGATCATAAGAATTGTTATGCATGGCACGGAAAGGC
This sequence comes from Pseudomonadota bacterium, assembly GCA_043808585.1. Taxonomy (GTDB): domain Bacteria; phylum Desulfobacterota; class DSM-4660; order Desulfatiglandales; family Desulfatiglandaceae; genus CAYVMN01. Next base: position 19,968 of record JAZDES010000075.1, on the reverse strand, counting down.
CGACTGTCTAAGGGGTATGCGAAATTATCCCTCTGCTATCAGAGCATGGGAGATGGCCATTGAATGTGGCATGAGTAAGAGAGTAGCCCTAACAAGAATTGGCGATGCCTACCTTAACATGAATGATCTTTATAGCGCTGAGGCAAGTTACGAGAAGGCCATGGTCATTGGATATGATAAGTATGCCTACATCGGTATGTCAAAAGTCCATGCGAGGAGAACCCATCTTGAGAAGGCCTTTGCCATACTCTCAATGCTTGGAAAGAAAGAGCCCGGAGACAAGAGGATTTTCGCCGAGTCCAGAGATTTCATTGAAAAATACCCTGAAGTTGACAAATCAGTTCAGGCCCCTGGGTAATTAGGTCAAAGAAAAAAGAGGGTTTTTCCAATAATAGCTTGACTTTATACTAAAATAAACTATTGTGAGAGCAACCCAATATAGGCGCGCATCTATTGGTGAGCGGGTTTCGTTTCAGGGAAGGATCCATTTGTCAGAAGTGGCGACCTGAAGTTTGGAACCGTCAGAATTCTCTTGAAAGGAGGTTGTCACTATGGCTAATGGAACCGTGAAGTGGTTTGATGACCGCAAAGGATACGGCTTCATAGAGCAAGAAGACGGTCCTGATGTATTTGTTCATCATTCAGGAATCAATGGGACCGGCTTCAAGTCTCTTAGGGAAGGCGATCGGGTCACCTTTGACGTAGAGCAAGGTAAGAAGGGCCCGGCTGCGGTAAATGTTACTACGGTTTGATCGACTCTCTGACCATAAAAAGGGCATTCCGTCATAATTCGATGGGATGCCCTTATTTATTTTGAAATATACCAGAAACGCGTTATATGGCGACCCTGAAAGTTGGTTTCCCTTGACTTCTAACTGACTGGAAAGTACAGGAAAAGAGCATATAAATCAAGACAAAAATTATTTGAAACTTGAAACTTGAAAGAGGAACGTTGTGAGGGTTTCTTCCAGTTTCGAGTTTCCAGTTTCTCAAGTACTGGATCAAAGTACAGAGGATTTAAAAACATTCTGAGAGATAATCTCTCACATCGAACAGGGAAGAATCAATAGACCAACAAAATAGAGGGGTAAATGGGAAGTTACGAGACTTTAATATTCGAACAAACAGACGAGATCGTTACCGTCACCCTGAACCGCCCCAAACTGAATCTCTTTAACAGGCAGATGATGGAGGAAATGATCGACGCTTGGCATTCCTTGCGCAACAACAGCTCTGCGCGATTCGTTATTCTAACGGCAAAGGGAGACCATTTTTCTGCAGGGGCCGATTTGAGCGAGGTTGGAAGTGGGGAGTTCAAGGCCGAAGATGCTCGGATACATCAGCTCGCAGGGCACGAGCTGATGCGGAGCCTGCAAAGTCTGGAACAGGTGACGGTGGCGGCCTTGCGAGGAATCGTGTGTGGTGCGGGAATGGCTGTGGCCCAGGCCTGCGACTTCCGTATCATGACCGAGGACAGCTATTACATTGTCCCGGAGACCAACGTCGGAACCTACTACACCTGGGGTTGTACCCCAAGACTGGTCAGGATGGTCGGGGCATCCAAGGCCATGGAGATCATCATGACCTGCGATCCCATTCCGGCAGAAGAGGCCTACAGATTGAATCTGGCCAACAAGGTTGTCCCTAACGATTCCTTGATGCAGGCCACCCATGAATTCATCGAAAAAATCGCATCCAGAAGCCCCACCTGCATCCGGTTGACCAAAAAGATCGCCCTTGGGGCCTCCATGGAGGGATTCGGGAATATGTTCATCTGTGAACCGGAGCTCATGCAGGAGGTCGTTTATACCGGTGAAACCAAAGAAGGGATAGAGGCCTTCCTGCAAAAGAGGGCCCCGAACTTCAGGTCTTGATCACTTCACCTAAACCGCCAGAAGGCCCATGGCCCTTTTTCAAAGAAAGGAGGGGGTAAAATGACAGAAGGATCTTTCACGGGAAAACAACGTATGGAAGCCGCCTTCAACGGCGAAAAACTGGATCGCCAGCCTGTTTTGCTGCTTTTAGGGGGCCACTACGCCGAGAGAGCTGGGTATACACTTGAGCAGTTTCTGACCCAGCCCGAAGCGGCCCTGGAAACAGCCAAGGTCACCTGCAAAGAACTTGACTCAGACGCACTATTTGTTCCGCTCAACCCCCTTATGCCGGACGCCCAAGAGGCCTTCAGAAAGCTGATGGGCAAGCCCATGAGCATCAAGAAAGCCGATATCAAAGAAAAACTTCCCAAGTGGTCGGTCCGATTACCGAGAGAAGACCCACTTTTCAGCGGGCATCTGGATATGTGTGAGAAATGCGTAGAGGTATTCCCGGAATACCACGTTACCACAATGATCGGAGGACCATGGAGCTTTGCCCTGGAGCTACGCGGGGCCAATGAAGCTATGGAGGATTTGTACGACGACAAGCCGTTTCTTCATGACCTGATGAAATACACCACTGACACCGTGATTGCCAGGTGTCTGGCCGTGATGGAGTTGGGCGTCTTCCCCTTTATCGGAGACCCTTCAGCGGGTATGAGCATGATATCGCCGGCTGTTTATCGGGAACATGTTCTTCCCTACCATCAAAGACTGGTAGAAGCGATCCATAAAGAAGGGGGGAAAATCGCATTTCATATATGTGGATATGTGGATCCTATATTTCAGGATCTGATTGACCTTGGCATCGATGCATTGAGCATTGACGGCCCTTCCTCCCTTGAAAAGCTGTTCGAACTGGGCCGTGGGAAGACGACCATCATCGGCAACATCGATCCGATGCTATTTGTGGAGGGAACTCCGCATCAACTGGAGGCCGAAGCCAGAAAATGCCTTGAAATTGCACAGGGGGAGGCCAGATATGTCATAGGACCGGGATGCCAAATACCTCTTCAGGCCAACCTGGACAACATAAAGGCCTTCACCCAGGCATGCCACGAGCACGGGGCATTCTAGCCGTCTACATAGGCAAAGATCGTAACACTTTAGCGTTTTGAAAGAAAGGCAGAGGACCGCGAGGGTCTTTTTTCCTCTCCCCTGCCTTGCAGAACCTGTATTTAGAGGTAAGGGGGCGTGCCACAGGCTGTGAAGAGTTTGGGTTACGTCCTTTGGAAAAAAGACCCTCACGGTCTGTCATCTTCCTCCTCAGTGTTTTCAAAGCGCTAAAGTATTACCAAAGATCTAAAAAATTAATGCAAAGCTTCGCCAGCATATAAGAGATAAGAGCAGGAGATTATCATGGACTGGTTTAAAAGATTACGTGAAGCGGTTGTAAGGGGGCAAAAAAATGAGATAGCGGGCTTGGCCACGGAAGCTGTAAACGGGGGCATTTCAGCCTCTGCCATCGTGGACGAGGCCATAGTCCCGGCCATGAACGCGGTGGCCGAACTGTGGCGCAAAGGGGAGTACTATGTACCCGAGGTAATGCGCTCGGCAGCCACCATGCAGACCTGCATGAACGCCCTGAGGCCCTTCCTGGTCACTGGTGAGCATGGCAAGGACGTCAAGGTAGCGATCGGGACGGTGAAGGGAGACCACCATGACATCGGCAAGAACCTTGTGGCAATTATGTTGGAAGGCGCAGGATTTCAGGTTGAGAACCTGGGGGTGGATCTCCCCCACGAACGATTCCTCGAGGCCGCAGAGAGAGGGGCACAGGTGATCGGCCTCTCCAGCTTGTTGACTACGAGCATGCCTGGAATGAAAACGGTTATTGAGTTATTCGAAGGCAGTGGTCTAAGAGACCGTGTCACTTGCCTGGTGGGAGGGGCCCCCGTGACAGCCAAATTTGCCAGGGAGATCGGTGCAGATTACTATGCCGAGGATGCGGCTGAAGCTGTTGCGATTCTGAACAAACTCTTTGGCTAAACTGTTACCATTCCCGAAATGGTCACTGAATTATCGACCGTAAGAGATAAGGTGACTTATCGTGAAAGGTCCTCTTATGAGGATGGAAAAAGAGAGGGGAAGGGACGGGCGTGATGAATTTGAAGATCGCTCAGCTTTTTGTGCTTGACGGAATGCCTGATTACGAACGTCTCCTAAGACGGGCGGGTCTAGAAGTAGAATTGATCAAAGAAATATCCCTCACCGAAGAAGCCATCATAATGAATGCCACGGATGCCGATGCGATAATATGCGTTGGCACATTCCAGCCTTTCACTAAAAAGGTGATGGAGAACCTCCAGAAATGCCGACTCATCGCAAGTGTGGGCATAGGTTACGATAAGATAGACGTAAAGGCAGCTAGTGAAAGATGTATCCTTGTGGCCAATGTCCCGGATTATTGCTGGGAAGAGATGTCGGACCATATCATGGCCCTCATTTTGTCCTGCACCAGACGGATTGTTCAGCTCTATAACGAGGTCAAAAAAGGGAAGTGGAAAATGGTTGTTGATCCTGATATTCAGAAGGATATCTGGCCTGCAATGACCAGATTAAAAGGGAGAGTTTTAGGGTTGATCGGGTTTGGAGGGGTATCACGTGCCTTAGTACCCAAGGCAAAAGGATTCGGGCTCAAGGTGATTGCCTATGATCCTTATGTATCTTCTGACATATTTGGAGAATTTGCTGTACAGGAAGTTACAGATCTTGATGAGTTACTACTCGAAGCCGACGTGATTGCCACAAACGCAAATTTGACACAGGAAACAAGACATTTGATCGGCATGGACCAGCTGAAACGAATGAAGCCCACGGCCTGCATTGTGAATGTAGCAAGGGGGCCGTTAATCGACCATAAGGCGTTGTATATTGCCCTTAAAGAAGGCTACATTTCAATGGCGGCACTGGATGTCACGGAGCCGGAACCTATTCCCCCAGATGACCCACTATTAAAACTCGACAATTTTATTGCAACTGCCCATTCTGCACATTTCTCTCCCTCTGCCTGGGAGGAATTGTTGAATCGCCCGGGGAAGGAGATCATCAGACTTTTTAAAAATAGAGAACTGCCTAAAGGGTTGCTTAATCCAGAGATAAAGGATGAGTATGAGAAGAAGTGGGGTGGCTTGAAATGATCGCGTTTCTTAAGGCTTAGTTATTTGAGAGATCATAGATCACCCGTCTTAGATAGGAGATAGTCGAATGGCAAAGGGCCAAGTGATCATCAAAGAGGACAACTGCAGGGGATGCGGTTTGTGTCAGGTCTTTTGCAAGCAAGAATGCATTGTCATGTCAAAGGATAAATTCACTCCCCTTGGGTATATACTAGCTGATGTCTTGAAGCCTGAACGCTGTAACGCCTGTGGGGTCTGTGGAAGGATGTGTCCTCACTTTGCTATTGAAGTATATAAGCTGGGCAAGACAGGGCCGGTTTAGCCGGACGAACTACACCCTAAGAAGGAGACCTGATGCCTGAAAGGATCTTTACCCAGGGAAATGAGGCTGTGGGCTGGGGCGCCCTTCAGGGCGGTTGTGATGGTTACTTTGGTTACCCAATAACACCCCAAAATGAGGCGACTCAGTGGTTTGCCAGTGAATTCCCGAAGAGGGGAAAGGTCTTTGTCCAATCGCAATCCGAGATCGCATCCATAAATATGCTCTATGGGGGTGCCCTCGGAGGCTTCAGGGTTATGACATCCACCTCAAGCCCGGGCTGGGGACTCATGCAGGAATCCATATCTCACTGTGTTGCAGCAGAATTGCCCTGTGTCATCGTTCTCGTTCAGAGAGGGGGACCGGGGGCAGGGAGTATTAGGCATGCCCAGATGGATTATTTTTCTGCCACAAGAGGTGGAGGCCCTGGCGGATACAGGAACATTGTCCTGGCGCCGGCCTCGGCCCAGGAAATCCACGACCTGATGCAGCTTGGATTTCATCTTGCCGATAAATACCGCAACCCGTTAATAGTCCTAATGGACGGCATTCTGGGCCAAATATCTGAATCCGTAGAGGTTAAACCCCTAGATTTTGGGCCTTTGGAAGAGAAACGATGGGCATTAAGGGGCCGGGATAATCAGGCTGATGGAAAATCCCGACAAGTTCACTCCGCCATTGGGGTGATGCCACAATATCCCTACACCGATTATGTGTCCTGGCTAAGGCACGCTGACAAAAAGTTCCGGGCTATGGAAGAATCTGAACTGAGGTATGAGACCTATGAAATGGAGGACGCTGACCTAACTCTGGTTGCCTATGGATACACTGCCAGGGTATCAAAGGAGGCCATCAATATCGCAAGGGCAGAAGGATTCAAGGTCGGTATGATACGTCCGATAACACTGTGGCCATTTCCCTACAAAATAATCAAGGAAAAGGCAAAACAGGGGGGTGAATTTTTGGTGGTCGAAGATAGCCTTGGGTTATTAATTGAAGATGTAAGAATAGGTGTGGAAGGGAGGTCTGAGGTCCATTTTATAGGGATACTCGATCGGCATATCCCGACGGACGGGGGCATAATAATGCCTGGAAGGGTCCTGGAGGAGATAGAGAGGATATTATGAATCCTGCATCGACAGTGACCAAGAAGATGGTTTGCGGAAGGCCGAGGATCTGGAAAGATCCTCCGGGCGCTACCATGTATTGCCCGGGATGTCACCACCCAATAATATATCGGATCATCTCCGAAGTATTAGAAGCGCTCAGCATTGATGGAAAAGCAATCTGTATGGCCGGCGTAGGTTGTCACTCCTTTGTCGCCGTAGCGTGGGATATTGATCTGACCATCTGTGCCCATGGCCGGGCCTTAGATTCAGGTACGGCATTAAAACGTCTGAATCCGGACGCTATTGTATTTACTGTTCAGGGGGATGGGGATCTTACTGCCATTGGAGCCGGGGGATTTATCAATGCGATGACTCGCGGAGAGAAGATCACGACAATTATGTATAACAATACTAATTATGGAACCACCGGGGGCCAGTTGGCCCCTACCACCCTTGTGGGGCAGAAAACAACCACTACCCCAAGGGGAAGAGACCCCGCATCGGAAGGCTATCCCATACACGCGGCGGAACTGGCGGCAACATTTAAAGGCACGGCTTACAGTGCCCGTGGATCGGTACATACACCTTCAAACTACCAGCGCACAAAGAAATACATAACAAATGCATTCAAGAAGCAAATAGATGGGGCCGGTTTTAGTTTTGTGGAAGTGCTCTCGGCCTGTCCACCCAACTGGCACCTTGCTCCGGTCGATTGCCTCAAGAGGATAGAGGAAGAAGTTATTCGTGAGTTTCCACTGGGCGAATTTAAGGACCAAGGCACTTTGTAGTGACCGAAAGGTAGTAATGAATAACGACTATGGAAAAGAGATCGATCTTGAGAAATGACGTTATCGTGGCTGGATTAGGAGGAATGGGAGTGCTCGTGGCTGGAAAGATTCTAGCCGTAGCCGCACTGAAGGTGTATAAACACGTATCCTGGTTTCCTTCATACGCAGTGGAAAAAAGGGGCGGACTATGCGAGTGTACGGTAATCTTTTCCGATAACGAAATTCCTTCACCCATAATAGATAAGGCCCAGAGCGTCGTGGTCTTTACAGCCCCCCAATTGAAGACCTTTGAGTCAAGGGTCCATCCTGGTGGAATGATCCTGGTGGATAGCGCTGGCCTAAGAGAGGATGAACGGACAAGAAGGGATTATGAGCTAATAACGATCCCTGGAATGCAAATGGCATTAGATATGGGGGGTCTTCAGGTCAACAACCTGATTTTTCTGGGAGCCTATGTAGGGATAACCAATACAATCCCTGTGGAACTTGTGGAAGAGGCTATGGAAGGGATGCTGGGGATAGACCATATCATCAAGGATCGCAACAAGACGGCATTAAGACGAGGGATTGAAATTGCGGCATCCAAAGGATAGCATACGTTGCTAACTATCCGCATGTACGGCTTTAGGCACGATAATTAAGGTTCTGTCATGCTGGTTCTTTCCATTGATCAAGGCACCACGGGAACGAGAACAGCCCTATATGACCAAGGAGGGAAACTGGTCGGTTCAGGGTACAGAGAATTGCCTCAAATATATCCAAGACCTGGTTGGGTAGAGCACAACCCGATGGAGATCTGGCAGACCGTCGTCGATACTGTGGAAGAAGTATGCTCCCGTCACCCCCGAGAAATTGCTGCAATCGGTATCACCAATCAGCGGGAAACGACGCTCTTGTGGGACAAAAAGAGCGGAACACCCATCCACAATGCAATTGTATGGCAATGCCGAAGAACTGCGGGGTACTGTGATAGACTGGGTGAATATGAACCTCTCTTCAGGGGCAAGACCGGTCTACCCCTGGACCCCTATTTTAGCGGAACGAAGATCAAGTGGATCCTTGAAAATGTTACAGGGTATCGGCTTGATGACCTATTGTTCGGCACCATTGATAGCTGGCTCATCTGGAAATTGACCGGCGGAAAAGTCCATGCCACCGACTATACCAATGCCTCTCGGACACTCCTCTATAATATCAACGAAAAAAGGTGGGATGAAGAGCTCTGCAATCTGTTGCAAATACCCATATCCATCCTCCCCGAGGTGAAGAGGTCGATCGATGACTATGGAATGGTAGAGTCCCATTCCCAATTGCTCGACATCCCCATATCTGGCGTAGCCGGGGATCAACAGGCCGCTCTTTTCGGGCAGACGTGCTTTAGTGAAGGCGAAATAAAGAACACTTACGGGACAGGCTGTTTTGTGATGATGAACACCGGCTCGCAAGGGATATTTTCGCACAAAGGCCTAATTACTACCCTCGCGGTGGATGGCAGTGGCGGACCCTGTTATGCATTGGAGGGCTCCATATTCATTGCGGGGGCTGCCATACAATGGTTGCGTGACGAGTTAAGGGTCCTCGAGGATGCATCTCACAGTGAAAAAGCTGCTCGATCCGTAGATAACAATGGGGGCGTCTATATGGTTCCGGCGTTTGTGGGACTTGGGGCTCCCCACTGGGACTCACAGGCGCGTGGCACCATCGTGGGATTGACTCGAGGTACCAATAGAAATCATATCATTCGGGCAGCACTGGAATCTATGGCATATCAAACCTATGATGTTCTTTCCGCGATGGAGGCTGAAACCGACTTGACGGCCAAAAATCTTGCGGTTGACGGTGGGGCGGCCAAGAATGATTTTCTCATGCAGTTTCAAGCAGACATCATAAACAGGCCGGTCGTAAGGCCCTCTGTAATAGAGTCCACCTCTCTGGGAGCCGCCTATATGGCGGGGTTAAAGGCCGGTATGTGGGAAACCCAGGAGGAACTGATCCGGCACAGAAGGTACGAAAAGGTATTCAAACCTTCGATGGACGAAAACAGCCGAAAAAGGCTACTTGAGGGATGGCAGAAGGCAATCCGCCAGACCATGGCAAAATAGGTTCTCGACCTCACAATCATTGGCGGATGCACAGTCTATATGCTCATGGACACATGCTCTTTCCGCCCGAGATTGGCCGCCTCGACAGCCCCCACCGTAGTCAGGCCGACTACCTCCTCCACCGTAACCCCATATTGACAGAGGTGAGCCGGAAGACGGGTCCCCATAAGGATGGGGCCTACAGTTACAGCTTCACCCATGTTTTGGAGCAGGTTTAGGGCAAGGTTTCCAGACTGGAGTTCGGGGAAAATAAGGACATTGGGATTTTCGTCCAATTCTGAGAAGGGAAAGAATTTGTGACGTAGGGTACTGTTGAGGGCCATTGACAGCTGCATTTCCCCATCGATGATAAGATCCGGCGCACGTTTCCTAGCGAGCTCCGTAGCCAGACGGACCTTATGGGCCTTGCGGTGATTCACGCTGCCGTAATTGGAAAATGAAAGCATAGCTACACGCGGTTCAATACCTACGGATCGTGCCCTTCCTGCCGCAAGAAGTGCGATCTCCGCCAGTTCCTCGGCAGTCGGTTCAATATTCACCGCACAGTCTGCCATAAAGTAGACACTCTTAGCCAGCAATATCATATGGTGGCTGGATATCCTTCCGATGCCCGGCGCCGGTCCGATCACTTCCAGGATCGTCTTTAGCGACTCGGCGTAGTGGGTAGAACCCCCGGCGACAAGCATGTCGGCGTCCCTCGAATGAACCATGAGGGCAGCAAAGTAATCGTGCTGGCGAAGCCGCTTCTCGGCCTCGGCGCGCATGACCCCGCGGCGCTGCCTCATCTTGAAATATTCTTCAGCGTAGGCACCGAATCGAGGGGCTTGGACCGGGTCTATTATCTGCGCTCCGCTCAGATCAAGGCCCAGTCGGTCGATAACTCCTTTTATCTCTTCCTCTCTCCCCAAGAGGATAGGATCCGCAATGCCCTCATCTACCAAGATCCCGCAGGCCCGCAGAATAGTTTCACTGCTCCCTTCTGAGAATACGATCCGAAGCCTTTTCTGCCGGGCCTTTATGGTGAGACCTCGCATGGTCTCCCGGCCGGTTCCCATGCGAATTGTGAGCCTTTCTCGATAGGCCTCGCCTTGCAGAGAAATACGCGCAACACCCTCCTCGATAGCCTGCAGGGCAACTGCGGCCGATTCATGCACAAGGATGCGCGGGTCGATGGGCTTTGGCAAGAGGTATTCAGGTCCAAAGCTGAAGTGCTGATCGCCATAGGCCCGCTCCACTTCCTCCACAACATCTTCTTTGGCCAGTTCCGCAAGGGCACGGGCGGCAGCCAGGAGCATTCCCTCGGTGATGCAGGTTGCCTGGACGTCAAGGGCACCTCGAAAGATATAGGGAAAGCTGAGTACGTCCAGTACGGCGTTGGGATACTGTCCCAGGGCTGTGGCAACGATGACGTCCTTTCGACTGGCTCGTGCCGATTCATAATCAATCTCCGGCTTCGGGGTGGAAAGAACGAACAGGGCTGGAAAGGAGTTCATGGAACGTACCATTTCCTGGTTCAGCACGCCGGGCCCGGATGCCCCCAAAAATACGTCGGCGCCTCGAAGCCCACTGGATAGGTCTCGGGCTACATCTTTTCTTGCAAAGACCCGCTGGTACTCGGACAAATCATTCCGGTCCGGGTGCAAGAGGCCTTTTGTATCATAGACCAATAGGTTATCAGGCTGTACGCCCAGCCTAAGGAAGAGTCGGGCGCAACCTGTCCCCACCGTCCCGATCCCGCAGATAACAACACGGGTATTCTCGATCTTCTTGTCTACCAGCTCCAGGGTGTTGAGCAGGGCAGCAGCGGCGACTACTGCCAAGCTATAAAGGTTCTCGTGAAAGACAGGTATATTCATCACCTTGCCAAGTCGCTCGTAAATGTAAAGACCATCGGGAGCGCGAATATCATTTAGATTGATACCGCCGAAGGTGGGCTCAAGCATACAAACGGTGTCGACGAATCGATCGGGGTCCATTGTGTTGAGCTCCAGATCGAATACATCTATGTCTGCCAGTCTCTTGAAAAGGACCGCTATTCCTTCCTGCATCGGTTTTGCTGCTTCAGGGCCCACGTTACCCATTCCCGGGACCGACGACCCATTGGTGATGACTCCCACAAGATTACCTCTTGCCGTATAGCGAAAGATCTTCGATGGATCTTTGGCAATGGCCTCGGCAGGAAAGGACGCGCCAGGGAGATAGGCCAGTCGAAATTCCCAGGGGGTCAGGCAGGGCTTGGTGGCACGAACCTCAATCTTCCCGGGACGGTCTGTTGAATGATACTCGAGAGAATCGTCTCTTCGGATCATAGCATGATCTCCTTCCCCTGGGAGTCTGAAACTGACTCCTTTTGCAGGGACATCGGGTAATGTTTCATGGTCTCATGGAGGGTCGTCAGGAAGATGGGTACGGGCCTTGCCTGAAGAATCCAAAGCCGGTTTCCCTCAACGGCGAATTCAATGTCTAGTGGATAGCCGTAGACTGCCTCCAGACGTGCTGAAGCAACGACTACCTCCTGAATTTCTACAAACTCGAGGGCTGGCCGGAAACGCTGATGGTGGAGTGTCTGAGACGTGGTTGTACCTAGCCCCCTGCGGGCATCAAAGACCACTTGCTCACGCTTGTCATTTGTCACGTATCTAAGACGCAAAAGAGCCCCTTCCAGTATCCCTTCCTTGGCCACCACGATCTGATCAGCTGAAACCATCCCTGAAACCACGCCCTCCCCCAGACCCAGACCAGCATTGATGACCATTTCCCGTAGATTGCCTTCAGCCACGTGGACAGTCTGCAAGACGCCTGAAACGCGTGAGGCCACATTTCGTTGAACGATCACTCCGCCTCTGAGGGTATCCTGGCCTGAGCCCAGGATCTTGCGATTATGGATTGCCCGCTCGGTCCACAATCCAGCCCAGGCCTTTTTGAGGTAATTGAGGAGCAGTTCCTCCCCTCTAATGAAGAGAAAGGTCTCAAATTCGCCTGCTCCGGCGGCTAACTCCGCGTCCTCCTCCAGGGCGGAAGATCTTACTGCAACAAAGGCCTCAGATCCTCCTTGTTCAACCACTGCGCCCTCCGGTACGCTTTCCTGGAACCGGCGGTATGCCTCCAGCACATCCTGAGTCAGCTCCTGGGGGACTCTCACCACATCCCAGAGTTGCTGGATAAGTCGAGACTTCCGGAGGTTGTCAAGATCGCCTCGAAGCAGGACAGCATCAATCCCTTCACGCATGGAATTGGCTCCAGCGGTTCCACAAAGGTCCTTCGCAATGTTATCGATTGGAGAATCCAGGACCTCCTGGAATGCCTTGTCGGTAACTACAAACCATGGCGGGACTAATCCTCGCCCGCCAATTCGTTCCACTTCCGCAAGATTGGCCGCCTTCCAGCCGATGAGAGGAAATAGCTCAAGGCCGCCATCTTCAGGTCCAAGGAGTCTCCGCATTTCAAGGCGGGCCCGTGCCGCCTTATCCTCTCCGATAATCTTGGCACTGAGCCTCGCCACTGGTTCTTGGTGAATGGACGGCGTTTGAAGAACTTGGTCCACGCGATCAAGCTGACGCACGAGGTGGCGAAGACCGAAGGTGATCTCTCCTGCAGGGACCTCGCGTTCCAGTTCCTCGGCAAGCCTGGTCCGAAGCGTTTTCAGACGCCCCCTTGCATTGGGATCAATATCGTTCTCTATGGAACTATCCATAGAAATTGCTTCAATACCACAGTTCAAAAGGGATTCAAAAACCCCTTTAAGGGTCTGCCGAAGATGAAGCAGCTGTAACCGCGGAAAAAGGATCTCGATAGGATAGGCGGCCGATGGAATCTCCTGCTGGAAGCCTTCCAAGAGCACCCGGTGCCGTTCTTTCAGATCGTAGAATATCTCCAGCAGGTAGTTGTGAGCGATCTCCCCAACGGTTTGATTTCCCAGAACCAAGGATAGAAGCCTGACCTTCTCACTTTGGCCGCCTCCATGGGAAGAAAGGTCTTCACTCAATAGGATTTCGTCCAGCACGTGGCGGGCCATCCGTGGATCGGTGAGGCGGGAGAGGAGTTTTTCAATCTGGTGCAACGAGCGCAGTCGCCTGCCACGGAGAATCAGGATGCCCTTCTCGTCTGTTGCCTGGGCCAGTCGCCGGGTAGCTTCGCTCAGATTGTGCATGTTCTCGTGGAACGTAAGGGCCTGGAGGTCCTGTCCCAGAATGCTCAGAGTCCCCTTTTCGGCATCCAGAATGACCAAATCACCTTCATTTAGAACATGTTCCTGCCTATGCATGTCAGACCAGATCGATACCCGGTACCCTTGGATCTCCTTATCCTTTTCTTGATAATGAAAGGTGCAGTAAAGGAGCGTGGGGGAGCCATCTGTCCCCCCAAACCATTGTCCAGGGATGATGAGTGCAGGTTTTCCCAGCTGGACGGCAATGAGTCCGGTGTGGCTAAGTATGCCTCCGCCCGTGGATATGACCCCTTTGGAGTGATGGAGGTAGGGACTGTCTTCAGGTCGAATGGATGGGGCAACCAGTATGTACCGGTCAAAATCCTCCGGAACCCGTCCCTTGGTGCCGAAAAGAACCCTCCCGACAGCGCGTCCGGGCGATGCCCTTACACCCTCAAGGACTCTCTCTCCTGGAATCTGATGGCGACGTCTCCTAGGACTCATCCGTCGGAACTTGGATCGAATAGTCTCCGGTTTTTCCCGGTCCTTTTCGAGGGGGCTCACCATCCCTGGCAGATAATAGTTATTGAGTCGAAGCAACTTCGCCAGCTGGAAGGCATTTACGCTTGCATTGCTCCGCCAGGGGAGAGCTGGGTTTTCACGGCTTAGAAAAAGGGTTTCACCTAGGGCGAACATGGCGAGACGGATGATCCCCCTGTCATCTCTAAGTACATACAGGCTCAGGCCCCCGCCACATAAGGGAAGCGGCGCACGCTGGACATCATAGCCGTTGAGGCTCCCTGTGGTTTGAAACTGGAGGGTCTGTTCCAGATGCGCAACCAGTTGAGCCAGCGACGCAGAGGAGGCGATACCCCGGTTCCCGGAGGAAAGCATCTCGGCAAAAAACTCTACTTCGCTTTGACGGTGGAAGAGCTCCCGAGGTGCGGGCTGGAGGTCTTCCCCCGTTTGAACGATTTCTCCCCGCTCCATGGCATTTCGCAGGGGGCGCAAAAGGAGGTTTTCAATTTGGATTTGGCCAATGGGCCTAAGTCCGCATTTATCGGGAATCGGCACGATCTCGGCACTGAGGTCCAATAGAAGTGACTGAAGTTTCATAAAGATGTCAAAAGGAATTTCCTCGCTGACTCCGTCCCGATAGGGCGCCGTTCCTGACCACACCACCTCTCGATCACCAGTAGGCCCAGGATCTAACGAAACGAGAATACCCAGCCGGTCGTGGGTAAGAATCTGCCTAATTGGGAGCACACCCCAGAGAGAAAAGAATCTCGCCCAGCCTGCCGCAACGGCCTTTCGTGCCTCAGCCGGGAGATCCAGAGATCCAATTACCCAGTCAACCTCCATGAGATACGGGATCAGGCAGAACAGGGTCTCCGCCCTTTCACATAGGTCGCCCAGATCGAGTGCCCTCTCCTTGTCGTAACGGGCGTGGACTCGGGTGTTCTTAACCTGGACTTCAAACTCCAGTTGACGGAAGAAGTACTGAACAGCATCGAGGGATAAATTGGGGTGGGATTCAAGCTCCTTCTTGCTCACCCCGTAATATTCAAGGTCGATCATACCCCCTTGCAGCGGCGGGGAATAATCGATCCTCAGAAACGCCGGGTGGTTAATAAATGTTACATAGTAGTGGACTTCATTAGCGTAACAGAAGATCCTGACATCCGGTAGATTCTCCTGCTTGTGGAGGATCTGCCGTGCAAATCCATCCGCTACTATTCTTACAGGATAAGGGATCCTCATCTCCTCTGTATTCTCATCCGCCGGCCCGAACACTACATAGGAAATTCTTCGAGCCACTTTCATGGATCCATTAGCGAATACGGCCATCAGGCTCACTGCGGTATCTGTTGCCTGGCCCGGATCCGCAAGATGAATACCCAGCCGAAGCCCTCGTTGGTGCAGATAACGCTTGAGGCCATGGAAGCTCCTCGCTTCGCCTATTGTTTTGGGATCCTCGAAGGTCTGAACGAGTCGCGTGAGCTCGCCGGAGGCCTGTCCCTCTGAGCCCTCCTTTTTAAGTTCTGAGAGGACTTGCTGCCGAAGCATCTGGTATACTTCCGGCAGACTGGAACCCTCATCTGTATGGGACGAAAAAAGTGCAACAAAGTCGGCGACAATTCGGTCCATTCGATCCAGGATGCGCCACACCCTCTTGGCGGTCAGAGGTGCAAAGCTGAGGATATCGGCCAGCAGTTCGCTGTGGGTCATGTTGTAAGAACGAAATCTATCTATAGCCTCATCTCCACCTGCGGATCCCCGTCCCTTTACTAAGGTTCGGCCATGGGCCACAAAAAGGTAGAAATCTCCCTCACGGCTGCCTTCCTTGATGGAGTCAAACAGCGAGGCCTCTGTTGGAGAGACTAAGATTGGGAATGAGTGGCCTATCCGGATGCTCACATATTGATGGGCCTCAACCCCCAGGTTCACAGAGGACCAACCAAGTTCAGCGACGACCTCCCTCAGGAGTCGAGCCCCGCACAGCGACTCAGTCTTCTTAAAGGAAGGAAGGCAGGGAGGCGGTACCCCGGGCCTCTCAACAAGGGAGAGGAGGTCCAGATGAGAAGCGCGTGTGAAGGCCAGGTAAGGGGCAAGGAACTGGTAGGCCTCCCGGCCGAGTATCTGCCTGGCCGAATCCTCCGATACAGGTCTTCCTTCGAGATCCATGAGCCGGGCTGCCAGCCGACGAAGTCCGGTATCTTCCTCCTGCAAATAGAGGGCCTCCAGGGGGTCTTCCCTATCCCTATGCCCAGGCCACGAGAGTTGAGAGATGATTCTCCCAACTTCGGCGAGAGATTCCGGTTTCGCCAGAGGCGAACCGTTTTTCTCCACCGCCTGGACGAGGAATCTCGCCACCTGAAAATCAACCAGAAGCGACCCCGACTCCACAAGCAGAGAGGCAAGAGAGAGGGCTCGAATCGCCGTTCCTGGGTCCCTTGCCGCCAGCAAGCCCATCACCAGAGGCCATGGCTCAGGAACAGCCATGGAGATTTCCTCCATGAGATCAAAGAGGAGAAGGGTTATGGCCCCAACCCGTTTACCGAGTAGAGGCAAAAGTCTCCGGACTTGATCCAGCTCGGATGAGGTCGGAGGCCTTCCAAGTCGTTCCCGGAGTTGGTCGCAGGCAGACTTTACCCTCTCCGGACTCCCCATGGTAATCTTGAACTCAGCGATGATGGACTCTACAACAACTGACAGGGGGCTATCCTCTGAAGGTCTTGGCAGAGAATCAGCTTTCTTTTGGGGTTTCATACTGTTCACTGGCTTACCTTTAACTCCATCCTGAATCCCCTTCCTCATAGCGGGTAGGCAGGTATTCGGGAAACCACATGGCATTCCTTACCGCCTCATCCAGTTTGAAGAGGACGCCTTCCTCTGCATTGCCCTCCGAGACTGCGGTCCTGATCACGGCACAGGCTACCGCATGGGAATATTCACGTATGCGATTGAGTTCCGGGAATACAGGCCCCCCATTGAGGTCACCGCATGGGTCCTTTTCGGCAATGGCCTTTGCTGCGGAAAGAAGCATAGCGTCTGTCACACGACGGACCTCTCCGACCGTCACACCAAGGCCCAGGCCGGGAAATACAAAGGCATTGTTGCACTGCCCGGTCCTATATAAGCGCCCATTATACTCAACCGGGGGAAATGGGCTGCCGGTGGCCACGATTGCCCTGCCATTCGACCACCGAATGGCCTCCTCCGGAGAACATTCGCTCTTGGATGCAGGATTGGAGAGGGGGAAAATGATCGGGTGCTTGCTTATCTCTGCCATGGTCTTGACAATAGTCTCTGTGAAGATCCCAGGGGTTGCTGACGTCCCGATAAGAACATTGGGCCTCACATTTTTTACAGCCTCTTCGAGGGTGATTCTAGCGAGATCCCTGCACTCATAGTTCGATACCTCGTCGGGTGTTTTGGCGTAGATCTCCTTGAACTCCGGCAGTCCCTGCCTCCTCTTTGTGACCAGGCCCTGACTGTCAACCATCCAGATGCGTCCCCTTGCCTCCGCTGAAGACAGGCCCTGTTCCTGAAGCGCCATCGCGATGAGATTGGCAATCCCGTTAGCAGCCGCTCCTGCACCTGCTATAATAAAACGGCTGTCCAGGATCGATTGACTCGAAGCACCCAGGGCCCTGAAAATGAATCCAACCACTACACTCCCTGTACCCTGGATATCGTCATTAAATGTGCACAGCACATCCTTAAAGCGGTCCAACTGCTTGATGGCATTGGCCTTCAGGAAATCCTCCCAGTGAAGCAGGGCATTTGGGAAGACCTCTATTGCAGAATAGACAAACTGGTCGACAAAGGCCTGATATTCTTCTCCGCGAATGCGCTCCCTCCTGAGACCCAGATAAAGCGGGTCATTGCGTCTCTCTTCGTTGTCCGTTCCCACATCCAGCATAACGGGAAGGGTGCTGTAAGGAGAAACCCCTGCGCATAGGGTGTATAGGCACAGCTTGCCAATGGGGATACCCATTCCGTCTGCCCCCTGATCCCCAAGCCCCAGGATACGTTCACCGTCTGTAACGACAATTACAGATGGATCTTTGAAATAGAAGTTCCTGAGGATCTTTTTAATATTGTCTTTCTGACCGTAGCTGACGTAAATCCCCCGAGCCCTGCGATAGATATGGGAAAATTTCTGGCAGGCCTCACCCACCGTGGGGGTGTAGACGATGGGCATCGTCTCATCGATATATTCATGAAGGAACCGAAAGAATAATGTTTCGTTTCTGTCCTGGAGACTCGATAGGAAGTTGTACTTCCCCATGTGGTTCGGCTGGGCGTTGAAGTTCTCGTAGTTACGAAGCAGCTGATCTTCAATAGTGGATATGGCAGCGGGGAGAAGCCCGTGAAGGTCAAGTTCGTCTCTCTCACGGGCAGTAAATGCAGGCCCTTTGTTTGTGAAGGGATTGTTGAGAATAGCCCTTCCCCTGAGCCTCACAGCCATATACTTTTTCCATGTCCTGGGATCGATCTTTATTGAAAAATCCATTTCTTCCTCCTTTCCAAGGCCTAACCGGTAAGTCTCTTCTTTAACAGGATTATGCGAGCTGGTGAAACGCCGTGGGCACCCTCTGGGTCAAGCAGGTTGCCCTCGGCGACTA
Source organism: Pseudomonadota bacterium (assembly GCA_043808585.1). Taxonomy (GTDB): domain Bacteria; phylum Desulfobacterota; class DSM-4660; order Desulfatiglandales; family Desulfatiglandaceae; genus CAYVMN01. Next base: position 1,378 of record JAZDES010000075.1, on the reverse strand, counting down.
GCAAAACTGCAAGGGTTGTACCAAGCTAGAATGGTGACGGGAATTGGCTAAATTGCCGGTGCTTTAAGTATGCTATTCAGAAATGTTAAAAACTTACTAGAAGAAATAGCGCGTGTGGCTGTCAAGTTTCTTTACATGATGTAAAGGGGGGCGTCAAAAATCTGGGCTGATTCTCTATTACTCCGGCGCCTTGGGGCAGGCTCCCCTGCACCTAGGTGTGAAAAGGCCCATGTCACACATCTTTTTCATCATCTCTTGGCAGTTAAAGGCACCTTTTTCACCTCCACAAAAGACCTTCATCATCTCTAACATCTTCTCAGGACTGCAACCGGAGAAATTGAAACTGGGACCCCTGGAGCTCTCTGGGGGTCTTTCCTTTTTCTGGCTAGTATCTGTCATTTTCTTTACCTCCTTTAGGTGAAATGGATTAACTTTATTTCCTTTGGCTCTTCTCCCAATTAGTTGGGAGAAAGTGGTCCAGGATTCGAGGGTTCAAGGATTCAAGTGTTTGTTTTCTAAGGAACGGACACAGAAGCTCGCCTGATCTGGGAAGTCAAACCGAATTTTTCATCCTTCGGGAAGCTTGCAGTTATTCTATAAATTTCTAAACATAGCTGATAGGACTTCTGCCAAACCTTTAATTCTTTGTAATTCTTAAGCATTTCACTCGAATCCTAGAATCCTTGAACCCTTGAATCCTTATCATCGACCAACTGTTCTGGAGATGATCCAGTATATTAATATTTTTGATAAAAAGTTCAGTTGTCCCCGCCATGGTCAACAATGGCCTCGAGCCTTTCCGCAGCATACTAGGCTTGCCGTTTCGCTTCTCCGTTTTTGATGTTTTCGTCTTAACCTAATCTTCCTACCGGCGTCCTTCCTCCTCTCACTCCACTCATAAGCAGTAGAGGGCTGGGATATTCGCTCTCTCGGCATTTTCGTAAGGGCAGAAAGAGTATTTAGAATAAGCCATCTGAAAGAACTTGGAGAATTAGGGATGTTGTCACTATGCCGCTATTCTTATACCAGATCCAGTTCACAGATTACAATAGCTTGGCAATACTATAAGGAGTTTTTTTATCTACTTTCCTGAACTTTGGCCTCGCCGGGAAGGGCTTTGCCATTGTGTAGATTTTTCTGGAAAAATGATTTAGAATGCTAATATTCTGTCTTCCCTGAGGTGTTCCCGGATGAGAGAAGGGAAGATCTGAAGACCTGATTAGATCAGGCTCATAAATGATGAGGAGACGAGATCAATGGGGTATGCTCTGGAAAGTGAAGGAATGCACTACGAAGGGACCTGCATCAGGCCGCCCAGCGAGGCCTTCAGTATCCTGCTTCAGGTGACGGTCGGGTGTTCTCACAATAAATGCACCTT
>JAZDES010000074.1:0-2821 GCA_043808585.1 Pseudomonadota bacterium | reverse complement strand
GATACAAAGAAACTGATTGAAGTTCTCGAATTTGTAACACTTTAGCGTTTTGCAAGAAAGGCAGAGGACCGCGAGGGTCTTTTTTCCAAAGGACGTAAAAGACGGCATCATTTCAAAGAACGGCAGTGAGGTCTTGAACCTCGTTACGGAACAGCCCCATATGAGGATGTCCCTATGAAGAGCCCTCTCCCCTGCCTGGCAGAAACTGTATTTAAAGGTAAGGGGGCGTGCCACAGGCTGTGAAGAATTTGGGTTACGTCCTTTTGAAAAAAGACCCTCACGGTCTGTCATCTTACTCCTCAGTGTTTTCAGAGCGCTAACGGCTTACGTCTCTTCCGTAATAGAGAGAGTAGAGACTCCTGTTATTCATGCCCAGAAGGTAGAGAAACATCACCAGGTGGTTCTTGCACGAGGTTCGAATGATCCCCTTCATTAGAAACCTTTGGGGAGAGGAATACAAGGGCTGAGGGATAATCATCATTTTTCCTACTTTCTTGCAAGCCCTCACAAAATCCACATCTTCCATCAGATACTGATTCCTGAACCCTCCCACCTTTTCAAAGACCTCTTTGCGGCAAAAGAGTCCTTGATCACCGTAAGGCAGCCCCAGGTAACGGGTACGAAAGTTGGCCAGCCTGGCCACCAGTTGTAGAGAGAGCCGTGATGTACCATAATCGAGTTCAAAGCAACCCAAGGATGTGTCAGAGGCCTGTGAAACCTTCCTGACATGATACCCAAAGTTGGGGGGTGGCACAGTATCAGCATGTAGGAACCATAAGAGATTGCCATCTGCCAATCTGGCGCCATGATCGAGCTGAATACCACGTCCCCTGGGTGCTGACAAAAGGCGCGTATGCGGGGTGATGTGTTCTGTTCTCAACCTGGGAAACCCGTCCGCCCGGGCAATGATGACCTCATCACCCGGCCACAGTTGTGCCTCAAGGGAGTCGATTAAGGAGGCGAGCTGGGTCACCCTCCCGTCGAAGGGTATTATTATTGATATCTTATCCCTAAAGAGAGAGACATCCTTTATGGTGATCAGGTCTTCAGCCCGGTCGATGTCCCTCCTTTCTGGAAGGGTCCTGACTGTCAAGCCAGAATCAACAAGGCATCCTAGGGTCCTTTCAAATATAGAGGAATGGGACCAGGAATCGAACTGGAACATTTTTTCAAAGGGCAGACTCAATCCAATCAGATAAAAGCCCCCGTCTTGTGCAGGCCCCAGGACGACTTCCCCCCCTCTGAGGAATCGAAAGGCGCCCTCAATATCAGAGACCATGAGATCAGCTACGTCGGTACCAATAAGGACAACCTGCTCATACCCGTTACAAAACAAGTCCCTGAAGGCCGATCTCATCCTTGCCCCCAGGTGTCCGCCGGGCTGGGGTAAGAATTCCCACGGGCCGGGACAGGTCTTCCTTAGTATTGCCTTTCGGTCTGGTGGGGTGAAGAAAAGAAATAGGTCCACGCCCTCTTGATCGTCCTGGGATAGTCTGAAATCGGACGCTATTCCCAGGGTGCGCCGGATGAGTTTCTCGTAGAGGTTCGTTGCCCTTTGTTGGCCTATGTCCCTCCCGAGCCTGGTCTTGACCTTCCCGACCTCTGGGTATTTCAGGAAAACAATCAGTGCCTTACGAGGAGATTTCATTGTCTGGGAATCGGTAGACGTATATGGGAGCCCGGTGACGGGAAGAGTCCGAAGAGAGTACCTGCCGGGCACGCCATCCCGGAACCGGAAAGTTGCACGAAACCACCCTCGTACCCGACCTTAGCTCTCTTTCCATCTTTCTTGCCAGCCTTTCCATCACGTCCGGAAACAAATAGCAAAAAACCACGTCTGCTCCACCCAGGTCCCTTGACCAAAAGCTATCCCTCTCTATCCTTAATCGTTGAATACCCAGACTTAAGACCCGGGCCATAAGATAGGCCAATGGATTTACCTCAAACCCTAAGGCCCTTGCCCCATAACGCTTACATGCCGCCCGAAGGACCCGGCCGTCGCCACATCCAAGATCTACAAGAAGGTCTTCCCGGTTCATGGGTACGGCGTCCAGGAAGACCCGGATCTTGGCCCGAGAGGTAGAGACGAATAGTGCCCCGCAGGTGACGGGAAGAGCCCACCCTGCCGCAAGCACATACATTAGCTTCAGAGCGAAAAGCACGCCAGCCAGTATCAAAAATACGTAAACCCAGGTTGGCATCCTTTCCTCCTCCATTTCTCTTATAAACTATAGCTAATAGCCTGTCAAAGTCGGAACATACCCGCAACGCAGGGCTTGATTTTAGAAACGAAATCCCATAATAGTAGGCAGTAACCGTCTGGGGAAGCATTTTCTGCAAACCAATGGGAGGGACCGATGGAGATTAGAGAAATAAGACTTGAGGATCTGGATGCGGAAGGATTCATAAGAGAAAAAGTGAAAGAAATCTCTTTCGTTGTTGGTGACGGCCTGGCGATCAATGCCTTATCCGGGGGTGTCGACTCCTCTACTGTCACCATGCTCGCACACAAGGCCTTGGGCAACAGACTCAAGACATACTTCATTGACAGCGGGTTGATGAGACAAGATGAACCGGAGCATATCGCTGGACTTTTCGAAGCCCTGGGAGTTCACGTGGAACTAATTGATGCAAGAGATCGCTTCCTTGAGGCACTCAAAGGGCTGGTAGATCCTGAAGAGAAAAGGGAGGCCGTTACCCATACCTTTTATGCAATTGTCTTTGCAGAACTGGCTAGAGAATCAGGGGCAGGATATGTCCTGCAGGGCACAAATTTCACAGATGTGGAAGAGACCGTTGCCGGAATCAAGAGGCAGCATAA
>JAZDES010000073.1:0-26308 GCA_043808585.1 Pseudomonadota bacterium | reverse complement strand
GTGCTTACAGATAGTTTCTTCAAGTTTTTCATCCGAGATATCCGCCCCCTCTACCACGATCTCTTGACCTACCATAACCGCTGGAGCGACGGGCAAATCCAGCTCAAAATATTCATCTGTGTTGTATTCTTCTCTTGGCTTGGAAATGGTTTCAATCTCAATGTCATATTTCTCACCCAGCCTGGGCATTATATTCAAGAAATGCTCTCACGGTTTTCCTCTGGGCTCGTTAAGAAAAAAACTAACTTTCAGCATCTCTCCCTCCGCAAAATGTGTTTTACTTGTCGGTTTTCCTTTGAAGAGAAGGCCTTCTCACGTCTGCCATCCGGATCAGAAACTGATCCGGAGGAAGAAAGTCCACAAGACGCAGGTCTTGCCGCTCCTTTCCTTCATGGTCCACAAACACAACTGTTGGCACACCCTTGACATCATATTGATGCAACAAGCGTTCGTGATCCCGGTTCCCAGCTCTCGTTAAATCAACCTTGACCATAATAAAGTCTTGCCTGGCCTGTTTGACAATTTCCTGATCATGAAAAGTGACCTCTTCAAGTTCGCGGCAGGGGCTGCACCAGTCTGCGTAAAAGTCAATGATCACTGGTTTCTTCAATCTTCGTGCCTGGGATAGCAGCTCATCGGAATAGGGCTGCCAGGACACCCCAGTGCCCCGCATCACCCACGAGCCTATTAAGGAAGTGGCAATGATCACCCCCACAAACCCAGCACCTATCCTGAACCAATTAAAGGCCCGGAAGCTTGCCCTGCTCCGGTCGATCCATCCAAGATGAAGCCCTGCAGCCAGGGCCACGGCTGCCAGGAGAAATATCCCGGCCGTCTTGGGAAAAAGGGGGCGTATAAAATAGGCCGCCATTCCCACCAAGACCCAGCCCATGAGTTTTCTCACCCAGAGCATCCATTCACCGGATCTGGGGAGTTTATCGATCTGCCCTGAAAACATGGCCAGAAAAAAGAGGGGCAACCCCAGGCCGAGGCTCAGGGTAAAAAAGACGATGAATCCCAGCCACGGGCTTCCCATACTGGCCACCCAGGTGAGCAAACCCAAAACAAAAGGGCCTATACATGGTGCGGCCACGACGCCTAAGGTCACGCCCATAAAAAGCGTGCCCAGATAGCCTGTGTAGCTCTTTGAGGCGGCCCTTGCAAGGCCGGATGGGAGACGTAATTCCCAGAATCCAAATAGACTTGTTGCAAAAAAGACCAGAACAGCAGCCACTAGCGCAAGGACCACGGGGTTCTGGAGCATGGCCCCCATGAGTCCTCCGCTCAGGGCCGCAACCACGCCCAGTACAGAGTTTGCGAACGACAATCCTCCAACGTAGCACAACCCGTGACCAATCCGCTTGCCTTTGCCCCTATCGCCCCGTCCGCCAAAATAAGAGACGGTGATGGGGATGAGTGGATAGACGCAGGGAGTCAGGTTGAGGGCCATACCACCTGCAAAGAGTCCTAAAAGGGTCCAGATCATGGCCCAGCCATAGAGGGGCCCCGGTGCCTTGGATTCCTTAATCGTTTCAGAGAGTCCGGCCGGGGCGCTCTCCACGGGCAGGCCTTTGGCGTACCATTCGGGATACCCCATGGGATCGCGATAGACATTCTGGTAACCAAGCCTTACAGCCACACGGGCTGCCGAGTCGCTGCGGACTCATGCCAGCCCCGCTCAGTAAAAAACGATAAAGCGGTTCTTGTCAGGCCCCAGAAGTGTTTCAAGTGCTCCCTTTTTTTGCCATCGCGACAGCCAGGTGGGCTCCATGGGAAAATTGATAGCCCCTTTAATATGCCCAGTGCGGTACTCCCACTCCTGCCTGGTGTCCACCAATAGAAGGTTTTTGGGGTCTTTCCTGTAATTTTCCCAGAGTGTGGCCGTACTGATAAGCCTGTAGCCGCCCCTCTTGGCCTCGGCCAGGACCTCGTCCCTTGTAGCCTCTTTTGGGGTGACACTAAGGTTGGTCAACCAGAGGGCCCCCACCGTGGCGGCCATGGCGAGAAAGGCCAAAAGGGTTGTCCTTCCCCCTCTCATCGATCTTCTCCGTGCAGTTTTCCTTCTTTTTTCAGTTTCGTGATAAGGGGCTTGGCACCCGAATGGGAAAGCCCCAATCTCTTGGCAACTTCGGCCGGCTCCAGAGAATCCATATTCCTCACCGAAGACGCCACCTCTTCTTCCAGAAGAGAAAGCTGATTCTTCACCACAATTGCAAGGGCAGATATCGCCTCTTCTGGTTCTATGCTATGCACCAATTCCCGGATCTTCTCTATGCTCATCCTGTAGTCGTGTCAAGAGAAGAAAGGGGGATATGATAGCTTGACCTTGAGACTATCTTTATTATACTTGATGAACTCATAGGAAGTCCAAATCACCAAACACTAAACACCAAGTACAAAACACCCCCGCAAGAATGTGTTTTCCCTGACTTCTTACGAGACCGTCATACTTGATATTTAAGACAACAAAGAAAGGAGGAGCAACTAATGACATTATCAAGGGAAGCAATTAGGGAAGCGTTGAAGAAATGGAATCTAGCCTGGGACAATCACGATCTAGACGGAGTTATGGAACTCTTTCATAATGAAATAGTGTTTGAGAACTGGACTGGTGGAAAAGCCAAAGGTAAGGAAGCCCTCAGGAAGGCATGGACACCGTGGTTTGAAAGTCACGGGGGTTTTCGGTTTATAGAGGAAGAAACATTTATCGATGAAAGAGAACAGAAGGTCCTTTACCGCTGGATACTAGAATGGCCTTCTTTGGAAAGGGGCTATGAAGGAAGGCCCGAAAGACGACGGGGAGTAGACGTCCTCCATTTTCGAGACGGAAAAATCATAAATAAGCTTACCTATTGTAAGACAACCATTGAAATAGAGGGGGAAAGGCTCAGTCTTCAAGTATCAGGAAAGTGATTCTCCTTTTCCTAAGACCCCAGCTCTCCAACTCCCCGACTTGGCAAATGCGGCATCAGCTGTTTCTTGCGGTTCGTGGCCCATGGGCCGTTGCAATCCCTGCAAATTGGCAATGACTTCTAATTGTGGTAATACTTTAGCGCTTTGAAAACACTGAGGAGTAAGATGACAGACCGTGAGGGTCTTTTTTCCAAAGGACGTAACCCAAATTCTTCACAGCCTGTGGCACGCCCCATTACCTCTAAATACAGTTTCTGCCAGGCAGGGGAGAGGGCTCTTCATAGGGACATCCTCTTATGGGGCTGTTCCGTGACGAGTTTTAGGACCTCACTGCCGTTCTTTGAAATGATGCCGTCCTTTACGTCCTTTGGAAAAAAGACCCTCGCGGTCCTCTGCCTTTCTTTCAAAACGCTAAAATGTTACTAATTGTGATACTTTTGCTTGACCCTTATGCGGCACTCTGTGTATTTAGTTTGGTTGCATCATTTTAGCCCTTTTCCGGTCTGGCGCTTATCCGGGGGATGGGGTTTTCCCTAACCCCCATTCCCCCGGTTTCAGAGCGCTAAACTGTTAGGTTCAGTTATTATACGTGGAGTCCGAGGGGTTTTGAGGGGGCATCGGCATCCATACTCAACAAGATTGATCAAATGGAACACTCATTTAAGAACAGCCCAGCATTATTAGAGAGGGCAATAGTGCCCTCTGCCGGCCCCGTTTTAGTCGGAGTGGCAATTGATATAGGGTTGTTTTACTTGCTCATTGGTGCCGGAGTGTCCTTGAGTTCGGCCCACATCCTCAGCTTTTTGATGGCTGCATGCCTTTTCTGTGTCCTCAAAATGCGGCAGGGGTGGCCGGTTTCATCAACAGCTCGAAACACATTCCTAAAGGCCTACATTACTGTCGTTCTGATGGCGCTTTTTTTGCGCGGAGGGGTATTGGCCGACTTTACTCAGCTCTTGGGGTGGTCACCCCAAAGGACGATTCTTCTTGCGGCCCTGGCCTCATACCTGGCTGTGTACGCGGGTCTTACCCTCTTCGTTTCTTTCCCTGACCTGGATGGTCCTTTGTCGACAGATCAATGGAAAGCCCTGTCACTGGGACTCATTATCTACGCAGTGGTCCTGCGGCTTGTCTATCTGGGGCTGCCGGAGCTTTTGCACGAGGAGGCCTACTACTGGAACTATGCCCAGCATCTGGATATCGGCTATCTGGATCACCCACCACTTGTGGCGTGGATTGTTTGGCTCTCTACAAAGGTCATGGGACATACTGAGCTTGCGGTCCGCTGTGGCGCTTTCGCCATCTGGATGGTAGCAGCCTATTACATCTATCATCTTACCTGGAGGATCTTCGATAAGGCAACGGCTCTGGGGGCCGTCCTGCTCTTTGCCTCCTTGCCGGTCTATTTCTGCCTTGGGTTTGTGATGCTTCCGGATACCCCCCTGGTTGCCTGCTGGGCCGGGGCCTTGTATTATCTCTACCGTTTGCTTATCGACGAGAGGCCAAAGGCCTGGCTGGGGGTGGGAATTTGTCTCGGCCTGGGAATGCTTGCCAAATATACCATCGCTCTCCTTGGGGTAGCAGGCCTTATGTTTGCTCTTATGGACAGAAGGTCCCGCATGTGGTTCCGCAGACCGGAGCCTTACCTCGCAATGGCCGTAGCCATTGTCCTATTTTCGCCGGTACTTGCCTGGAATGCTCAAAATGAATGGGCCTCTCTTGTATATCAGGGCCCAAAGCGGGTCGCGAGCAGTTTCGACTTTGATCTTATCGATTTGATAGGCAGTGTGCTCATCCTCTTAACTCCCACAGGAGCCTTTGCCGTAGTTGCGGTGGCTGCTTCAAAGGGATTCTTCAAAGGAACCCAAGACGCAGTTGAAAAAGTGGACAATAAAGGCGCTTACCGCCTGCTGATGACACTTACCTTTTTCCCCTTTGCGGTCTTTCTGCTTTTCAGCCTCTTTAGAAACACCAAGCTAAACTGGACGGGACCGCTGTGGCTTGCCACATTGCCTTACTTGGCCTATCTGGTGATGCAACGACTGCCTCGGCGATCCGGAAAATTCCTCCTCTGGGCAAAGCGTCCACTTAAGGTGACCATAGTAATTGTCCTTCTTATTTATGGTGGAGTTCTCCACTATCTCGTTTTGGGGCTCGCAGGCCTGCCTTACCCCAAAAACGTATTCGGTCTGGGCTGGCCTGCACTTGCAAGCCAGATCGAGGCCCTTGTCGAAGAGCATGAACAGAAAACCGGTGAACGTCCACTGGTGGTGGGGATGGATGTGGACAGGATAAACAGCTGGCTGGCATTCTACCGCAGTCAGGCCATGACAAAAGTTAAGGGCGTCACCACAAATGCAGGGGCCTTACAAACAGCTGGAAGGCACTTGTTCGGAAGAGACAGCGGAATGTACCTCTTCTGGTTTCCAAGAGAGGCACAAGACGGAAAGCCGATGATCCTGGTCGGCCGCAGGCCCGAAGACTTTAAAGGGGCACATATAGCTTCCAGGGTGAAGCACGCCAGTGACATCAAAGAAATAGTGGCCCGGAAAAATGGAAAGATAACCAGCCGGTTTTACTACCGTGTCATCGAAGGCTACCGCGCCAATTAAGATAACCCTGAACCTGGGAACGTTTGTAGAGAGGGTAATGCTTTAGCGCTTTGAAAACACTGAGGAGTAAGATGACAGACCGTGAGGGTCTTTTTTCCAAAGGACGTAACTCAAATTCTTCACAGCCTGTGGCACGCCCCCTTACCTTTAAATACAGTTTCTGCCAGGCAGGGGAGAGGAAAAAAGACCCTCACGGTCCTCTGCCTTTCTTTCAAAACGCTAAAGTGTTACCAATTCCGAAAAGGAGGATTGATTGATGGCTAAGCAAATATTTGATTGGGATTATTCATCGTACCCAGGGGCAAAGAAGTACCCGAATTTATTCCAGCCGATCCAGATAGGGAATCTCATCATTCCGAACCGGATTAAGTACGCCGCCACTGAGGACAATTTTAATGACCATAATGGCTTTATAACCGATGGCGACGTCGCCTATATCCGAAGAAGGGCCGAGGGCGTGGTAGGCGGGCTCTGTTTTATGCAGGGTGTGTATATGGATGAGGTCCGAAAAGGCCAGGGATATGTCGGTCAGGCCGCGTGCTGGGACGATAAATATATCCCGGGGTTAAAGAGGATGGCCGATGCCATTCACGCTGAAAGGGCAGTTGCGGGGTTTCAATTGATGGACTGCGGCCGTGTCGGCGCGGTGGATGTCGCCTCTGGCCATGGACCCTCCATGGTCCCCCAGCGTCTCCGTATCTTCAGGCCCATGTATGAAATGACAAAGGAAGAGATAAAGGAGATGGTCCAGCAACATGTTGACGCCGCCAGGAGGGGGATTGAGGCCGGATTCGACATCATGGAGATCTCGGGAATAGTGGGATACCTGGTGTCCAATTTCATTTCCAGCTACACCAACCGAAGGACGGATGAGTATGGTGGAGATATCCGTGGCAGGATGAAGGCCGTGGTAGAGATCATCCAAGGCGTGAAGGGGGTATGCGGGGCTGATATCCCGGTGGGAATACGACTCTGCGCTGAAGAACTCCTGGATGATGTAAGGGGCAATACACCTGAGGAGTCTATGGAGAGTTACAAGATTGCTGAAGAGGCCGGGGTGGACTACTTCAGTGTGACAGCAGGTTGGCAGGAATCTATTGTCCCTGTAATCAGCAGGGATGTTCCGATGGGCTCCTGGGTACACCTGGCCAAACGTGCCAAAGAGCATGTGAATGTACCCGTTCAGATGGCTTACAGACTCTTTATACCGGAGCTTCCGGAAAAGGCCATTGCAGCAGGTGAGCTGGATATCTGGGAGATATGCCGGTCCATGATCGCGGATCCTCTGATGCCAAAGAAGGTATTGGAGGGTAGGCAGGACGAGATAAGGCACTGTGTGGCATGTAATCTCTGCCTTGCAAGACTGTTTCGGGATGCCCCGATGACCTGCTATATAAACCCTGTCTGCGCCCATGAACATGATGAGAACTTCTTCCCTGAGCCGGTAGAAGAGGGGGATAAAAAGGAGATCATGATTGTCGGCGCCGGCCCCGCTGGTCTTGAATGCGCCTATGTAGCTGCACAAAGGGGACATAAGGTTCATGTCTATGACAAAAGGGAAGAGATCGGGGGCACTATCCTCGAGGCCTCCAAGGCCCCCTATGGGGATGACGAGCTAATGACCTGTATCAATTATCAAAAGACCATGTGTGAAAAGTACGGGGTCGAGTTCCATTTGGGCACCGAGGTGACAGAGGAGTTGATACAGGACGAAATGCCGGACAGCGTGGTCTTGGCAACGGGTCCTGTCTATCCAGAGATCCATGGAACCATTGGGGAAGGGGTAAATATCGTTAATGTCCTCGATGTCCTTGGCGGCAGGGCCGAAGTGGGTGATAACATCGTGGTGTGGGGAAATAGAAAGCCAGGAATCGGGTGTGCACTGCTGCTGGCCAAACAAGGGAAGAAGGTGACCATAGTTGGAAAGGAAAAGACAGCCGGTTTCGATGTAAACCCCTCTTTTAAATGGCGCTACATGATCTATCTCAGGCAGAACCGCATCATGGCGTATAATGACTGTGATATAGAAGAGGTGAAGGAGGGCGAAGTCATTGTGAAGACTTACGATGGGTATCGGTTTCCGCTAAAATGCGATACAGTAATCGTATCCGAGCGGGGCGCAAACGATTGTCTAAAAAGCGTGGTCCAGGGAGAGGGTATCGAACTCTTTGTTATTGGAGATGCCTTGGTGCCCCGCAATATGTCCAGTGCCGTACACGATGGCTATCGGATCGGTCTTAGGATATAAGGAGGAGGTCAAAAATGCCAGTTAATGCAGAAAAGGAAATAACCACGCTGTGGAGAAATCTCCACTCTGCCCAGAATGAGATTTGTAAGACCTATTACAGGTGGCGAGAGGTAGCCCTTGAAATAGCAGGGCCTGAGGCCAGGCCTCTTGATATTGCCCTCAAGGCCGCGGAAATGATGGGGGCGGATTTTGGGAAGAGTTTCCTTCCCCGACTAAATTGGCTTAAAGGCGAAGAGGCCTTCATGCTCAACCTCGGCAGCCAACTTGCCGGCATGTGGGCAAATGAAGGGGCCGTTACAACTGTCGAAAAGGGTGAAGGCCCTTCAGAGATTCTCATAAAATGCTCAAGGGATCCATGGCCGAGTTCTGCGAAAGAGTATGGCGTTCCCATGGAAGAGGTCGCGTTGGTGCGTGAACGGCTGTTTCAGACCGTATTGGCGGATGTCAGCGTCTTTTTCAATATTCCACTCAAGATCGAGATGCTCAAGGCCATCCCCAGGGGGGAGGGTGAATGGGTTTTCAGACTCTACAAGGATCAAAACTAGCAGGGGGAGTGAATCATGGCTGCTCAGATAAACTTAGACAAATGTCAGAGGTGCGGAGGGGTGATCCAGCCTGTGTGCGTTGAGGTCTGTCCGGATTCCGCAATAAGGGTTCAGGATGGCAGGCCGGTGGTCACAGAATTCATATGCGAAGACTGCAATGAATGTGGTTCTGCCTGCCCCGACAAGGCGATCACTGTGCCGCTTGCCAAGGTAACTTTTTAAACCGAGGCCTTCAATCGAGAATAGTCAGTTGAGAGGGGAGAGACATGAAAACAAATAAGGTGGATCATATCTGTATTGCCGTCAAGGACCTGGAAAAGGCAAAAAAGATCTGGGAGCCCGTCTTAGGCAAGAGTAGGCCGGATGACGCCTATGTGGATGAGCCTGAAAAGATTAATGTTGCAAGATACTGGGTCGGAGAAGTCGGTTTTGAATTGATGGAGTCCACCTCCCCCGATGGAGATGTGGCTAAGTTCATCGAGAGGAACGGCGAAGGCATAATGCTCATCAGCTTCAATGTGGATAATACCCGTGAGGCCGTTGAGGAGTTAAAGACAAAGGACTATCCCTTTATTCCGGACTCAAGGGGAGAGGTGGCCAGAGCCTTCCGTGATTGTGAATTCGCCTTTATTCATCCAAAGAAGATGAATGGGGTCCTGCTTGAGCTCATAGATTATAAGTGGGACGAGCTCAAGAAGTAGTGGTCGGGTGTGGCAGGTCTCACTGATGGGCAAGCAGTATAAGACCTTTGAGGTCTATCTTGTCTATGTTGATCAGGACAGATGCGATGGATGTGAAGAATGCATAAAGTTTTGCCCTGTGGATGTCTTTGACTTTTCCCACAAGGCGTACCCGGTGCGTCAGCAAAACTGCCTGGGCTGTGGGACCTGCGTAGCCGTTTGCAAATCTAAGGCCGTCATTGTAACCGAGATATGATCCCACATTCGGGATTTGGCCTCCATCGGCCCAATTTAGCCTTGCCGCTTTAGCCTTCCCTCCGGCTTCCGGCTCGTAGCCTACAGCTCGGAGAGGCCGTAGGCCCCCGTAGGCCCCAACAACGGGCCGGAGACCGCCTTCAATCATGCCAGGATGAGACCATGAGCAATTCAATAATGATAATCGGAGCAGGTGTGGCCGGAATCAACTGCGCCCTTAATGCCGCCGACTATGGGACGCAGGTGTATTTGGTGGACGATACCCCCAGTATAGGGGGGATGATGGCCAGGCTGGACAAGACCTTCCCAACAAACGACTGCTCCATATGTATTGAGGCACCCCAGATGTACGAGGTGGATAATCATCCCAATATTGAAATCCTGACCAATACGGAAGTCAGGAAGGTAAAGAAGGCAGGCGGTAATTTTGAGGTGAGACTGGTAAAAAAGGCCAAGTTCATTGATGAGGAAAAGTGCACTGGGTGTGGGGCCTGCATGGAGGCCTGCCCGGTCAGCATTCCTGATGAGATGGATGGGAAGATCGGAGGCAACCGAAAGCTGATCTACATGCCCTTTCCCCAGGCTGTACCCAATGTTGCTGTGCTCGATCCGGATTGCCGATACGGGAAGATGCGCGAAGCGGGGTCCTGCGTGGGGGGTTGTGTTGTTGATTGCAGCCAGTGTCGAGAATGCCCTATCGCGTTGTGTGTGAAAGCGTGCGAGAAAGAGGGAAAGGATGCGGTTCGCCTGTGGCAGTCAAATAAGAACCTAAATCTGGAGGTCAAGAGTATCGTGGTGGCTTCAGGGATTATGAACGCCAAGCCACCCCGAGGCCTTTACGGTTACGGCGTGCATCAAAATGTGATCACCAATATGGAATTTGAGAGATTGATGAATGCCGGTGGCCCAACTGCCGGACATATCATAAGGCCGTCGGACAAGAGGCATGCAAAGAAGATTGCTTGGTACCAGTGTGCGGGCCGAGGCCTGGTAAATGGAGTGCCCTATTGTTCTAAGGTCTGCTGTATGATCGCAGCAAAGCAGACAATTATCACCAAGGAGCATGATCCCACAGTTGAGACCATCATATTCTATAATGATCTGAAGGCCTATGGGAAAGGTTTCTGGGACTTCTACCTGAAGGCGAATGGAAACGGTGTCAGGTATATCAGGGCGCGGCCTTACGACGTATTTGAACTGCCCGAGACGAAGAACCTGACTATCAGGTATGAAGATCTTGAAACGGGTGAACTCAGGATGGAGGAGGTAGAACTCCTTGTCCTCTCTACCGGGCTTGTCCCAAATGATAGGAACGAGAGACTTGCAAAGGTGTTGAAGATCGAGCTCGATAAGCTCGGTTTTTTCAAAGAGAGGGACCCCCTGATGGCCCCCTTGGAGACGAATGTGGAGGGCATATATTTGTGCAGGGGCGCTACCGGGCCCATAGATATCTCCGAATCGGTTGTCCAGGCCTGTGCTGCGAGCATGAAGGCGTTGCTGAGGATTGGCGATTGATGATTGAATAAGGAACAGGGATCGGTAACCCAAACAATCGTCAATAAAAAATGGGGTTCGCTAGATGAATAATGAGGAAATCCGGGTAGGTGTATTTGTCTGTGACTGCGGATCCAATATTGCGGGCGTCGTGGATGTGCCACAGGTAGTTGAGTATGCAAGGGGTCTCCCTCACGTGGCCTTCGCCGATGAGGGAAGATGGTCATGCTCTGTGGATGCCCTCAGCGCTATGCAGGAGTCAATCAAGGAACATAGGCTCAATCGTGTGGTCATCGCCTCTTGCACCCCAAGGACCCACGAACCCCTCTTCAAACGGACCGTAAAAGAGGCAGGATTGAACCCTTATTTGCTCGAATTCGTGAGCATACGAGAACAGGTCTCCTGGGTACACATGAATGAACCCGAGGTGGCCACGGAGAAGGCAAAGGATCTTGTCAAGATGGGAGTGGCCAAGGCGGTACTCCTGGAGGAGGGCGAGGAGATCAGGCTTCCCGTCAAGACCGACTGTCTTATCATTGGTGGGGGAGTGGCAGGCATGAATGCAGCCCTCAATATCGCTGGACAGGGTTTTAATGCAATAATCGTGGAAAAGAAACCGAACCTTGGAGGCCTCTTAAACGAGCTGACCACAGTGGCTCATGATCATAATGAGATGCCTGCCGCAGATATAATAAAGGTAATGGGTGATTTAGTAGAGTCTCATCCTAATATAAAGATATATACGGATTCCGAGATAGAGGCCGTGGAAGGCTACATAGGGAACTACAAGGTCACCATCAGGCCCAACAGCGGGGGCCCGGGCGAGTCCCTGGATATATCCACTATTATCCTGGCCACCGGGATGAAGGAAATCGAGCCAGAGGGACAGTACGGATATGGGACTGATCCACGCGTTATCACACAGCTTCAGCTTGAAAGACTATTGAAGACTTCGGACTTCGGGCTTCGGGCTTCGGACTTCCAAATAAAGGATGTGGTTATCATCAACTGCGTCAATTCGAAGAATGAGACACGGGGTTGTTGCAATATCGGGTGTCCCATCTCGGTCAAGAATGCCCTAGCACTCAAGAAGCTAGATAAGAATATTAACGTTCATATCCTTTACAGGGATCTCAGCATGGTAAAGGAGGAGCATTTTCACCTGGATGCTGCCAAGGAAGCAGGGGTAAAATTCATACGATTCCCCGACAACCGTTATCCAGAGGTGGCGAGTCAAAATGGCAAGCTGGCGGTAAGGGTCCATGACATACTCCTTGGAAGGGAGCTTAACATCCATTCCGACCTGCTTGTGCTCACTACGGCCTTTAGGGGGAACGATACCGTGGATCAAATGAAGGGCCTTCTCAAGGTGTCTGCCAATCCGGACGGCTTTTTTCAGGAGGCCCACGTAAAACTGGGTCCGGTGGACTTCCCTGCGGATGGTATCTCCCTCGGCGGCTGTGCAAAATCCCCTAAACGATACAGGGAGAGCTGTGAAGAGGGGATCGCTGCTGCCATGAGGGCTTCTATTCCCATGAAAAACGGCTTCATCGAGGCAGAGGGCATCGTTGCCCATATCGACCTTGCCGATTGTAATAATTGCGGCCTCTGCTACAAACGATGCCCTTACAGCGCCATACAGCTGGTGGAGGAGGAGAAACCCGCTGTGATAAAGGCCCTCTGCAAGGGGTGTGGTCTGTGTGCAGCCGACTGCCCCAAGGAATGTATCAGCATTGTACACTACTCGGACGAACAGCTTCTTGCCCAGGTGGAGGCCGCCCTGGAGGAAAACCCCGATAAGAAGATACTGGGCTTTGTGTGTCACTGGTGTGCACTGGGCGGGGTGGACATGGCCGGTGTAAGCCGGCTTCAATACCCGTCCCACGCACGGCTTATAAGGGTAATGTGCTCTGCGCGTGTTCCAATTAAGTGGATTGAGCGGGGATTTGAGTTGGGTGCAGCAGGGATACTGGTGGCAGGATGTGAGTTTCCGACCTGCCACTACATAGCCGGCAACTATGCCTGTGAGAGCAGGGTGAAGCGAGCGAAGAAGAGACTTTCCAAGAGGGGATATGACCCGGACAAACTATGGAACGTCTGGTGCTCTGCCGCGGACGGACCAAAGTTTGCGAATACCATGAGGGAGATGGCAAGGCAACTTGATCTTCACTGAGGGGTTGAAGAGATATGAATGGTGATCCGGCATTGGCTGAGAATTTTAATGACGTTTCCATGTTCAGAACGTGCGAGCAGTGCGGCTGTTGTAGTTCCGCATGCCCAATCACCGGTGTAAATGGCTTCAATGTAAGGAGGATCGTAAGGCACATAGAGCTTGATCTCGTTGATGAGATAGCGGATACGCCCTATCCATGGGCCTGTACCACCTGTGGCAGATGTGAGGGTGTATGCCCCAACGGGATAGCCATCCTAGATATCATAAGGCCGCTGCGATCCATGTCTCCCGAGGAGTTCGTACCGGAGGGCCCGGCGCCGTGCACAAATGCATGCCCCGCCGCGATAGATGTGCCGGGATATATTAGACTCATAGCACAGGGGAAAGAAAAAGAGGCCTATCAATTGATCCTGGACAGGGTTCCTTTCCCCGGCATCCTGGGGAGGGTATGTACCCATCCCTGCGAAGATAGCTGCCGGAGATGTGAGGTCAATAAGGCCATTTCCATATGTGCCCTCAAACGATTCGCCGCAGATAAGGCAGGGGGTCTTCCTGAAGGGGTCCGGGACGTGGCCGATGATACCGGACACAAGGTGGCTGTAATCGGGGCTGGCCCTGCCGGTCTGACAGCTGCGTTCTATCTAAGAAAAAAGGGCCATCGGGTCACCATCTTTGAGGCAAGGTCCAAGCCAGGGGGGATGATGAGGTATGGAATCCCTTACTACAGGTTACCCGAGGAGGTACTCGAAAGAGAGATCGATCATGTCCTAGGCCTGGGGATGAGGCTCGAGACCGGTAAGATACTAGGCAAAGACTTTGATCTGGGCCAGCTGAGGGAGGAAGGCTTTGATGCGGTCTTCATGGCCTTGGGTCTTCAGAGGAGCAGAAGGATAGAACTGGAAGGGGCAGGATTGGATGATGTCCTGTGGGGGATCGATTTTCTAATAGATGTGAACTCGGGGAAGGGGATCAGCCTAAAGGATAGGGTGCTGGTGGTGGGCGGAGGTAATGTGGCGGTGGATGTGGCCCTTAGCGCCCTAAGAGTAGGGGCCAAGGAGATAACCCTTGCCTGCCTCGAGAGCAGGGAGGAGATGCCTGCAAACCCGTGGGAGATTGAAATCGCAGTTGAGGAAGGAGTAAAACTGATGCCCTCCTGGGGACCCCACCGTATCATTGGGGAAGACGGAAGGGTGACAGGGGTAGAGCTTGTCAGGTGTACCGCGGTCTTTGATGCTCAAGGGAACTTCTGCCCTGCCTTTGATGATACCAAGGAAACGGTTGAGGCTGATCAGGTCATATTGGCCATAGGCCAGACCGCTGACCTTTCTTGCCTTGGCAGGAAAGATCCATTAAAGATCGAAAAGGACTTGATAGTGGCAGATCCCGAGTCCCAGGAGACAGGCCTCCCCGGTATTTTTGCCGGAGGCGATGTGGTTACCGGACCCGGCACCATCATACAGGCAATCGCCGCCGGCAGGAGCGCTGCAGGCGCCATAGATCGGTATCTAGGCGGGGATGGGAATATAATAGAAGGCGTTAGGCGCGAGGCGGAAGGCCCAAGTAAACGACTAGGATATGACGGGAAGAGGGAAAAGGGGTTTGCAGACCTTGGACGGGTAGAGACTCCGACCTTGTCACTTTCAGAGAGGCATAAGGGGTTTGGAGAGGTAGAACTCTGTTTGAGCGACGACCAGGCAATAATGGAGGCAAGGCGATGTCTACAGTGCGATCTTGAGCTGGCCTTGGCAAAAAAGGCCCAAGATGAATTGTAGGCGAAGGGTTTTCTATGACGAAATTCGACGAGCTCACCCTTCTTGATGCTATGGCCCAGGCGGAGATGATCCGTAAGAGGGAAATCCAGGCAATTGAACTGGTAGAGGCGGCCGTTGAGCGGATTGAGCGGTTGAATCCGATCCTCAATGCCGTAGTAACGCCCATGTATGACCAGGCGAGGGAGGCGGCAACAGGCAAATTGCCTGAGGGACGCTTTGCCGGTGTGCCCTTTCTGATCAAAGACTTGTTGGCCTATTACAAGGGCGTGCGGATGACCCTGGGTTCGAGACTCACGAAGGACTTTGTACCTGACCACGATAGCGAATTGGTCGTCCGGCTTAGACGGGCAGGGTTGATTATCCTCGGAAAGACCAACACGCCGGAGTTCGGGATCCTCCCAACCACAGAGCCCCATCTATTCGGACCCTGCCGGAACCCGTGGGATATTGAACGGACCACAGGCGGTTCAAGCGGGGGCTCGGCCGCCGCAGTGGCTGCATGTCTGGTCCCCATGGCCCATGGAAATGATGGTGGCGGGTCCATACGGATCCCGGCATCGTGCTGCGGGCTTTTCGGGCTCAAGCCCACCCGTGCGCGCAACCCTCTAGGGCCTGATTTTGGCGATATCATGGGGGGGCTGGTGGCCGAGCATGCCATTACCCGGTCGGTAAGGGACAGCGCCGCCTTACTGGATGCCACGGCAGGCCCGGACACAGGCGACCCATACTGGGCTCCGCCCCCAAGACGTTCCTTCCTTGAGGAGGCGGGCGCTGACCCAGGATGCCTGCGTATTGCATTTACAACCGAGACAACCTCCGGGCTGGTACTACATCCCGACTGCGTCAGCGCCGTAAAAGATGCGGCGACCCTTTGCGGGGACCTGGGTCACGAGTTGGTAGAAGCGGCCCCAGAAGTTGACGGTGAACTGGTCACTAAGTGCTTCATGGTACTCTGGTCGTCAGGGTGTTCAGCCACCCTGGAGGCGATAGCCCACATGACTGGCCAAAAACTCGATCCAGAGAAGGTAGAACCTCTCACTTGGGCACTTGGCGAGATGGGGCGCAAGCACAATTCAACGGAATACCTTCTGGCCATTCAGGTGCTTCAACGCGAGGCCCGCAGAGTGGCTCGCTTCTTTTTAGATTATGACCTGTGGCTTACACCTACCCTGGGAGAGCCCCCGGTGCCTTTAGGTACTTTTGATTCAACCCCTGGTAACCCATTAAAGGGCCTGGATCGTGCCAAAGAATTCGTGCCTTTTACTCCACTCTGCAATGCCACCGGACAACCTGCCATGTCTGTGCCCCTCTTCTGGAATAGTGAAGGCCTTCCTGTGGGGGTCCACTTTGTGGGACGTTTCGGCGATGAAGCGACCCTGTTCCGGCTTGCTGCACAGCTGGAGGAGGCAAGACCCTGGGCAGACCGACGTCCACCTCTATTGGAAGGATGACTTAATGGCTTATGATAGCTCACATGCGGCTGGATCGGCGGGCCGCCTCTTTATCACCATGATGCTCAACTTTGGGATCACTGTCGCGGAGGTGATCGGCGGGATTGTATCTGGCAGCCTGTCCCTGATCTCGGATGCCCTGCACAATTTCAGCGACGGTATCGCGATCATTGTTGCCTATATTGCCATTCGGCTGAGTGAACGTGCCAGGACCGAGAACTACACGTTCGGATTGAAGAGGGCCGAGATTATTGCCGCCGTTATAAATGCGTCGGTCTTGATTGCCATCTGTTTCTTTCTGATCAGGGAGGCCTACGGGCGATTCATGAGCCCAGAGCCGATTCGAGGCGCTCTGATGATAGGGGTAGCCGGAATCGGGTTGCTCGCCAATATCATCGGGACCCTTTTGCTGCGAAAGGGATCCAGGGACAACTTGAATATCCGGGCGGCGTATCTTCACCTCTTCAGTGATGCGGTTTCGAGTATGGCCGTTATCGTCGGTGGGATATTTATCTACTTTTTCGATGTGTATTGGGTGGATACATTACTGACGGTCCTTATATCGCTGTATGTCCTCAAAGGGAGCTTCGATATCATCAAGGAGGCAACGAGCGTGATCATGATGGGTTCTCCCAGATCGGTTTCCCTAAAGGAGATCAAGAAGAGCGTGGAAGCCATTCCAGGCGTCAGGAATATCCACCATGTCCACGTCTGGATGCTCAACGAGAGAAACATCCAGTTTGAGGCACATGTGGATATAGAGGATATGATGGTAAGTGAGAGCGACAAGCTGAGAGGGAAGATCGAAGACCGATTACGGCTCCACAACATCAGTCATGTCACCCTGCAATTTGAGTGCGACAGCTGCGATTCCAAGACCCTGATCTAGATCTTTGTCGCTTTCTTCCATTTCATAGTGCAGACCGAGGACTCTTAAGGCTTGCAAAATGGCTCCAGAGCACGATCACGACCTGAGGAGACTTGCAGAAGAGATCATAAATGGACAGAGCACCATGACCCTCGCAACAGCCAGGGGAGATGTGGCCTGGGCGGCAGCCGTCTACTATGTATATTTGAACTCCTGCTTCTACTTCTTCTCTGACCCTGAATCCAGGCACATCCAGGAATCCCTGGCGAGCGGCCAGGCATCTGCCGCGATCCATGCGATTGCATCCACTTGGCGGGAGATCCGTGGCATACAGATGTCGGGCAAAATCGGGACTGTTTCTGTGGGTCCTGAGGCAGTCAAGGCTGTGCGGGCCTACTTGAAGAAGTTCACTTTTACAGAGGAATTCTTCGACCCGGGCCAACCTCTGGATCTGGCCGCCTTTGTAAAACGGTTTAAGGTAAGGCTCTACAAATTCCAACCCTCTCTAATCTACTACCTCGACAATGGAATACGCTTTGGATTCAGAGAGGAAGTGATTCTCTGAAATAATTCCTTGCAAAGCCAACAGGGGACACCGGACAACAAAAAAGCTGCTCAGCTCAGGCACAAAATCGTCCCTTATGCCACGAGCAGCGCTATGAGCTGAAGAGGAGGGGCATTGATTCATTCCCCACTTGACAATTTAGCAGGGTTTGATATATCGTATATACACTATATCGTTCTTAGTGGAGGATTAAGATGACCACTCAAATGATAGTTCGGATCAATCCTGAGCTCAAGGCCAAGGTCAACGATCTTGCAAAGGCCGAGGGTAAGAGCATTAGTGAAGTTGTCAGGGAGCTGCTCGAAGACTACGTCAGGGATCGAGATATAGGCTCATATATAGATGACTTGTGGGGGCGTATCGGTGCAAAGTTGACATCTCGCGGACTTACCTCCAAAGACATTCTGCGGACCATTCGGGAACTAAGAGCCAAAAAGTGATCAAGGTTGTAGTGGATACAAACATTTTTGTTTCATCCTTTTTCGGCGGAAATCTGCGTAGAATTGTGGATCTTTGGAAAACCGGTGAAGTCACACTTTGTCTATCTAGATCCATCATAGACGAATACACAGAGGTGCTTAGACGTCTGGGGCTTCAGAACGAACGAGAATTGGATGAATTATTAAGTCTCTTTGCATGTGGCTTTCATGTAATTTTTGCTGCAAAGACCCCAAGATTGTTTGTTGTCGAAGAGGACCCTGATGACAACAAGTTTATCGAATGTGCTGTGGCCCTCAAGGCAGATTTCATCGTTTCAGGGGATAAGGCTCTTACCTCTATCAAAAATTACATGGGCATCAAGATAGTTACCCCCAAAGAATTCGTCAGCAGTTGCAGGGAACAGCAGCCTTGAAACACCTAATAATTAAACCCTGAACCTTGAACCCCTGAACCCTTGGACCTTTTTGTCAGAGATCGCCCATGGAGCAACATCTCAAAATGTGCCTAGCCAACTCCTGACGGAACCTTTGTTTCTGTCGGGAGGAAAACCCTCATGAAAAGCCCGGAATCTTGAATCAAAAAACCTGACACGCGGACTCTTCGTAATCCCGTGCATGTGTGCAAGAAGTTTCCGGTGATGCTGTAAGACATGCTGTCTTTTAGGGAGCCAGAGGACAACCTTTAATAAGATTACCAAGCAGAATCGGGTAAAGCATAACTCTCAGCAGCTTAAATCACAAATCAAGGTTTGACCCCATTGATATCGGAAAAGGGGGGACAACTTGAATTGTGAATCGAAATGTAGAGGGAAAGGATCAGGAGCCGGGACTTGACTGAAAGGGGGGTTTTCCGGAGATGTTAAAGCTAGCACGGCCATGGGTGCTATTGCTCTCGGGTGCCCTCATTCTCGCCTCTTCTTCGTGCTCTCCCAAAGACGATGAAAGGGCGCTTCGGGAGTTGGTGGAAAAGGCAGCCCGCTTTGCTGAACAGCATGACATTGGCGAGATTATTGAGCTTACCACCGAAGACTTTCAGGCCCAGCCGGGTGATTTGGACCGCCGAGGGGCAAAAAGGATTCTCTTCATGGCCTTCAGACACTACGGAGAACTGAAGGTGGTCTATCCCCAACCGAGCGTTGAAATTGAATCCAGAGAGGGTGGACCCTTAGTGTCTTTCCCTTTCCTGATCGTCAAAAAGGATCAATCCGTGCCCAAACTGAAAAAACTTTATAACGATCCCAAGGGCTGGATGGAGGAGGTGGGAGAGGGCGCTGACCTGTACCGCTTCAAGCTCAAGGTAGAGAAAGTGGATGGCGACTGGCGGGTGAAAAGGGCCTGTCTTGAAAGATTCACCGGGGTGGGTTTCAGCAAGTGTAAGGTCCGGGACGTTGTTGACTAATTATACTACTTAAAGGACTAGTCAGGAGAAAAAACACATTCTTTTTCATCGGTTCTCGGTTAGATTATACTGATCCCAAATTGGGCTCAAACCTTGATTATTGATTAAACTGTGTAAAGCGTGGAGGAGGACGTAGGCTCCAAAAGGACTTACGGGTCAAGAAAAAGGTTCAATATAGATCTGCACAAAAAAATTTACAGTCCCTTGATGTCTTTAAATAGAACATGTTAGTATGCCATTGAGCTTTCTTTATAGATAGCCATGGATTCACTGATGCATTAAGATCATAAGAAGCCCTAGAAAGGAGAAAAAATGATTCACGTGATAGCTACCATTGAATTGAAACCAGGGTGCAGAGAAGCATATATGGACATACTGCGCCGAAATATCCCCAATGTGAAGGCAGAAGCTGGCTGTTTAGTGTACGAACCGACGGTCGATACTGAAACTGATATACCGATTCATGAGAAAACCGGTGATGATTTCGTTACGATCATTGAAGCTTGGCAAAGCGTAGATTCACTTAAAGAACACTTTCAAGCCCCGCATATGCTTTCTTATCGGGAGGAGGCAAAAAACCTGTTCAAAAAAGTCAGTATTAGAGTTTTGCAGCCAGCCTGAAGTTCTTGCATCAAGCAGGCGCCTCAGGGGAGTTGGAATAACGCATGATGGAAGCGTTAAAGGCTAAGTCTGGTTGGGAGATTGTAGAAGAAGAATGGCCTGATTTCAAGGGTGAGATATTTAAAGACAGGCCGCGAAATCTTGTTGAAGTGCTGGAAAATACGGTCAGAAGATTTCCTTACAAGGTAGGCTTTATTGCCGGGGATTGGCGTCTAACGTTTGCGGAATTTGACGGGATTGTCAACACGATTGCAGCCGGTCTGGCAAAGCACGGAGTTAAACGGGGAGATCATGTGGCCTTACTTCTAGGCATACAGATGGAATTCCCGTTAAGCTTTTTTGCATTGATGAAACTGGGGGCCATCGTGGTGCCGCTCAATACCAGATTCAAGGGAGAGGAACTGGCCTATGAGATAAACGACTCCGAGAGCAAGGTATTGGTGGTCGATGAAGAGTACTGGTCCTCTATTGATTCTGTAAAGGGTCAGCTACAAACGATTGAGAAGATATTTCTTAATGGACCTCACGTGCCCGAGGGGACACTCCCTTTTTCGTTGTTAAAGGAGAAAGAAGAAGATGGATTTCCGAGGGCCGCCCTGTCGGAATCGGATGTTGCGGCGATCATGTATACCTCGGGTACCACAGGCAAACCCAAAGGTGCCATACTCCATCATCGGGGCTTCGTCTTGACGGCAATGCTGGTGAGCGACTTTATTCAATTTGAACCGCAAGACAGGATGATCTGCTGTATCCCCCTTTTTCATATCACCGGCCTGTCCTGTCTAATGCTGCCAACAATTTTCAGCGGTGTCGCATGCGTCTATATGAGGCAATTTAACACCAAGGATTTCTTGGAGCTCATGGCTAAGGAAGCGGTGACCCAGTATATGGGTGTCATTAATGTTATCTGGCTCATGGTCAATCACCCTGACTTCGAGACGTATGATTTTTCTTCTTTTAGGACAGCACTTTTCGGTGGTTCGCCCGCCACAGAGGAGATGGTGAGGGGTATCTTCAACAAACTGCCTCATCTTCAAATCAGTGTAGGCTACGGGTTGACGGAATGCTTTGCGATTGCAACATCGACACCCTTTGAGGATGCGCTTCGCAAGATAAAGGCTGTAGGTAAATGCCTTCCCACAGTACGTGCAAAGATAGTAAATGATGAAGGCCATGAAGTACCGAGGGGAGCTATTGGTGAGATCATGTTAAAGGGTGCAAAGGCCTTTAAAGGATACTGGAGGAAGCCGGAGACCACGAGTGCAACCATCGTTGATGGTTGGGTTCATACGGGTGATATAGGCAAGATCGATGATGAAGGTTTTGTCTACGTACTGGACCGTAAGAAAGACATGATTAACCGCGGCGGAGAAAAGATATACTCCCTGGAAGTGGAAAATGTCATATGCGACTACTCGAAGGTATTGGAGGCCGCAGTCGTGGGAGTCCCCGATACCGTTATGGGCGAAGTGGTAAAGGCCTGCATTGTACTGAAACCCGGCGAAAATTGGACGGAAGATGAAATTAGGAAATTCTGTGCCCAACGCCTCGCAGACTATAAGGTTCCGAAGTTTGTTGAATTTATGGAATGCCTCCCGAGGAATCCTGCGGGTAAGGTGAACAAGCCGGAACTGCGGTATGTTCCGGGCAAGGCCAGAAACGCGTAGACCAGGCTGAAAACCTGCGTGGCCAATGGCTGGTATGATTTCTCACTGACAAGGATTGGTAAACAAAACTAAGGTTCATGCAGTCCATTTGTGGAAAGGAGGTGCAGACGATCTGTTGTAGGATTGGGAAACATTACATTTAAAAGGAGGTATTTGGACATGAAGGATTACGTCATGAGATTTTTTCTCACCGTTTGCATGATTTCATTGGTTACCTGCTATCTTCCGACCATGGGTTCCGCAGCAGAACCTGTGATCAAACTGAAATACGCGAACTTCGCACCACCAACCCACGGTCTTTCCGTTTTGTCCAGTGAATGGTGCAAGGAACTGGAGAAGAGGACAAATGGCCGCGTCAAGGTCGCCTTCTTCCCTGCTGGCACCCTAGTGTCGGCGAACCAGACCTATGACGGTGTCGTTAAAGGGATTGTTGATATCGGGTTTAGCATCATGTCTTATACGCCTGGCAGGATGCCCCTGTCAGAGGTCATCGTTCTCCCTCTCGGCTACAAGAGCGGCGCCCAGGCATCTCGGATGGCCAATGCGTTCTACCAGCATTTCAAACCAAAGGAGTATGACGACGTAAAACTCTTCTATCTCCACGCCCATCCTCCCGGCTTGTTCCATTCAAAAACACCGGTCAACACTATCGATGATCTAAAGGGTCTTCGATTCAAGAGCGATGCCAACACCTCGAAGGTTGTGGCCGCTGCCGGGGGTACGCCCACCACCATGCCTATGCTGGAGACCTACGATGCCCTGAAGCGGGGGCTCGCCGATGGGGTCCTCCTTCCCATAGAGACCTTGAAGGGCTGGAAGTTCGGGGAGATCTGCCATTACACCTATGAAAACCCGGGCAACGCGTACTCGAACGGCTTCTTCATCGCCATGAACAAGGAAAAATGGGATTCCCTTCCCAAGGACATTCAGCAGATCATCGACAAGCTCAACGAGGAGTGGTTTGAGAAGCAGTGCAAGCTGTGGAATGACATGGACAAAGAGGGCCGTGAATATATCATGAAAACGGGGAAGCACAAGATCACAAAGGCACCCCCTGAGGAAGTGGCAGAGATGAAGAAAAGGATGCAGCCCGTGCTCGATGCCTATGTGAAGAGCATGAAAGAGAAGGGTCTGCAGGGAGAAGAAGCCCTGATATGGTGCCAGGAATACCTCAAGACAGCGCCTGTTGATTAGGACGATTAACGATGGTTTGAGGGCGGCGGGTCGCCGCCCTCAAAACCCTCCAATGAGAACAGGAGGAAATAATGAGGACCTGGTCTGCCTTTGAACGTGCCTTGTGTAGATTTCTTCTGTTGATATCAGGATTAACCCTTGCCTTCATGTTCCTTTTCACACTTACTAATGTGGTGATGAGGGCTTTTGGGAAACCGATCATAGGTGACTTCGAAATCATCTCTTTTTTGGGCGCAGTGGTGATTGGCTTCGCCCTTCCTTATACATCACTTCATAAAGGACACATTGCAGTCGATTTCTTCATTGAGATGTTGCCGGGTAGTGTAAGCGATCGGATTGAGGTCGCCACGCGAATCATAGGCATCGCGTTCTTCCTGTGGATAAGCTGGAATTTTGTCCTTATGAGCTTTGATCTTATTAAATCTAATGAGGTTACCCCCGTGTTTAGAATGCCCTACTACCCGATTTCTTTTGGACTGGCGTTCTGCTGCATTATCCAGTGTTTCACTCTCCTTTCACAGATTCTGCAGATTGTTCGAGACCGACATGAATGAAATAACGACAGGGATAGTCGGCATTTTTGTCTTGATGGTCATGTTCTTGACCGGTATCGAACTGGCATATGCAATGGCCTTTATCGGTTTTATCGGACTTGGATATCTTGGCACGTGGAGCGCAGCCTCCAACATGGTTGTCAAAGACTTCTTTGAGACCTTTACCTCCTACGGGTTTACCGTCATCCCCCTTTTTGTCCTTATGGGTCAGGTGGCATCGAACTCGGATATTGCCAGGAAGCTCTATAACTCGGCTCAGAAATTCGTGGGCCATATACCCGGCGGTCTGGCAATGACCACAGTTGCGGGAGCAACGCTGTTCAAGGCCATGTGCGGATCTACGCTTGCAACCTGTGCCACATTTGCGGGTATTGCAATTCCTGAGATGTCGCGCCTGGGTTACAGTAAGAAGCTTTCCACAGGCGTCGTAGCCTCTGTTGGCACCCTAGGGATGCTGATTCCTCCCAGTGTCCCCCTTATGATCTACGGTCTTATCACGGAACAATCAATCGGCGAGCTCTTCCTTGCCGGCGTTATCCCCGGACTGATCATTTCCCTTTTTTTTATATTCGTTATCTACGGCTGGGTCAAAATCGATCCGTCCATTGCCCAGCGGGCACCGAAATCGACGTGGCAAGAGAGATTGAAGTCGTCCCCTGAGTTTCTGTGGGTCGCGATTATCTTCTTCGTGGTCATCGGAGGGCTCATGAGGGGATGGTTTTCCCCCACAGAGGCGGGAAGTATCGGTACTGCCGCGGTGCTGATACTGGCCTATGCAAAGAGGTCCTTTCCCTTCTCGAGCCTGGTGAAATCCTTTAAGGAATCACTTCGAACAGCCTGTATGGTGCTCCTTCTTATTGGAGGTTCCATCGTGTTTGGTCATTTCCTGGCCGTGACAGGGATTCCTTTTATTGCTGCCGACTGGATTACCGGTTTACCCTTTAACAAGAGCATCATTATGATTCTTATTATCTTCATCTACCTGATCGGCGGTTCCATTATCGATGACCTGGCATTCATGATCCTTGCGACTCCCATTTTTTATCCTGCCGTTATCAAGCTGGGGTTCGATCCCATATGGTTCGGCATCATGATCGGCATTACCCTCATGATCGGCGTCATCATACCCCCTGTGGCCATTTCCGTCTTTATTGTCAAGAACATAACTGGGGAACCATTCAACGTGATATATACGGGCGTCCTTCCCTTTCTCCTGAGCCTTATTGCGTGCGCCGCGCTTCTCTTCATCCTCCCCGAGACTGCCATGTTTTTGCCCAATATCATGAGGTAACTGTGTTCACACTAGATCAGCCCAAATGACCCCATCGATCGTGGCTGCCTTTTTCTCTTCGTCCCTGATAGCGCTGAGCCGTGAGGGTTGCGAGATTGAACTACGTAGTCGCCTTTGAAACAAGAGTTCCGTAGAATCTGAAACCCGAAACCTGAAACCTGAACACTAATTTGGTTACGGCCGAAGGCCTGCATTAGGAGTTCCATGCAAGATGTCAGGAGGTTCTTTCTATGATTGATTTCAGGAAAATGGTTCAGGAGGAAAAGGACGCGGTTATAGAAGCGAGGAGAGCACTGCACAAGATCCCTGAAATGGCATTCTGCGAAAAGAAGACAGCTGCCTTTGTTGCAAAACATTTAGAAGAATTAGGACTTAAAGTCGAGACTGGAATCGCCAAGACCGGGGTGGTAGGATTGCTGGAACTCGGGAAAAAGGGCAAGACCTTGATGATCCGCGCGGACATAGACGGAGTGAAAGTGGAGGAGAAGACCGGCTTGCCTTTCGCTTCCACCCACCAAGGTGTAATGCACGCCTGTGGACACGACGCCCACATGGCCATGGCCTTGGGGGCAGCATCTATCCTCAGCAGGATAGGCGAAAGATTGAAAGGCAAGATTAAGTTTGTCTTTCAGCCTGCTGAGGAGGGTCCCGGCGGGGCGAAGCCCATGATCGAGGCCGGCGTATTGGAAAATCCCAAGGTGGATTTTGCAATAGGCTGCCATTTACATGATGGTATCGAAGGAACGATCGGGGTAAGAGCCGGATGCGTTCTGGCCGCCAATGACCATTTTGATCTGAAGATTATCGGCAAAGGCGGACATGGGGCCATGCCGCATCTCTGTGTTGATCCCATCGACGTTGGGGTGCAGGTGGTAAACGGTCTGCAGCGTATTGCAAGCAGACAGATAAACCCTATGAGCCCTATCGTGCTAACTGTGGGCCGTTTCCAAGCCGGCTCCACCTTCAATGTCATCCCGGACGAGGCCGAAATGGCAGGGACTACCAGGACCTTCGAGCGGGACATCTGGGATTCCTGGCACGCTCGTATGGAGAAGATCATTAAAGGCATCTGTGGGGCCATGGGGGCTCGATATGAGTTTAGATACTCCCGGGGTTATCCTCCCACCGTGAACGATGTGACCCTGGCTGAGACAGTTCGTCGCTGCGCTGCCGAGGTAGTGGGGGAAGGAAATGTGTTTGAGCCAGAACCGATTATGGCCGGAGACGACATGTCATTTTTTTTGGAGAAAGTACCGGGCTTCTTTTTCTTTTTGGGGGTAGGTCGTGAGAATTCAGCCCCCCTGCACAACAGCGGATTCAATTTCAATGAGGAAATCCTTTCAAAAGGGGTTGAGACATACGTTCGTCTGGCCTGTGAGCTGTTAGACTGAAAAGAGCTGTATTATTGACGCTGCTTCAATTCCGGGTAATACTTTAGCGCTTTGAAAACACTGAGGAGTAAGATGACAGACCGTGAGGGTCTTTTTTCCAATGGACGTAACCCAAATTCTTCACAGCCTGTGGCACGCCCCCTTACCTTTAAATACAGTTTCTGCCAGGCAGGGG
>JAZDES010000072.1:0-5847 GCA_043808585.1 Pseudomonadota bacterium | reverse complement strand
TGTAAAGGTGAAAGAGGATGGTCGTACCGTACGCGAGGGCGATTGGGTAAACGGCCCCAGAAAGGGAGAGAAGCTTGGAGAGGTTTTGGCTTCTTTGGACAAGCGGGATTCTATTGAACAGTTAAAGGTGGCCAAGTCCGGCCTGGCTGAATCCGAGCAACAGGTAAATGCGGCCCGAGCCCGACTGAGCCAGGCGGAGGCACAGCAGAGGCTTGCCAATGATACCTTCAGCCGCAACAAGGAACTTTTCCAAAAAAAGGCTATTTCAAGGCATGAACTGGATGTATCCCGCACAAGTCTCAAGACCGCTGAAAGTGCAGTAGCCTCTGCCAAGGCGAGTCTGGAAGCCGCCCTTTCTGGGGTCGCTGCTGCTCAAGCCCGTGTGGTGCAGGCCAAACTGCCTCTTGAGCGAAGTAGCATCTATGCACCCTTTGATGGGATACTCACCTATGTTAACATCAAGAAGGGTGACTACTTTGCCCCCAACCTCGTCAATACCAGCAGCGAGGAGGCCGCGCTCAAAACGGTCCCTATGGTCATCATCGATCCCCATGAATTTGAAGTAACCATGGAGATTCCACCATTTGAGGGTAGCATGGTAAAGCCGGGACAGCCGGCAATCATCATGACCTCGCCGAACCGGTTCCCTTCCCCTTCGGACCTGGAACCTGATAGCCCTCTTCAGGGTGGTGCCGTGAGGGGGAAGGTCTTTTCAGTTAGTCCTGCCGTCAGTCCCGGGGGACGTTCGATACAGGTTAAGGTCTTAACAACGGAGGGAGCAGGGAAGATCAAAGATGGCATGTTTGTCACCTGCTGGATAGTGGTGGATGAGAAGGTGGATGCCGTGGTGGTTCCGTTTGATGTCTTCATCTACCGCCAGAATAGGCCCTACATTTTTGTGGTGGATGAGGGGAGGGGAGTGGTTGAACAACGCGAGGTCGTCGAAGGAATAGCAGGGCTATCTACGCAGGAGATCCTTCAGGGGGTTGGTGAAGGGGCACTCCTTGTGACGGACGGCCGGCACCGTCTGAGCAACGGGGCGCCTGTGGAGTCTCCGAAGGACAGTACGCAACAGATGGACAGCCCTGCTATGTACTGCGGTTGCCCTCTTATTGTTCGTCCTGTCCCTGACGGGAGCGGGGCTCTTACCAAGCCTACTATATCCTAAGGCCGATGGCCGAAACCTGGGCATCACCGTCGAGTTAGCCCCCGGCACCACACTGGCCTCTACACAAAAGGCTGCCGACGAGCTGGGAGAAATTCTTCGTTCAAGGCCTTACCTGGAGAGTGTCGTCAAGTTTGTGGGCAAGAAGAGCCCTCTATCGCGGAACTCCATAGGAGAAGCACTGGTCCCATATGAAGACACCAATTATATTGGGTTCTCCTGTATCTTCACAAGGCTGGAGGAGAGAGGAAAGATGGCCTTTCAGTACTTGGAAGGGCTCAGAGAGGAGATTGTAGAGGCGCTCAGGTCCTATCCGGGAAGTCTGCTGGTGCTAACACCCCAGACAGGCGGTTCTACCACCGAGGACCCCATTCAAATCGAAATTGTGGGCGAAGACACTGAAAAACTCAGAGAGATTGTTCTGCAGGTACAGTCAGCATTGAGGGCAATTCCCGGGGCATCTGATGTTCGCGACAATCTCGGGCCTCCAAGGCTTGATATAAAATTGGTGCCGAAACGGGAGGCCCTTGATTTTCATCGGATTGACCACGAGGATCTGGCATACCAGGTGCGTTTTGCCATGAATACACACCGCCAGTCGGGCCTTTCTGTCCGTGAATCGGCGGCCCGCGGGGCTGCGGACCGGCTCAGACCCATTGTAAGTACGACCATCACCACGGTAGCCGGCCTGATCCCCCTTTCCCTTAGCAATCCCATGTGGATGCCTTTGTGCAATGCCATTATCTTCGGCCTGATTTCTGCAACGTTTATTTCACAATTGGTAGTTCCCTGCTTGTACCTGCTCCTCACCCGAGATAGGCCCCTATCGCCGGCGGAAATTGCTTGAGTCGAAAAGGAGACGGTTTAAGAATAAAAAGGCTATGAAATAAGAACGAATACTAACGTATTAGCCAAGAGAGGAGAAATGGCATGAAAAGATGGGACCTTGGTTCAGGAAAAGGTGTTCTTGTCATGGCCCTTGGGCTGTTGCTGTTGACTGCTTGCGCCACCACGACTCCACCCCAGTCGGGCTTTCTCCGGGACTATTCAAAACTGAAACCTGATCCCGAAGACGAAAGCCTATTATGGTATGAGGAGCCGAATGTAGACTGGAAGCGCTATAAGAAACTCATGATCGATCAGGTGGTGGTCTTCTACCACCCGGAGGCAAAGAATCGTCAAATCGAGCCCGATGTCCTGAAGGAATTGACCGACTATTTTAGAAATGTGGTGATTGAAAAGGTTCAAGACGCATATCCTGTTGTTGACAAGCCTGGACCCGATGTGTTGCGAATCCGAGCGGCAATTACAGATCTTGTCCCTGCCAACCCGTTCGTGAATGTCGTAACCACCGCTGGGGTCGGTGTACCGGTGGATATGGGAGGTGCAGCTATGGAGGCAGAATTCCTCGACTCAATAACCAATGAACCCTTGGGAGCGGTTGTGGACATGAAAAAGGGTACTCCGGTAGACATCAACATGCTTAAGGGGTTCACCACTTGGGGCTATGCAAAGGGGGCCTTCAGGGAATGGGCTGAACTGCTGAGAGAATCACTGGGCTATGTAGAGAAAAAAGGAAAATGAGCAGGTCCGTGGGCATCTTCCAAATAGGTCGACGCTGTGATATGAAGTAAGGAAAGGGGATCTTAGGTGTTCAGGTTTTTAAGGTGATCGATATAGGATCCTGGATGAGTCGCTGATATATTACAGCTATGTTACTCTGACCACTGTGGGCTATGGAGACATTGTTCCAGTGTCACATGCAGCCAGGACATTCTCAGCCGTCTGAGCGGCAGGGCCGGCAAAAAGGTTCAGGACCTGAGAAAAAGGATAGGAGGGAAAAAAGCCAGTGGATAAAAATTCTTTAAGGGAACTCCTGGTTCTCTTGGCCAAAGGGCAGATCACCGTTGAAGAGGGCGTGGAGAGGCTCAAGGGCCTGCCTTTCGAAGATATCGGCTTTGCCTGCGTGGATCATCACAGGGGACTGAGGAGGGGCCTATCAGAGGTCATATTCGGCGAAGGGAAAGAGATAAACGAGATCGTGGGGATTATGGAAGAGATGCTTGGCCAAGGGGATAACATCCTTGTCACGCGTCTTTCCAAGGAAAAGGCCAAAGAGATCCTAGGCAAGTTCCCGGACAGTACCTACCATGATAGGGCCAGGGTGCTGACCCTAATCAGGCGTGATATAGAGACATCGGGCAGAGGAACAATCCTAATTGTGAGCGCCGGGACATCCGATATCCCTGTGGCAGAGGAGGCCGCCATCACGGCCAGGTTCATGGGGAACCATGTGGATACCGTATATGATGTGGGGGTCTCCGGACTCCACAGGTTAGTGGCCCACAAGGAAAGGCTAATGAACTCCTCGGTAATCGTGGTGGCCGCAGGGATGGAAGGAGCGCTTCCGAGTGTTGTCGGGGGACTGGTTGATAAACCTGTGATAGCGGTCCCGACCAGTGTAGGATATGGCACGAGCTTCCAGGGGATTGCTGCACTGCTGGGTATGCTCAACTCCTGCGCGGCCGGCGTCACTGTGGTGAATATTGATAATGGCTTTGGTGCGGGGTATGCTGCCAGTCTGATCAACAGGGGCTGACACGATCAGATTAACTGGTGCTACAGGGTGTATATCTGCTTGTTATGAGATGGCGGAACTATCTGTGCTTTTCTCGGATTTCGAGTACGCGTTTTTTCAGCCGAGGAAGTTCGGCCATCTCGGCTTCACTCCAGCAGGAGAGGAGTGTATTGTTATGGAAAAGGGGCTCTGAAAGGTCGTATCTGGAAGAACGCTCTGCCCTTTCCCATAGCGGCGTGTGGGGCAGGGGGGAGTATTCGGAGAGAAAGGGGATAGCACCTGCACCATCCACAAGATCGATAGTGGCCGTCACTGATTCGGCCGATTGCCCTGGTAGTCCAATCAGGACGTAGGCACCTATCTCATTTCCTGAGAAACCGGCCCTCAGGAGATGGCTGACGGCGCGTTCGAAGTCGCCTTCAGCGACCTTATTGCCAAGCTTGCGCTGAATGGAGATGTCTGAGGTCTCCAAACCGAGACGAATCGTGCGAAAGCCACTTCGCCGCATGAGGGTTGCCATTTCTGCTGTGACCTCCCTCACGTGAAGTGCATTGGGGGTGTGGAATCTGAGGTCCAGATCGAGCCTTATAATTTCCTCCAGCAGAATCGCCAGATGGGTATCCGAGGAGAAAAGGAGTGCGTCGTCGTAGAACGCAAAGTCCTTAACCCCAAAACCCCTGTGCCAGTATAGTATCTCGTCCAAGACCTCCGCAGGATCTCTCTGGCGCATTTCAGGGTTTAGGAAATGGCTGGCACAATAGGGGCAGCGGAAGGGACATCCTGTAGAGGTTAGGAGGCATACATACTCGATCTTTCTCAGTAGATCAAAGGCGGGGTAGCAAGCAGGCTCCGAGTCAGGCAGGGGTTTTGGGGCATGGACCCCATGATCCTTGAGGACCCTCAGGAGGGAGGGAGGTTCCATCAGTGTCGCAACTGTGTCTGCGCCCGAATTCCTTGTCGCGTGCTCGTTACACAGTCTGGCATAGATACCCCCAAGTATGACCGGTACCCCAGGGTGTCTCTTCTTGGCCAGGGAGACGGCCTCAATTGCCCCCGGGTACCAATAGGTCATGAGGGATGTTACAAGTATTGCGGCAGGCTCTTGTATGGTGTCCAATTCCTTTTCAAATACCCTGTGTGAAATGCCGTAGACACTATAAGGCCTTGCCACGTGCTTGAGCTGCGATGGCTTAGGGATCTCTTTCCGCCAATACTTGCCGGTCCCGTATAAACGCCTCTTAGGGGTCCTAGCAGAGGGATCATGTGTCATCAGAGGATGATGGGGATCCAGGCAGTCAATGAGATGTATTTGGAATCCGCAGTTTCTTAAGAAGGCCGCAAGATGTAAGAGCCCAAGCGGTTTGGACCAGAGGTCGTAGGCAGCAAAGTCGTAAATCCAAGGATTTATAAGGAGCAGCAAAGGTTTCATGGGAGTCTCAATGTCCGCCGCCTAGGCCCGGATGAGGATCGCTTATGAGACCAGGAAGGCCCGGGATATGAGAGCGGTGATTCAGAGGGTAAAGGAGTCGAGGGTTGAAGTCAAGGGAAGGACCGTAGGTTCCATAGGGCAGGGACTTCTTGTCCTGTTGGGTGTCGGGGAGGATGATTGCGAAAAAGACTGCGAATATATGGCCAAGAAGATAGCTCACTTGAGGATCTTTCCGGATGAGAACGGTCTTATGAACCTTTCATTAAAGGAAATAGGGGGGGCCGCCCTGGTGGTTTCTCAGTTTACGTTGTGGGGAGACTGCCGAAAGGGGCGCAGGCCCTCATTCGCCCATGCAGCTCGACCGGAAAAGGCCGAGCAACTCTACGGGAATTTCATCCGGCTCCTGAGTGAAGAAGAGGTCTCTGTTGCCAGCGGCCGGTTCCAGGAGATGATGGATGTCTATCTTGTCAACGATGGTCCAGTGACCTTGATGATAGACAGCTCCAAGGTATTTTGATTTTTGTAATACTTTAGCGCTTTGAAAACACTGAGGAGTAAGATGACAGACCGTGAGGGTCTTTTTTCCAAAGGACGTAACCCAAATTCTTCACAGCCTGTGGCACGCCCCCTTACCTTTAAATATCCCGATGTAATCGGGACACAGGCAGGGGAGAG
>JAZDES010000071.1:0-6668 GCA_043808585.1 Pseudomonadota bacterium | reverse complement strand
CCCCAGCCTCTATCATGGCCATGTCCTTGATAAAGAAATAATCGCCGACCTTGTATCCAGCCGCGCAGTCTCCTTTGACGGACTTAACAGTACATTTGACATTATGCATAGAATCCTCCTTTCATTTTCCCTCCATTAATTGACCCCAAAGACTCCAGGGGCATCACCCCTTATCTCCAAAACATCCGATAGCAGAAGAATTGATGGACTCGTAAAAGGCCGCCTAGACCGTCACTCCCTCGAAAAGCCTGCCCCTGGTTTGAACAGAGGCAAGAGTCCATGGGCCATTACCCCGAGATATTGAGATATTACTTTATTGGTCCCACAAGTCAATTTTACATTCATTTAATGCAGTTTGCACACTAAATAATGATGCGCCAGAAGGCTATTAATGATAAATGGATCGGTGAGGACCAAGACAGTCCCTTTACTCGGTGAAGATAAAGCCCGAGAGGAGGTAAAATGATGGGAGAAAAAGGAATCGTTTTGGGATTTGTTGGTAGCCCCAATAAAGATGGGCGTACGAACGAACTGGTAAGGGCTGCGCTTGAGGGTGCGGCGGGGGCGGGTGCCCAAACCGAGCTGGTGCACATGGCTGATCATGTCGTGGCGGCCTGTAAAGACTGCCTTCCTTGGGTATGTATGACTGAGCTTAAGTGCACATATGAGGACAAGGCCTTTGAATACCTGAGTCACAAGGTCTTGAACTGCGGCGCACTGGTTTTGGGCACGCCTGTCTATTGGTGGGATACCAGCGGGATAGTCAAATACTTCATTCTGAAGATGTTCAGGGTATATGCCAGGTCAGCTCCGCTTCAAGGTCTGCCGGCATTTGGCATCAGCATTGCTGGAGGAACAGGTAACGGCCTCGTCTCTGGACTTCGGCCAGTTTACCACTTTTTCCAGATGATGCAGATGCGCGCACTAGATCCATTACCAGCAACCCGGTTCAACTTTGATGCAGCATTGAAACAGGCCGGGGAACTGGGGAGTCGGATCGCTGCCATGAGCAATCAGCGTAGTCCCTTTAGCAAACTTGAGGAACGACTCTTGTGGTACGATGAACTACCCTACTTGGGATTGAGTCGATCCGCTGAACGGCGCCTGCTCGCTGCCCTGACCGCCATGGTCGATGCCGGAAAAGGGGACCCGGATAAACAATTCGGCCTGGCCAAGGCTGAAGTCTTTGAAGCGGCCGGCCGTAAGATAGAGTCGCTCTCTGAGATCACTCGTGTGTACGAGGCCGGGGTAAAGGCATTTACGAAAGGAGAATCCACCTTCTCTTTGCGCTCTCCCTCCGGGGCGTAAGCCTCTCCGAGCAGCAAGCCTACAGGCCGGAGGCTGCATCTTTGCGGTGAACCATTGCCCTTTTCTCGAAGGTTATGGGGAAATGTACGACAACCGAGCTGAAATCTCAATTCTGAGTTAGCGAAAAAACAGTCAAGCAGGAGAGGGCTTATAGACGAAGATTTTCTCTCGGTCTTAATGCCAGTATGAGGACCGTAGCAGCGAGTAAGAGGACCATATTCAATTCCCAGGCAAAGGCATAGGCACCTGTTCTGTCAAAGATTAGTCCGCCTAAGAATGGCCCGATGCTGCCTCCGATCCCGGCCACAAAGAAGATCAGCAATCCTAAGGTAGCTCCCAGGATATGTCTGCCGAATCTGTCTGAAAGCAAGAAAGGCATCAATGGGGCCAGCGACCCATACCCGAACCCAAAAACAAGGGCAAAAAGATAAAGGCCGACAACCGTTTTGGCCTTAATGAGGACAAACATGCCTACAGCCATAAGGAAATACCCTAAGGAGGCCGAATACTTGGCATCTGTGATCCTATCGCTCAACCAGCCAAAGAAAAACTTCCCACACCCACCGGTAATACCGATGATCCCCAGGGATGAAGCTGCGGCGACCTTTTCAATATCCTGGTTTATGGCATAGGAGACTTGATGGACGAAGGCCATCATTGACGTCATGGCTCCCACAATATTGCATATCACCAGGATCCAAAATTGGCGATTTTTAAGGATGGGCCTGATGGACATTTTAACGCCATCGCTGACTGGAGCATCTGATTTCTGAAATTCTTTATCATCCTTCTTCCCGTCGGGCCGCAACCCAAGGGACTCTGGGTTGGATTTTCCCATAAGGGCCTGAGAAATCAAGATGCCGAATAAGAATATCACAGCGCCAATAAAGACGAATCCGGTCCGCCAAGAATAATGTTTGACAATATAACCTGCCAGGGGAGCTAAGGCCATTGTTCCAACGCCAATCCCCATGCTGGAGATGCCCATGGCAAGCCCTCTTTTTGTCATAAACCACTTCCCTACGGTCGCGCCGCTGACCACAAATCCGGCACAGGCGGTCCCGACTCCGCACAAAAGCCCGTAAGAAAGAAATAGGCCCATTGGGGTTCGTATGAAGATTACGGAGACGAATCCCATTGATGTAACGATAGCACCAACAGTCATTACCCATCTGGGCGCAATCTTATCAAGGAGCCGGCCTGTGACAATCCCGGTTATGGCATAGGCCAAAAAATTGATGGAAGCTCCCAGAGAGATAACAGACATGGGCCAGTTGTACTCGACAAACATCGGCCTTACAAACACGCCAAATGAATAACGGGCCCCGTAAGTGAGGCTGAGCATTCCAAAGGCGCCGAGAACCACAAACCAACCCCAGTAAATGCCTGATCCCCTTTTTATGGGTCCAGGGTAATATTGCTTCATCTACTCTCCACTTATAAAAAGATCGTGCCAGGCTTCTTGGGAATAGGACAAGGAAGGTACTTATAACAGCTTGGCCAAATTGTGCAATGAACAATTTTCCTGAAAGACCTACCGCCGAAGGCACCACTTCTCGGTATGGTAGGTTTGACTTTATTGCACTTCAGTGATAATGACTATCCCTAAGGGAAGGCTAATCATAACTACTTAGGGAGAGAAAAGGTGAGATGGCCTAATGTTGCCGAGTTTTTGAAGGAAAAGGTGCAGCTCTTTGGAAGTAAACCACTGGTCTGTGACTACGGAGGGGAGACCTTTTATACCTACCAGGAATTCGATGAGAGGACAGATCGCCTCGCCTGGGCCATGGGTGAACTGGGTATATCCCCTGGTGACCGGGTGGCATTCCTTCACCCAAATCATACTGATTTGCTGCTTGGCTACTTCGGCGTCATGAAGGCCAGTGCAGTGGCTGTCCCCATAAACCCCATCTACACGCCAAGGGAGATCAGCTATATCATAAACAACTCAGGGGCCAGGCTTCTTATTTCATTACACTCTTTTGCTGAGACCGTGGAGGCTGCAACAAAGGCTTGCAGTAAACTCGCCGGGGTCATCGTGAAATCTGGAGGAGAAAGCCTGGAAGAGGCCTTGACCGCCCGTGTGGGGCAACTCAAAGAAAGGAAATCTCTTGACTCGAACCCTGACGATCTTGCTATGATCTTTTATACATCCGGAACTACAGGGAGACCCAAAGGGGTCATGCTTACCCATCGCAATATCACCTTTGGCGGGGGAAACTGTGCCCAGAATTACGGGCTTACCTCTTCAGATCGCACCATCATATGCCTTCCCCTTACCCACATCTTTGCCAATGCCACCCCTTTTCTCGGAAGCCTGA
Source organism: Pseudomonadota bacterium (assembly GCA_043808585.1). Classification (GTDB taxonomy): domain Bacteria; phylum Desulfobacterota; class DSM-4660; order Desulfatiglandales; family Desulfatiglandaceae; genus CAYVMN01. The sequence goes on along the minus strand of JAZDES010000071.1, from coordinate 3,039 downwards.
GCTCCGGGGGATCAGCCGTTGTCATGGAGCGATTCCAGACCGATCAGGTCTTTGACGCCATCGCCGGATACCGCGCAAGCTGGTTTCCGGGGGTGCCGACCATGTTCACCTATCTCCTTGATGCCTTCAATGAACGACTGCGGGACGTTTCTTCTCTCCGTATGGGTCTCTCAGGTGCCGCCTCTCTCTCAATAGAACACCTGAGCGCCTTCGAGGAGAAGTTTGATGCCACCCTTCTCGAGGTATACGGGCTTACCGAATCTACAGGCCTTGTAACTGCCAACCCTGTCTTTGGTGTCCGCAAACCGGGCTCCATCGGTATTTCCGTATCCGGGGTGTCGGTACGTCTCGTGGATCAGGAAATGCACGACGTCGCCACTGGTGAGGTGGGCGAGTTGATATTTAGAGGACCCAACGCCAGCCCGGGGTACTGGCAAATGGAGGAGGAAACGCGCGAGGCGATCCGTGATGGATGGCTTTTTACAGGAGACCTTGCCTACCAGGACCAGGAAGGGTTTTTCTATATCGTGAGCCGAAAGAAGGAGCTTATCATATCAGGTGGGTATAATGTCTATCCCCGTGAGATTGAAGATGTCCTCATGCAGCATTCAGGGATTAGGGAGGCCGCGGTGATCGGCGTCAAGGACCCGGCCCTGGGAGAAGTGCCAAAGGCATTTGTGGTACTTAAGGCGGGAATCCAGATGGATGCTGAGGAACTGAAAGGCTTTTGCAGGAAGAATCTCGCCCGTTACAAGGTCCCCCGACATGTGAAATTTATTGATGCCCTTCCAAGAAATACAACCGGGAAGATACTCAAGCAGGAGCTCAAATAAGTCTCAAGCTATAGTTTTCAAGAAAATGTTTTTGGATCCCTGAACCTGCATGTCTCCGTTTTTCTGCTGCTTTTCAATCGACAATCATCAATCTTCAATCCTATGGAGATCCTTCAGGAGCGCCTTGATCACCTTACCTCCCGGATTGCGGGGGAGTTCGCTTACAAAGGTAACCACCTTTGGTACCTTGTAGTCTGAGAGCCGGGAGGCTACAAAGGCTTGAATCTCCCCTGCGCTCAATCGTGCCCCCGGTACAGGTACAATAACCGCCTTCACCTGTTCCCCAAAGACCTCGTCCGGTATACCTACCACGGAGACCTCCTGGACCTTCGGATGGCCGTGGATCGTGTTTTCCACTTCGACGCTGAAGATCTTCTCGCCACCCCGGTTAATCATGTCTTTCTTTCGGTCCATCAGGTACACAAATCCCTCTTCGTCCACCTTACCGAGATCCCCGGAGCACCAGAAGCCATTTCTAAATTCCTTGGCCGTTACCTCGGGCATGTTCCAGTAACCTTTGGCCACATTGGGACCCCTGATCCATAGTTCTCCCACTTCTCCATGAGGCAAAGACCTGCCAGTGTCGTCCACGGGCATGACCTCATTGACCATGAATGGGAGACCGACAGAACTGGCCCTGCCAATGGTTTCTTGATAGGGCATCATGGTGCAGGAACCTGTGGTTTCCGTTGCCCCATAGGTGTTGTGTAGATGAAGATTGGGTAATCGCGTGAGGAGTTGGGAGATCGTGTGTTCGGACATTGGAGCCCCGCCATACGCAGCGATTCTCAGGGAAGAAAGGTCTATCTGTTCCATTAACTGACTCCTGAGCATTAAGACATAGATAGTTGGAACACCAATAAAAAAATTTATGTGCTCCCTTTCAAGTAGTTCGAGGACCCTTTGGGTCTTGAAGCTGCGGAGGAGTACCGAGCACCCCCCTACCGAAATCATGTGAAGGAACTGAAACATGGTCCCGGTAATGTGAAACAAAGGAACCGCGATGAGGGTCCTGTCTCCCGGCCCGCTCCCAAGGGTCCTGCTGACATTAATGACGTTATTACACAGATTAAAGTGGGTGATCATTGCCCCTTTTGGTTTTCCGGTGGTGCCAGACGTATACAGAATCAGGGCAACATCATCCTGTGAAACGTCTGTTGCAACCTCGGAGTCAGGCTTGATGTCTCGGAAGTCAGCCCATGGGGTGTAGCCCTTCTCTGCCACATCGACGTTCACTACGTAGTGCTCAACCGACGGTATCCTGCCTCTTATGCGATCAATGACGTCCAGGTATGGAGGGTCGAGGACGAGCACTCTAGGGCTGCAGTCATTTATCATGTATGCAAGCTCATAACCGGTACAACGGGCATTAAGGGGCACCGTAAAGGCCCCCACCTCTGCAGCGGCCAGGAGCGTGATGCAATATTCGGGAGAGTTATCGGTAAGTATGGCAACCCGATCTCCTTTCCGTACCTCTGCCTTTGTAAAAAGGGCACGGGCCACCCTGTTTTTCTCCCCTTGCAACTGCTCGTAGGTATAGCTCCTCTCACCTTCCCTTATGGCCTCATATGTGGGGAATAGCCTCACAACACGCTCGAACAGCTCCCCAATATGCATGGCCCTGTCGCGATATACCTGTATGCTGTATCCCTTCACTGCATCCGTCCGGATTCCGTCGTAGAAATGAGCCGGCCAGTTCATATGATCAACTCCATGATGAGGGGATGGGGTCACCGCTTTTAGAATCTATGAGTTTGAAGTCGGCCCGGTCATAGGATATGCAAAAGCAGGTGATGACCGTCACTACCTGTTGGGAATACACTTCGGAATCTGGCCTGATATAGGCTTATAATCCGGATCGGTCCTTGCCATCAGTTCTCCCGTCAGTCGATTGGCGACTTCCTTAAATTCCGTCGCGATGGGTCCCAGCCGCATGGCGGACAAGGAACAATCCGGAGTCTGCATCGTAGCAAGGCTGGGTATGTTCTGTTTTCTTGCCTTTTGGGGTGCTCAGAATCTTGCGCAGACAGCCTTGACAAAAAAACCTTTTTTTACCGATAATTTTCCTTTTAGTTTAAATTCCAGTATGTTTCATCGGGCATTCTTGATTTGCTTTTCAAGGAGAACTGATCACGCGCAACATTTTTTCCCTATCCCCCCTCGCAAAGCACAGAATTCTCGGTATTATCAGTCTTTTTAAGATTAT
>JAZDES010000070.1:0-2180 GCA_043808585.1 Pseudomonadota bacterium | reverse complement strand
TTTCGGGAATGGGCATGGTGCTCCGGCCTGCCATAAAAAAGCTGGGCTACAAGTTTCCCCAGATCCACAGAGATGCTGAGAAGCTTGCCTGGTCCGGTATCGAGTCCGCCCGAATGTTTAATCTGGACTCCGTCGTTATACCCTATGATATGTGCTGGGAATCCGAGGCATTAGGCAATGAGATCAGTCTTTACGCAGATTCAGAGGACACCCTCTATCCCACCATCCCTAACAAAAAATGGCAGGAACTGGATCAGGTGGACATTACCCAGGAGGACATCGACACGATCATGGAGAAGTATCCCATGAACCTTTTGCCAGAGGCCGTAAAGATAGTCAAGAAAGAGGCGCCGGATTTGGCCCTGGGTGCCTGGCAGCTGGGCCCCTTTACCCAATGCGGCCAGACCATTGAGCTGGACAAGGTCCTGAAGGCAGTCTTCAAGGATAAGGCACGGGTGGAGGATATATTGGACAAACTTTCGCAGATGATCATTAACATCGGCAATGCCCTTCTGGATGCGGGGGTGGACTTTATTACCCTGAGGGAGCCCGGCGTGGCGGCCGATCTTCTCAGCCCGCGTACCTTCAAGGAATTGATCCAGCCGAGGTTAACGAGGATCTTGTCTGCCTGGAGACCTCCGAAGGTGCTCCATATCTGCGGATCGACAGACCCCCTGGTTGAGATGATGTGGCAGGTTGTTCAGGATTCGGGGGGGCAGGCGGTCAGTTTTGACATAAAAAACAACCTCCTGGAGACGAGGAAAAAATTGGGGAATGATGCCCTTATAGTGGGCAATTTTGATGTATTCAAACTCCCCTGTGCGGAGGAGACCACCGTAGAGCAGGCTGTTGAAGGGATCAAGACGAACATAGACGGACTGGTCGATGCGGTCTGGCCGGGTTGTGATCTCTGGCCCGATATCAAGGCAGATAACTTACGCGCGATAGAAGAGACGGCCAGGACGTACAAACCCGGACCAACTCCGGCCGTTGGAAGAATAAATTAAGGAAATCATTCTTTAAGGAGGATAATACATATGGCAACCAAGGAAGAATTGTTAGAGCTGTTAAAGGACGGGGTGATCAATTACAAGGAGGATCAGGTCAAGGAGGCCGCACAGAAGGCCGTGGACGATGGATACCTGGCCCTTGAGATGATCATGGACGGCCTGGCCGCAGGTATGGAGGTGGTCGGGGATCTTTATGAGAGACACGAGTACTTTGTGCCTGAGGTGCTTATGTGTGCCGATGCCCTTTATGGGGGCCTGGACATTCTGAGACCCCTCGTCCCCAAACTGGAAGGTGGGGCGATTGCCCAGGTGGTAATTGGCAGCATCCAGGGTGACGTCCATGACATCGGCAAAAACCTGGTGAAGATGATGTTTGACGTGGCCGGCTGGCAGGTCCACGATCTGGGCAGGGACGTTCCCCTCGAGAACTTTGTCCAGGAACAGCTCCGGACAGATGCCGAGGTCGTGGCCATGTCGGCCATGATGACCACGACCATGTTGGGGATGAAAAAGGTTATCAAGATGATCAAGGATAAGAATCCCAACGTGGCCATCATGTTAGGAGGGGCGCCCGTGACCCAGGATGTGGCCAATCTCTTTGGAGCGGACGGATATGCGGAATCGGCCGGGAATGCGGTTCAGGAGGGGATCAAAATGATTGCCCGGCTGAGGGAATACGAGAAGAAGAAGGAAGGATAGGCGTTTTCAATCTGTACGGGAATCCCGGCCTGCCCCGTTAAAGTGCTGCTATTGAATTAATTGACCGCATGGTGGAAGATGCCTTTATCAGTGGGGAAGCCCTGATCTGAGGCAGTATTCAACGGGGCATGGACTTGCTTTTCATAGCGTCTCGGGGGTTGGGTTTCCTTTGCGGATGCCACACAGAGGCAGCTGGAGAAGATTCCAAGCGCATGGCACGAAGGCTGTGGAGGAACGGGTCTGCCGGATTTCAAGATGAAGGAGGATATGATTGGATGGAAGATAATAAGGCGATGGTGATCTTTCAACCCTCGGGCCGACGGGGGCAGGTTCCAAAGGATGTGACTTTGATCGAGGCATCGAGGTTGCTGGGTGTGGACATTGAGGCCTTATGCGGGGAGAAGAAGAAGTGCGGCAAGTGTAAGATTCGTGTCGAAGAGGGATTTTTTGAGAAATTCGGGATTCAATCGA
>JAZDES010000069.1:0-7681 GCA_043808585.1 Pseudomonadota bacterium | reverse complement strand
AATTAAGGAAGCGACCCAAAATCCTCAACACGGGGCCTTGTATATGGGTCAGTTAATCAAGATGCTTGAGGAAGCTGAGAAGACTAAGACTGTACCGGGAAACAAATAATTATGTCCTTTATCGCCTACTTCGCAGAGAACGGAAGCCCAAAAACCGGCTTGAGCCCGACTATCATAGTCAGAAAGGACAGTGACGGAACAGTAGTGGTAAACGGGGTTGGCATGACTGAGACAGGCAATGGCTTCTATCAGTACACCTATGCCGCTCAGGACTTTTCGGAGGGGTATCATTTCATTGCCGACAGCGTGACTTTGACCGGAAGTGAACGGTACGCGGTAGGCCATGAGTCGGCCCAGGCCCTTGCCGTGGCAATCAAGGCGAAGACCGACAATCTCCCCCCTGGTGTTGCCAAAGGGGTGGCCCTGAGTAACTTTGAATTTCTGATGATCCAGGATGACCATGTTAGTGTCAAGATTGGGGCGACTGTCTCTGGATTTATTTCTCAGGATGGGGGGCCTTTTGCGGCCTTGACAAATGCCGTTTCGGAAGTGGGCAGGGGTGTCTATAAGGTGAACCTGACAGCCGCAGAGATGAACGCCGATGTGATCACTCTTGTTTTCACGGCAGGCGGAGCAGACCAAAGAACCGTTACCATAAAGACAAGCGCATGATTCTTGATTGGAAAAACGGGCAGCAATACTTCAGTTTTGGCTTTTGGGAGTGCTGGAGTGCTGGATATTACCAGGTTCCCATTGGCGGTGGCCCCCCCTCCCGGTGGTGGCGGTGCCGGTATCCGAGAGGAACGCTGGATACCCCCGGTAGACTATGAAACTATAAGGAGAAGGCGGGCACTCCGGGATGACAGGGACCTTCTTGAAATATTGGCAGTTATCACGAGGATATTGAATTGAAAAGCCTTGATTACTGTATCAAAAAGCATGGCGCGAGCCTGAACGAATATGAGGTTGAGGACATCCGTAAGAGGGCGCAGGGGTATGCCCATGCGACGGCGAAAGGCCAGAACCCGGATGAGCTTGCGCTTGCTGAGGTCATAGACGAACTCAATGATGAGATTACAGGCCTTGAGGGGCAGGCCGCGGCGCAGGGGTGGGTGAAGGCCGAAAAGAAGGAAGTCCCCAAAGAGGTTAAGGCGGGCACCGAAGTCGCCAAGGCCCCCGAGAAGGAGGAAGCGGCCCCCGAAGCCAAGGGGAAAGAACCGTGGGAGATGAGCTATGAAGAATTTGCGGCTCCAATTAAAAAAGAGGCCTACCATAATTTAGGAGCAGGGCGAAGTATTGACGAATTCGGGGGAGTTCGTGCCCTGCATAAAATGAATATCGAGGCGGCATTAAAAGAAGGCAAGCCCGTCCCCCCCGAAGTCCTGAAGGACTACCCTGGGCTTGCCCAACTGCCTAAGAAAAAGGAGAAAGTCGGGCCACGACCCGCTGGGGAAGTGGATGAACTGAAAGAAGCCATATCCAGAATAGCAGAGGTCCCTACGGATAGCCTGAGTATTGATGCCGAGCGATTTCAATTCAAGAGATTCGTTGGCAAGGAAGGCATAGGTTTAACATTAAAGGGAATCCAGATCTATAAGCCCGAACTCGGAGGCATAATTTCTGTATGGAAAGACCCTGAAGATGGCAAAACCTATGTCATCAATGGACATCATAGATATGAACTTGCGAAACGAACCGGCCACAAATCCCTTGTTGTCCAATTCCTTGACGCCCAAGATGCTGAAGGCGCAAGAACCAAGGGGGCTTTGATTAACATAGCCGAAAGCCAGGGAGACCCGGAAGACGCGGCAGTAGTTTTCAGGAAACTCGGTATGACCCCGGAATCCCTCGAAAGAGAACACGGCATTTCCTTGAGGGGCAAGATTGCGCGAGAAGGAATTTCCCTTTCTTTTCTGAACGATAGTCTTTTCAATCAGGTTTTAAAGGGCGATTTCCCTAGGGCATGGGGCGTCATTATCGGTGAAAAACTTCCTGACCACAACGCCCAGGGTGAACTTGCAAAATACCTTTCAAAAATGGAAAAGAAGGGCCGGATTATAAATGGCGGTCTTATTGAGCAGGTAATAAATGTCATAGCCGGAACCGAAAAGATAACAGAGGAGCAGGTAAGCCTTTTTGGAAAAGAGGCATTTGAAAGACCGTTGCTTCTTGAGACAGCGGAACTTATGGACTATGCCATAAAAGCCCTTTCTGCTGATAAGAAGTTGTTTTTAGCGGTGAGCAAGTCCGATCATGTAAAAAGGTTGCAAAGTGCAGGGAATGTCATTACCCTGGAGAACAACAAAGCCATTGCGAACGAATCCGCCATAATTCGGGAAGTCATTGTAAAACTAGCCGATAGTTATGGTGAGATAAATATCGCTCGAAATGAAGCGGCGAAGGAGTTGGCCAATGCCAAAGATAAACCAGACAGAGACCAAATTAAACAAGGATTCCTTGAAGAACTCAGAGAAATTATACCGACCATTATCGGAAAAGGAGAAAACGTCATTCAGGAAGGAGCTGGCGGATATACTACCCGACAGGGAGAAGCCGCTGCTTTATCCACCCAACGAATAGCCGAAAGCCAACTCGCCCTTTTTGGGAAACCCGAACCTGAACAACTTACCAATGAAAAGGAACTTGAAGGCAAAATAAGGGATCTTAAATCAGAGGCATATCAAGCGGCAAAGGCCCTATTTACACCGTGGACTGAACCTTTTAAGCGTCAATATAGAGATGAAACGGCAAGGCGGAGTAAGCGAATTGCATCCTATGAACAACAGATAGATGAAATACATGCCCGAGTACGGAAAGAACCAGAGAGTCACGATTTATTCAGCCAGGGCATTGACAAGATAGGTGAATCGGATATACAATATATTTATGAGCCAGTTACCCAAAAAGAGCAGATGTCTCTATTTGATTTCAAGCCTGCCGAACGGCCAAAGGAAGGCTATCTATCCCCTACTCAGCGAGTGCGAGTGGCAACAACCGGAAACCTCCGATGGTCCGGAACAGTCGTATCAGGCCCGGGAGACGTTGCCTCCCTCCTCGCCTCAATCAGAAAATCTCCCCAAGAACTCTTCTTTACGGTAGCCACCGACAAAGACGGGCATATCCTCGAAGTCCACAAGTATTACAAGGGCGGAAAGTTCGGAGTCGCAGTTTGGGCGACAGACGTGGCGGGGCGAACCCTGAATATCGAAGACGCCCAAACTCTGTATATTGCCCACAATCATCCAAGCGGCGAACCCCTTCAGAGCACAGAGGACTTGAGCCTTGCCAGGGATATTAGAACTTTAGTCAGTGCGGGGGATATCCTTACGCACCAGGTCGTTGTTGGAAGATCAACTTATACCACTGACGAAAAAGGGAATGAAGGCGAGATTTTAAGAACCCCCCCAGCTATCCGAAAAGTTGCTTTGCCTATTAAAGAAAGAACTCGAATGGACGCTCTGCGTAAGCCAGAGCCATCCATTGAACATTCTAAAGAGGCTATTGATGCAGGCCAAAAGTATGGACTAGGTGACGATGGTTTTTTGCTTTTAGATAGAAAGGGTCGTCCCATCATGTTCCTCCCTATCATCAAGGGCAGAAGCATGAAGGATACGACTGTCGATATTTTGAAAGCGACAGAAAGCGGGAACGCTTCGGCAGCGATCATTTTTGATAAGATTGGTTCTACTGAAAGGCAACAATATTTCAAGGCTCTCGCTCAAGGTGGTTTGGGAGATATCACAATTCTTGATGTGATTGAAAAGGGTAACTCTTGGGCAGACGCAGGGAGGCTCCTTAGAACACCCTCGAAAATATACGACTTAAGGTCGATCATGGCGGGCGAAACCCGCCTAGCCAAAGGCCAACGCAGAAACGGCATGAAGGCTGGGGACCTCAACCGAAGGATCAAGCCCCTCCTGACCCGCCTTGCCAGAATCGCGGGCCTTGAAGTTCATGTCGTTCAGAGCAAGCAGGATGTCCTTGACGTTCTTCCTAAAGTCCAAAGGGATAGGCTTGAGGAAAAGACACAAGGCGGTATCACCTTCGGCCTGCATGTAAGGTACGACGGGAAAACCCACGTTTTCCTAGTAGCCGATCATGCCCCATCCATTGAGGCTGCAAAACGCGTCCTATTCAAGCATGAGGTTGTCGCGCACTTCGGGGCAAGGAAAAACTTTAGGGATGAGAAGGCATTCCAGACCTTCTTCAACCGGGTCTCCTGGGCCAAGCGTAAGGAAATAGCGGAGTGGGCGAAGGACCGGAAGTATATTGACCTGACCACGCAGAAAGGACGCCTAGAAGCTGCCGAGGAATGGTTTGCCAAGAGGATCGAGGAGGATTGGGGCAAAGAACCCGCCATGCAGCGCCTATGGAATCAGTTCGTGGCTCTTGTGAAGGCGTGGGCCAGGAAGATGGGGTTTGTCATCGAGTTGTCTGACGCTGAAATCAGGGACGTGGCCCGGCAGGTGTATGCGGCAGTTGAAGACGAGATGGGGATCACCACGGGCGAGGATATGAGACTTGCTACACTAGGCGAGCCTTACCCCTACATCCAGGACCGCCGGGCACCGTGGGAGCGGCAAGCGGAGAAGCTCACAGAAACGGGCAAGCGGGCATTGGGGCCTATTACGGCAGAGAAGCCGGGGAAGGCCAAAGGTGGATTGTGGAAGTTGGATGATGCTGAGTGGAAGAACTACAAAAAAGGACTTACTCTTGACGGAATTAATCTAGCAATAAAGGAAAGGGAGGCACAAACAGAACAGGCCGTACTGGAAATAATTAAAGACAATCCAGATATTGCTTCCCCCGATCTTAGCCGTCTAGTGGACATTCCCGAAGGAAGACTTGGCGGGGCCGAAAGAAGATTATCTGAAAAAGGTTTGATCAAAATAACTGAATCGAAAATGTCTCCTGGTGGACTTATCCCAAGTCGGTTTACCGCAACCATCCCTAGTCCTACCCGCCCCTCAGGAGAAGCGGGGCAAGCTAAGACCGCCGACACGCTTTATGCCCAATACCTTGCCAAAATGAAGGCAGAAGGGCGCAAGCCAACGCTGACCAAGGAGGATTTTGCCAAGGTTGGTGGTGAGCAACCGGAGGCCGCAGAAAACCTTCTTTCTGTCATCACGTCTCTCCAACCTCCGGGTCAACCCCGCGCCTTGGTATCTATCTCTGAACTCAGGGACAAGGTTGTTGGTGGAACGACAGCAGAGAAAATAATTGATCGACTTACTTCTGACGCAAAAACAATAGCACAAGAATACGGATTCCCATTGAAGGCAGTCGAAGAGAAGTTATCTAAAACATCAAGTGGTGGTCTTATCTATTTTAAAGAGGGAAAGATAAAAGTTAGGACTGATATGGGTGAAGAGGCTGCTTATAAAACACTAGCACATGAACTCGCTCACTTTATTGAAAAGGGACATAATAAATCTTTCTCGAAAATCCATGAAGAGATTTTTGATAAATTAGTAAAGATAAATAAAGATAAAGAGTGGACAAAACAAGCATCATTTGAATCGAAGATTGTTGACATGAAACCTGAAGGCCCAATGACCAACGCCGAGTTTGACGCCCAACTTATGAATCTTGCTAGAGAGGGCAAAGTTGCCTTGCATAAACACGACTTCCCCTTCAGTCTGCCCGAAGAGGTACGGAATAAACTTCTCATTGAGGAACAGCCCGGAGCATACCATAAAGGGAAGAATTACTACAGTGGTGTAGTGCCGACGGGTAAGGCGGCAGAGGAGCCCGACATCCGGCTGGCAGCGGAACCTGAAAATGCCAAGGCAAGAACGTATTTAGATAAGGTACTAAAGGATGCCAAGGAATCCCCTGTTGAGGTCACAGACGCCATAGAGAAGCCCACGAAGGAGAATGTTCATGCCATCCATTTTGCCGACACCCTGCAAGCCTTCGGAGCCCTCGGGAAGATCCTGAAGGCCAACAAGAGGGGTTGGCGCAAACAACGACCGGACACCAAATGGTGGGACCGGATTATTTCAATCCCTCTCGATCATTTCAATAAGGTCCCTTCCCTCGGGCGCATGTTCAATGACGGCATACACAGGACGGACAACTATTATTCCATTGTGAATGACCTGACGACAGACGCCTCTGGCCAGTACAATACTAAGAAACTGGAAAAGATCAGAAAGGATAATCCGCAAGATTTCAAGAGGGTACAAGAATATCTGGTTTCGAGGGACCGTAACGCGATCGGCTACAAGGTGCGGGCAGAGAAAAACGACACATTTTCGGTGTACTGGAAAGACATCAAGAAAGGCGAGTCCTTTGATAGCGAATCAAAGGCCTGGGCCAAGGCAAGGCAGCTTGAAGCGAACGACCTCAAGAGAAAGGGCTGGTCCGATCAGGCCGTTGATGCGGTTTTGGCCGCACGGATGATCTCGGATAAGGGCTTTGGCCTTCTGATGCAAAGCATGAGAAAACTGATTACTCAGTTCAAAGAGCTCAACATGGAGCTCCCGGAGGTCTATGTGAGGGATGAGGGCGGAAAGTCCATCAAGGTCAACCTCCAGATCGCCCTTGCCAAGATGGGCGACATGAGGGGCTATTATTTCCCACGGATCAGAAAACCCGGACGGTATATGCTGACTGCCAAGAAGGCGGACGTTAACCCTATCATGGAGTTTTTTGACTATAAGGCCCCCATGAGCTTGAGGCAGTTGGCCCTTGAAAAACAAGGGTATGCTGTCACCAAAGACCTATCCCCGAAGATGCCCGAGGATGTCTTTGAACTGGTCGGCGAAGTGGTGAAGATGCAGGCGGTAATCAATGAGGCCCTGGATCGGACATCATCGGAAAAGTACACTCTTGAGGATTTCGGGTTGAAATGGACAGACCGGATGCTCAAGCCTGGATTGAGAGATTTCGTACTGACAGGGCCTACCCCCAAGGAACTGACGCCCATGTTCAAAAGCCTGGGTGCGAAGTTCTATTCAGTCTACGCAGGGGAGCCCCGAGCATGGCATTTCTCGAACCCTGGACGGAACTTTGAGGGAAGGCTCGCCAAGGCCATGGCCATAGAGAAAGCGGCCCGGGCGATTGACGACGAAATGAAGGCTGTCTTCGCTAAAGCCCTTGCTGAACAGGTAGCCAATATCATCAAAGCTAGGGGCTCCAGGGCGCACATGATCGAAAGACAGGATGCCACAGGTGTAGACGTTTGGATAGGCTATGAGGAAGATCCGGGCATTGCCTATGCCCAATACGCCAGAGGATTGGCTGCGGGAGAGGCAAAAAAGATTATGGCCCTCGATATGGTGAGGCACTTCACCGGGACCGATATTTCATGGGATGAGTTCAAGGCCGATGCAGAAGATAGGGGAGAAGACCCTGATTACGAAAAATACCAGAAGATGGTTGATGAGCGCCGTATCCACCCCAGCAAGCAGCTGAACGCCTTCAAAGAAGGCAAGGTCTACATGGAAGATATGCTCAGGAACGATGAGTTTATTGACAGGCTTATGGGGACCCTGAAGGGTATCGCTGTTTTGAAATACCTAGCTGGCAGGGTGAGTGCCCCCGTCGTCAACCTGACATCCCTCTTGACCTCAGTACCCGGAGCCATGCACGGATACGCTAAAGTGCCGTTTGCTAAGATGCCCATTCATTTGATCAGGGCTTTAAACGCCTATGGTCGATACAAGATGGGTAAGCC
>JAZDES010000068.1:0-8928 GCA_043808585.1 Pseudomonadota bacterium | reverse complement strand
GGCCGATATTTTCATCCCCTATTCAACTGGAGGTCAGAGATCGGGTTCTCAAGGATGGGTGCCTGGTGTTAGATGTGTCTATCGCTGGCGACAACTCGTAACCGATCGATCGCATGAAGCTTGGTACTGTCACAATTTTTGTGTTTCACTTTGCGGCTTAGCGTCTTTGCGAGAGAAGTTATGGTTAAGAAGAGTGAGACTTGAAACTAAAAAACTCTAAGTGGAAAGATAAAGGAGAACCTAATATGCCAAGACCTGTGTATCCGACAAAAGAGGGGATTTGGTCAAAGGGGAAACGGAAGGAGGCAGGATACGCCGGTGTTCGCCTGGGGATGCCCTACCCAGAGGCGGTGGAACAACTCCGTAAATCGATAGAGGGGCGTGACGACTTTGATCCGGCTGTCCTGTTTGCTTGGGGAACCATGCAGGCCACGGCCGTTCTCAATATCCTGAAGGCCGCAGAAGAGACCTTCGGAAAAGAGGGCCAGGAGTTGGTCCGGAAGGCCGTTAACAAGGCAGGATATGAGGCCATGGAGAGCTTACTTAAAGAGTCCAGTTTTCCTGAGGACGTGGATGAGATGGAGCTGGCATCCTATGTGGTAACCGGGATAAATACGGTCCTTTATGCCTCACTGGAAAAGCCATGGACCGTGTCCAAAGACCGCTGTGAGTTTGACATCCTCTGGTGTCCTCACCAGGACCGCTATTCGGCCTTTGATTGCCGTGTCCAGAGGTACTTTGTTGAGGGAATGTTCCAGGCCCTGGACGACAGCGGAAAGGTCGGGCTGACGGCCTGGGTGGAGAGACTGATCCCGCACGGGGACGAGTGCTGTCACTTTGTGGTCGAGAAGAGGAAAGACGATGGCAAAAGGAACCCCTGGCACACCTATTCGGACGAACTCGGGCAGAAGGCCTTCAGGAAACTGGAAGAAGAAAAGGACAAGAAAACCAGCCCCCAATGATAACGAGCGCCTTCTCTTGACTAAAGGCTTTTGATCGTTATTTTAGAGCTTAGATCCGGGTTTATAGGGAGGTTTTGGAGATGGGTAATTGGTTTAAGACAACCCTTTTGTTGGGGGCCTTGACGGTTCTCATCGTGTGGATAGGGAGCCTTTTCGGGGGTCGGCAGGGCATGATGATGGCCTTTGTCCTGGCCATGGGCATGAACTTTTTCAGTTACTGGTTTTCCGACAAGATCGTCCTCAAGATGTATCGCGCCAGAGAGGTGGGACCTCAAGACTTTCCAGGACTGTATAACGCTGTCGGGCAACTCGCCCAAAACGCTGGCATCCCCATGCCCCGCGTCTTTATAATCCCCGAGGAATCCCCCAATGCCTTTGCAACGGGCAGAAACCCCGAGCATGCGGTTGTTGCCGTTACCGAAGGCCTGCTCAAGACCATGAACGATGAAGAGGCAACCGGGGTACTTGCCCACGAAATGTCCCATATCAAGAACAGGGATATCCTCATCGGATCGGTGGCAGCCACAATGGCGGGAGCCATTATGATCCTTGCCACAATGGCCCGCTGGACAGCCTTCTTCGGCGGAGGGGCCAGGGACGATGAAGGAGGCGGGGGGGGTGGAGCGATAGGCCTGATCGTCATGTCTATTCTGGCGCCCATAGCCGCCATGCTTATTCAGATGGCAATCTCAAGGTCACGGGAATATCATGCGGATGCAACGGGTGCCCGGTTGGCCGGAAATCCGGAAGGCCTGGCAAATGCCCTGGAAAAGCTTGGGACATACTCCCGCCAGCTTCCCTTGAAGGCCAGTCCCTCCACAGCGCACATGTTCATAGTGAATCCGCTCTCTGCCGGAGGGATAGCCAGCCTTTTTTCCACCCATCCACCCCTTCAGGAGAGGATCGCGAGGCTCAGGGGTACAGGCACAAGGACGGAGCTTCCAATTGATAACCAGGACGAAGACAGGGGAAAAAGGGAGGCAGAGGAGTTCTGGAAGCATTTGTCAAAGTGATGATCATCCCAAGACGAGACCCTTGAACAAAGGATTCCCTCCAGCCTGCCCTATCTTGTCTTTCATCCCTACCACATAATCGGGTCTTATCTCGTCCTTCCAGCGGGGATACCCACCCTGCCACACATACCTGATCAATTCTTGAAATACATCACGGGTAAACCTGTAGTGCCCAATTGCTATCTCACCGGCATCTCGATCGACGAAAAAAAGGATCTCTATGAGGATTGCGTAATGCTTTATAATGGCCTCAACGATGGCCTGATTCTTGAAGCCATCGGATTTCTGTTTGAAGTCCTCGGGACTTCCGGGGAAAGGAAACCAGCGGTAAACTTCACCTATAAATCCCGTGTGGCGGACACCATGTATGGCGCCCATCAGGTCTCCGACGTTCCGGGGATCGGGGATGTGGTAGACCTGCCATGTCATCTGGATGGACTTTTCCCCAGTAATTTCCCCGATCGCGGAGATGTATTCACAGAATTCTGTTGCAAATAAGAAGTAGTTTTCAAGCAGCAGCATGTCTGAGTCTATGTTGAAAAAACCAAATGCAACGGTCCCGTGACTGATAGAATCAAATGGCAAGGGCATGATGTATCTCCGATTTGACAGAAGCCTTTTGATGGTTTATGTTGACGCACCGCCAAAGATGGTTAATTTTGGATCTTGATGGTCTCGCAAGAAAAACAGAAAAGGGGGCTTCTTAAGTGAATTTACAGCACCCAGAAAGATGTTTCATATTTTTTCGTAAGCGTTCACAGGTTCAGGGGTGAACCCGTGAACAGTTACATTTTTTCCAAGAAAGGAGTCATGCCAAGGAGCGGATATATGGAAATTGACAACACAGGTTCAAATCGAAAATTCACAGGGGCCTCCAGGTACGTTCTGGATGAGGAACTGGCCAAAATTGTAAATATTTCCATGGCCCTGGAAATGCCCCTGCTTCTCAAGGGAGAGCCTGGGACAGGCAAGACCATGCTTGCCCATGCAGTTGCAGAGGCACTGAACATGCGTCTTATTGTTTTGAACGTGAAATCCAGCATGAAGCTGGTGGATGCCCTTTACCAGTACGATACCCTGACCAGACTGAATGACAGCCGTTTTGGCGATTCCAGCAGGGATGTTAGCAACATTGAGGAATATATCAAGATGGGCAAGATCGGTCAGTCCTTCGTGGCCGGAGAGAGGGTGGTGTTACTGATTGATGAAATCGATAAGGCGGATAGCGACTTTCAGGACGATATGCTGGATGTCCTGGACCAGATGGAATTTGACATTATAGAGATCGATAAGACCATCGCGGCCAGGTATAGACCGGTCATTGTCATCACCTCCAATGCAAAGAAGGACCTCTCAGACCCTTTTCTGGGTCGTTGCAACTTTCATCACATTGCCTTTCCAGACCCTGATATGATGCGGAAGATTGTCCTGGTCCATTTTCCTGAGATCAGCCGGGAGCTTTTGGATCATACGGTCAAGGCCTTCTATCGGATGAGGGAGTTTAGAGGCATTGAGAAAAAACCGGCAACACGCGAATTGATCAACTGGATTCGTGCTCTGAAGGCAGATCCGGACTTCAGGGTAAAGGACCTTATCAAGGGAGATATCCCTTACCTTGGGGTCCTGTTTAAAAAGAGCCCGGATTACGTTATTGCCCAAAATGCCGTTTCACGGATGAGGATGTAAAGAGAGGGGCTCTCGGACTTTGGTTGGCAGGAAAGATTCATAGGATTGAGCGATGTTCACAGACTTCTTCTATCTTTTAAGGCAGGTGGGAGTTCCAGCGTCCCCTACCTCTTTTCTCAGGCTCCAAAGAGCGCTGAGTATGGGGCTGATTACCTCCACGGACGACTTCTACACGGCGGCCCGCGCAATTCTGGTCAAGAGCGAACGATATTTCGACCTCTATGACCAGGTGTTTGCCCATCATTTTGAAGGAGCGGAACTCAAGGCGCCTGACGAGTTTGAGCTGTCCGAAGTGGCTCGTGCCATGCTGGAGCAATGGTTGAAGGATCCGGAAGGTGTGGCCGAGGCCCTGGGGGTTGACGAAGAATCCCTCAATAAATTGACCCCGGAGGAATTGCTCAAATACTTCCTTGACCGCCTGAAAGAGCAGACCGAGGAACATCATGGCGGGAGCAAATGGATCGGGACGCGCGGCACATCCCCTGTGGGGCATTCAGGCTACCATCCAGGGGGGATGCGGGTAGGGGGGGTCTCCCGAAATAAGTCGGCCGTTAAAGTAGCCATGGAGAGGCGCTATCGGGATTACTCCCAGGAAGGCCCGCTGACCCAGGCCCAGATAGGGGAGGCCCTCAAAAGGCTGAGAAACATGGTCCCCTTCGGACCCAAGGATGTGGTCAATATTGATGAGACGATCTACCAGACTATGAAGAATGCGGGGGAGATCGAGATCATATTTGATAGGAGCCTGAAAGACCGCCTCAAGGTGATCCTGGCCATTGATAACGGCGGGTGGTCCATGGACCCTTACATTGATCTGCTACAAACCCTCTTTAACTATGCCCGGGCTCAGTTCAAGGAACTGAAGACCTTTTTCTTCCACAACACCATATATGACAATCTATGGGAAGACCCCTCCAGATTCCGAAAACCGCACTCGGTGGACGAGTTGGTGCGACGCGATCCTGAGACCCGGTTCATCATTGTCGGCGATGCCAGCATGGCGCCCTACGAGCTGATGGCAACTGACGGGTCCATCTACATTGAAGAGAGGACCATGAAGCCGAGCTATGAAAGGCTCCAGTTCATTGCTGACACCTTTCCGTATTCGATCTGGATAAATCCAAAAATGGAGGTTGAGTGGCCCTATACGCGCACCATCAATATGATTCGGGAGATCTTCCCCATGTTCGAATTGACCATTGACGGTCTTGAGAAGGCCGTTGGTTTTTTGATGGGCAAGAGGGGAAGGCCTAAGTGATTATATCCGTTTTTCCAGGAATCGCCCGTATTCCACCATTCTGGCAAGCACGTTGACCGCATCCTCGGGTGTCTCATAGTAGAGACCGCTATACCGTTTCCCTTCCACCGGCCGGACCGTCCCCTTTCTGGTCTTGGCCATGGAAACACCGATGACCGGCTTCTCGTACGTCTCCATAAACTCTACCATCCTGACAATATATTGACTTTCATATTTCTGGACAAGGGAATCAAGTTGGCTCAGGAACTCCTGGGAAGCAGAAGGATCCACGTCCCGGGTGGATTCGATCAGCAGATGGGCGAATTCTCCGCGGTCCACAATGCCAAGGCTGATGACGGCATCGATCCCATCCCACTTTAGAAGCTCTTCTACCGCCACAATGGGTGCGTAAGGATCGTTTGTGCCCACCAGATCAACGGGGTTCCCCTTGCTCCAAAAAGGGGGAAGATGTCTGCCGATATTTTCTATAATGGTATCGGGAATCTTCGGGACCACGAGCCCCCTTTCGTTACACTCATCAGCCGTCACGACTCCCCATCCTCCGCCGAGGGTTACAATACCAACCCTGTTCCCCCTTGGGATGGGCAGCGACGAGAAACCTGCTGAAAGGTCCAATAACTCAGAGGGCACGGACACATTCAAGAGGCCGGCCTGACTGCAGGCGGCCCTGAAAAGGAAATCCTCTCCACTCAGTGAACCGGTGTGGGAGGCTGCCGCCGAGCGTCCTGCCTCGGTTCGGCCGCCTTTAAGGATGACCAGGGGCTTTTTGAGATTCACCCTCCTTGCGATCTTTAGGAATTGCCTTCCATCACCCACACTTTCCATGTATAGGATTATAATACCGGTATTTTCATCTCTTTCGAGGTATTCCAGATAATCAGCGCAGGATATCATCCCCTCATTTCCGGACCCCACAAACAAGGATATCCCGATCCCCTGTTGATCGGCAAAGTGAATCAACTGGTTTCCCAGATTTCCCGACTGGGAGATAAAGGCAACCGACCCCTTTCTCGGTCTTGCATGGACTCCTGTGGCAAAGAGGGCCGCATACGGGCATATGATCCCCATGGTATTGGGGCCAAGCAGTGTGAGTCCCCTCTTCCGAGATATATCCACCACATGCCTTTCAAGCCGTTTGCCTGCCTCATCGGTCTCGCTGAACCCTGAGGTGATTAATACGACCCCCTTGATGCCCTTATCGCCACATTCTTCCAAAATAGCCGGGACGGTCTTGGCAGGGGTAGTAATGAAGGCCAGGTCAACAGGTTCCGGGATATCCAGTATACTCCCGAAGGCAGCTTGGCCGAAGATCTCTTTCTTCTTGGGATTAACAGGGAATATCTTTCCTTGATATCCCCCTGCAATGATGTTCGTGAGTATAAACTGGCCCCATTTTCCAAATGTCTCAGAGGCGCCGATCACCGCGACAGATTTGGGATTGAAAACGGCATCGAGATCTAAGACATGTGTTGGGCTGTTTGCCAGGTTTTTCAACTGTTGATTCCTTTCAATCAACCTTGGCTGCCCTTTGTCTAGGCACGCCGTTTGTCTCCATAAACCGTTCTAGGACCTCGTAGGGCTGGGCACCTACAACCGACATGCCGCGCATCATAAAGGTCGGCACCGCGGTTATCCCATTTTCCCTGGAGCGTGCCCAGTCAGAGTCAACGGCTGATCTGAAGGCCCTGGTTTCGAGCACCTCCTGGGCCTCCTTTGCCGGAAGGCCCAGTGACATGGCGATATTCACCAGGTTGGGGATCTTGGCGATATTTGTTCCGTCCACGAAGTATGCGTGAAAGGCGGCCATATGAAATGGCTCACCCATGCCCTGCCACTCGGCCCATTTCGCCAGTTCCTGGGCGAGGCGGCTGTTGTATGTCATTTTGCGATCTCCAAGGGGCAATCCCTCTGATTCCGCCACCCTTTTAAGCCTGGCCTTCAGCTCGGGGATGTTTACCATGCGCCCCTGGAAAAGCCTTTCAAGTGATAGCCCCTCTTCCGGTGTATCCGGATGGAGTGGAAATGCAGTCCATTGAATTTCAATCTGATAGTTTTTCCGCAATCGATCAATACGCCCGGTAATGAAATAACACCAAGGTCAGATGTAATCGGAAAAAATCTCCAAGGTTTCGATCTCAGACATAGGCCTCCTTAATCAATCCTGATGCTTCAGCCAGCGGTAAAGTCGCCTTAGCTGGAAAAATTGGTTTATGTTGATAGGGTCTACCGTATATCTTGCGCCATAGGGAAGCCTTCCTCGGGTATTGAACCCGACAGCTTGTGCTTGAAAGAATCCCCAAAATGCAGTGTAGAAATATAGGAACTGACTGTGGTGTGTCAATAACAAACGAGACCTATCATATTGTGGCACCGTCATGGCACTTCAGGAAGTTTACAATCTGATTCAAATTCTTGTATAATTTCTGTTTCTAACCTGGCGGCTCCTATCCAATCCACAATAGCTGGATGCTCCTGAACCCTATTAATATATTGTGAGGAGAAATCATTGAGCTCGACTCCATAGGTTATGAAGCGGAGTGCGACCGGGGCAAACATACAATCTGCTATTGTAAATTTGCCAAATAGCCACGGGCCTGAAGTGCCATGTCTTTCTCTACACTGACTCCATATTTCTTCTACCCTGTTGATTTCTGATCTGGCTTCCGGGGAGATCTTAAACCCATCAAATCGTTTGCGGCAATTCATTGGCAGTTGGTTTCTTATATCAAAAAAGCCTGAATGCATCTCCGCACTGATGGATCTTGCAATGGCTCGGGCCTCTATCTGCCGGGGCCAGCCCTTCCCAGAGAGGAAATTTTCGGAAATGTACTCACAGATCGCCAGAGAATCCCATATCTTTAGATCCCTATGAATTAGGACCGGGACTTTGAGCGTCGGTGAAAGGGGCCTTAAGGCCTTCTCAGTCGTCTCCTGAGACAAAGGTACGCGAATTTCAGAAAAAGGGATTTCAAAATACTTCATCAAGAACCACGGTCTTAGCGACCATGACGAATAGTTTTTATTACCGATGACCAGAGATAAATCAGACATAGCTTTCTCCTTCCTGATTTGTTAAATTTGACACCCATCTTTTGGTGCACTGGAGAATTAACTTGATCGAAAGGCCAAAGTTCTTCTACGGATGGGTTAACGTATTTCTTGCCTTCATGTCAATCACAACGTACGGGCTGTTTTACTCATATGGGGTCTTCCTTGAGACCTTGGAAGCGACGTTGCAGTCCTCAAGGGCTGCAATATCCGCAGCCTATACCATAGAGCTGGCAGTCTACTGTACTTGCGCCATACCCTGGGGCTGGTTTACGGATAGGTACGGCCCGAGAAAATCACTATGGGTGGCAGCCCTTCTCATCGGATGCGGCATTTCACTCTGCAGTTTGGCCACGTCGGTCTGGCATCTGTACCTCTTTTTTGGCGTTATAGCCGCCATCGGTCATGGTGCCGTGTGGGTGGCGCCTACCTCCACCCTGAGCAGGTGGTTCATCCGGAGGAGGGGCCTGGCAATAGGAATTGCCATGTGCGGCCTGGGAGTCGGTTTATTGATTGTCCCTCCAGCTACTGCACAAGTTATTCACCTTTACGGGTGGAAGGCGGCATTTATAGTGCTCGGTATTATATTTTTTGCCGTTAATATGTTCGCAGGGATCTTCATAAGGCGACGGCCTGAAGATATGGGCCTAAGGCCTCTCGGAGAATCTGATAAGACCCATAACTCCACGCATACCTCCAGCGGCGGCACAAACGATTTTTCGATCATGGAGAGCCTTGGAACAAAGGCCTTCTGGTTGCTGTATCTGACCTTTCTTTTCTGCTTTGCTGCGGAACAGATGGTGTTGGTGCACATCGTGCCTTATGGCCGGACAGTAGGCATCTCGATTGCCCAAGGAGCTCTGGGTCTATCATTTCTGGGAGCAGGTACGGTTGTCGGCAGGGTGAGTATCGGTGCACTCTCCGATAAAATCGGCAGAGTTCCCGCTTTGATTATGTGCAG
>JAZDES010000067.1:0-18329 GCA_043808585.1 Pseudomonadota bacterium | reverse complement strand
TTCTGCCAGGCAGGGGAGAGGAAAAGACCCTCACGGTCCTCTGCCTTTCTTTCAAAACGCTAAAGTGTTACCCTTTTTTCTTGACAAGAGAAAGGAGTGTTCAATAATGTTCTCTCTCGACCATCGGCAGCAGCAAACAGTCCCTCCATACTTCCGGCAAGCATGCGTTGTGCTTTGATTTCTCTCATGAAAAGATCGCGAAGCCCTGCCTGAACCTTAGTAAGTTAAAGACGCAGGCAATCCATTTTTTGACTCGAGGAGGAGAAGATGTCAGGATATTCTGGAAAGATGTTGAGGATCGACCTGACTGAGCGTCATGTGGAGATATTGGATACCGATATGGGGATGGCCCGGAAATACCTCGGGGGCAGCGGGCTCTGTGCAGCCCTTCTGGCAGACCTCGACTGGAGCATCGATCCCTTGTCAAAGGCAAATCGCCTTGTCTTTGCCCTCGGTCCGTTGACAGGGGCCCCTGCCCCGTTTTGTTCACGATACGTTGTGGGTGCAAAGTCTCCTCTAACCGGTCTCCTGGGCGAAGCACATGCGAGTGGATTCTGGGGCCCGGAGCTTCGGTTTGCCGGATGGGATGCCGTTATTGTGGAAGGGGCGGCGGACAGCCCGGTTTATCTGTCAATCGAAGACCAAGCGGTAGGCATTAACGATGGCCGGAATCTGTGGGGAAAGGACACGTATGAGACCGAAGAGATCCTGCAGGAGCTACATAAAGGGAAACCCCGTGCCCTATCCATCGGTCCTGCCGGTGAGAAAGGATCTCTGGTCGCTTGTATTATTAATGATCATGGGCGGGCTGCGGCCCGGACCGGGCTTGGGGCTGTGATGGGGGCAAAAAATCTGAAGGCCATCGTGGTCCGGGGGACCGGGAAATTCCATATGGCTGACAGGCAGGGATTCAAGAACCTGTCCAGGGAACTGGTCGATATTGTTATGGCTGCCCCGGCCCGGGAGGCCCTGCACAATTACGGAACAAATGGTGGAATGATGGCCTTCCACGAGATGGGGGATGTCCCCGTCAAGAACTGGACCGAGGGGGCCTGGGAGGAAGGGGCCGAGAAGGTCTCAGGGCAGACAGTGGCAGAGACAATACTAACGGGAACTTACGCGTGCAGGGGTTGTCCCATAGGGTGCGGCCGAGTCGTTGAAGTGAGGGAAGGCCCCTATGCATTCTCTGGCAAGGGTCCGGAGTATGAGACCGCCGCCGGCTTCGGGCCACTGTTACTAAATGACAACCTGGACTCGGTTGCCAGGGCAAATGATCTATGCAACCGTTACGGTATAGACACCATATCAACGAGTGCTACGATAGGCCTCGCGTTCGAGGCTTACGAAAAGGGGACCCTGGGGAAATCAGCCACTGATGGGTTGGAACTAACATGGGGTAACCACAAAGCAATAGTGGAGCTGGTTAGAAAGATCGGAGAACGTGAGGGAGTGGGGGCCCTGTTGGCGGATGGATCTCGGAAGGCTGCAGAAAGAATTGGTGGGGGATCGGAGAGGTTTTCTATGGACGTAAAGGCCCTGGAGTTACCATTCCACGACCCGCGTGCCTTTAGCAGCTGGGCTGTAGCTTACGCTACCGCGCCCCGCGGAGGCTGCCATATTGCAGCCCCTACCTACTGGCTGGAGCGGGGGGTGACCTTTTCGGACTTAGGGTATAATGAGCAATTGGATCGATTCTCCAGTGAGGGGAAAGGGGCCTGGACCAAGGTCTTCCAGGACTATTGCGAGATGTTAGAGTGTTTGGTTGTCTGCAAGTTTGCGTTATATGGGGGTCTCAGAGGACCCAATTTTGTCGATATGATGCGTTTGGCAAGTGGCTGGGATATGAGCTTTGAAGAGCTCCTCCGTGTGGGAGAAAGGGCCTTTAATTTGAAGCGAGTTATTCTTAACAAGATTGGTATCAGCCGAAAGGACGATACCCTGCCGGAACGAATCCTGAAGGAGTCACTCCCGGAAGGAGGCACCAAGGGGCACACGCCCGACTTGGCAACCATGTTGGATGAATATTATCAAGCGCGTGGGTGGGATCAAAACGGGATTCCTACCCCGGAAACAATTGAATCACTGGGAATTGATATGACCCGGTAAGCCTTAGTTAACTTGTCAAGGAAAGGGGGAAAAGGAAATGTTGCGATCATTTAGAGTGAGAACGCCTGACTGGATACTCTTCGGATTCGACACGGTACGCCAGGTAGGAGCAGAGGCCAAACGGTTGGGGGGTGGCAAGGTTATGGTCCTCACCGATCCTGGGGTGGGGAAAGCGGGCCTCCTCGATCCGGTATACGAATCACTCAGAGGAGAAGGCCTGGACTACGATGTCTTTGATCAGGTTGAGCCGGAGCCTTCCATCGCCAACCTGATGGAGGCCTCAAAGATGGCCAAACAAGGCAAGTTTGACGTCTTTGTGGCGGTAGGCGGTGGCAGTTCTATGGATACAACGAAATTGGTTTCTGCAATGATGACGAACAAGGGGAATATCCAGGATTTCTTCGGGGTGGACAATGTGCCAAAAAGGGGCCTGCCTACCATTATGGTCACCACCACATCTGGTACGGGATCAGAGGTAACGCGGATGGCCGTATTCACTGACACAGCGGTAAACCTCAAGCGCGTGGTGAGCGCACAAAATATCCTGGCCGATGTTGCTATTGTAGACCCCAACCTGACCCGGAGTATGCCACAACCGGTTACCGCGGCAACCGGCATTGACGCCTTCATCCACGCGGTGGAGTCTTACGTAGCCGTCAATGCCAGTCCCCTGACAGACACGATCGCTC
This sequence comes from Pseudomonadota bacterium, assembly GCA_043808585.1. Taxonomy (GTDB): domain Bacteria; phylum Desulfobacterota; class DSM-4660; order Desulfatiglandales; family Desulfatiglandaceae; genus CAYVMN01. Next base: position 15,534 of record JAZDES010000067.1, on the reverse strand, counting down.
TTGAGGCCACGAAATTGATTGCTGAAAATCTGGGGCCCGCCTTTGCAAACGGCAACGATATGACTGCCCGTTACAATATGGCCTTGGGAAGCCTAATGGCGGGAATCTCTTTGAATAACGCAGGAGTGGGTGCCGTACACGCCCTGGCCTATCCAATAGGGGCGGAGTACCACCTTTCGCACGGTCTGGCCCTGATCGTCATCTTCGCCGAAACCATGCGTTCCATCTCCATTTCATGTCTGCCAAAATTCAGGAAAATAGCTGAGGCTATGGCCATTGATGTGGAAGGCCTCTCTCCCTGGGAGGCAGCAGATGCGGCCGTTGAAGGGATGACAACACTGGCAAGATCGGTCAAGATGCCGACTACACTTTCCGAAGTGGAGGGAGATCAGACCAAGATAGGGCAATGGGCAAAGGCGGCCCATGGAGAACAACGCCTCCTGGGCAATACCCCAAGGACCCTGAACCTTGAGGATATTGAAGAGATCTTCGAAAAATCCTTTTGATGAAGCCACGGAGAAGCCCCATAAGCCCAATTAACGCTGAGGCCAAGGGAATTGAGCGCCGCGGATGAAGATCAAGGTAAAAGGATTGCTCACCGTAAAGAAGGCAATGGGCGATAGACCATTTGTGGAAATGGATATGGAAAGCCCTACCCTCAGAGGTGTCTTAAACAGGCTGGGGGATGAATACGGGAAGCATTTCAGTAGCCTCATCTTTGATCCCGAGACCATGGAGGTAAGAGATCTCTATCAGATCCTGGTGAATTCCCGCCATTACAAATTCCTTCCAGGGCGTTTGGATACCCGGTTGAGGGAAGGTGATGTGGTGGCCATCATCCCACCCGTGGCAGGGGGATAGGAAAGGAGGATTTCTGGATATGGAGCTATCGGAGATTCAAGAAAAGATATGGAGTTATGCCAAATCCGACCTGGCAGAAGAGCCGGTTGCCAGCACGGATCATATTGAGAGAATGACCTCTTGGTGCCAAGAACTGGGGCCTGACGCAGGTGCGGACATGGAAGTCCTGGTGGCCGGTGCGCTTCTTCACGATGTGGGTGTAGTCATCGACAGGAAGTGGCATTTCGCGGTCGGACGTACCAGGGCAACCGAGATACTGAAAAAGGTGGGGTTCCCTGAGGACAAAATCGATGCGGCACTGCACGTTCTGGAGGCCCATAGCCGTTATGGCGGAGCACCCGTCCCGGAGACCACCGAGGCCGAGGTGGGTCAAGATGCCGATGCCCTGGAATATATCGGGGCAATCGGAATAATCCGTGCCGTGATACGCGGGCTGAATGATGGATCTTTTGATGGAAAGGTCAGCGGTTTTCCCGCATACCTTCGCTCAGTCCTGGCCAAGGTGGAAGGAACGTTTCACACAGAGAAGGCCGGAGAAATGGGACGGTCAAGGGTGGAATTCATGAGGACATTCCTGGAACGTATCGAGAAAGAGCTGAAGATGGAGGCATAAACGGGTTCTGAATCTGGCCAGGATCACTGGAACTTGATTGGGGGGAAACATCTATGAGCACAAACATGGTGAAAACAAGGCCGGAGTCACCGATTCTCAAGCGACTGGAAGGGCTTCCGTACCTGTCTATTTTTGCAAGGACCCGGGGTTGGCACTTCATCATCAGCTGGTGCAACCGGATTGCGGGTCTCTTATTGGTGATCTATCTCTGGGCCCATATCTATGTCCTATCTTTCCTGCATACACCGAGTGATTATGACGAAAACATGAAGGTATTCAGATGGGTGATTTTCGCCTTTCTTCAATGGGTGCTCTCCATTCCTGTTATTTTCCATGCCCTGAATGGGGGAAGACTCATCCTGTACGAGATCTACGGGAAAAGGAACGATGATACCATGATCCGGTGGATACTTGGACTGTCCGTAATCTACGTAGGGCTCCTGGGACTCTTTATGCTGTTGGGGAACCAGAGCGTGTCCCCCTTTCTCTTCTGGGTACTGACCGTTGTGACAGGGCTTCTGATCGGATATGGGGTAGCCCAGCGGATCTGGCGGAGTGATCACTCGATTTTCTGGAAGATTCAAAGGATTAGCGGGGCTTTCCTGGTGGTCATGATACCGGCGCATCTCGTGTTTATGCACCTCAGCCCCTCAGTGGGAATGGAGGCGAGCATGGTACTCAGAAGGATGCAAAGCGTCTTTATTAAGGCCGTTGATTTGGCCTTGGTCACGGCCGCCCTCTACCACGGTGGTTATGGGCTGTTTTCGATAATCGGTGAGTACACCTCCTCTCGAATTTTGAAGGCCGGAATGGTTGTTGCAGTTGCATTGGTCACCCTTATCTTTGCCTGGATTGGCATCAAGTTGACGCTCACAGTTTGACAAAAGAGGTGTCCCCCTGCCAGGACACCAAGTCTCAGGGAGAATTTCTTATGGCAAAAAAGCTCAGCATATCCTCTACGATACGATGCGACGTGCTGATTATCGGAGCCGGTGGCGCGGGTCTTCGATGTGCAGCAGAGATCGTGGAAAAGAGACCGGGGACGAATATCGTTGCCGTCACCAAGGTGGCAAGTCCCCAGAAATCCCATACCCAGACCGCCCAGGGTGGGATGGCGGCTGTAGATCCTAGTGATCCGGTGGATAAGCCAATTTATCACATGTTCGATACCTGGAAGGGCTCTGATTGCAGTGCGGACCAGAATGTCATCAAAAAGATTGTTGAGGCGGGTTGGGAGCAGGCCGTCTGGATGGAGAACCACGGCATGCATATGAGCCGAAATGAGAACGGCAGGCTCAGCAAGCGGACCTTTGGCGGGCATACGCTGAACTTTGGGGAGACCTCGGCATTCCGGTGCATATTTGAGGCAGACCGCACCGGCAAGGGGATTATGGACAATGTCTGGGGAGAGGCCCTGAAAGGGGGCACCACCTTCATCAATCAGGCCATTGCCACCGAGCTTTTGTTTGCAGGCGATCGGTGCGCGGGGGCCGTCATCTTCAGGGAGAAGGAGGGAGAATTTATTTCTGTCCTGGCAAAGGCAACGATCCTGGCCACGGGAGGCAATGGTCAGATCTTCAAGGTGACCACAAATTGCCGCCAGAATACCGGAGACGGTCTTGCGATCACCCTCCAGGCGGGTCTTCCCATCATGGATCCCGAGGCCATACAGTTCCATCCTACCGGGATTGTCGGCCCCGGTATCCTGGCGAGCGAGACCTTGCGATCCGTGGGGGGTATCCTGCGTAACAAGGACCTGGAACCCTTTATGGAGCGATATGCCCCCAAGATGAGAGAACTGGCGCCTCGCGACCTCGTGGCAAGGGCAATTGAGACGGAAATTCGTGAAGGGAGAGGGATCCTGAATCCTGACCACAACATCCAGCATGTGTGGATCGACCTGCGGCACCTCTCGGATTACATTCACGACGTTCAGATACCGGAGGTTTCAAGTTTTTTCAAAAAATTCGTCAATCTCGACCCCAAGAAAGACCTATGCCCGGTCCGGCCCAGCAACCACTACCAGATGGGGGGAATTCCCACCAATGAGTTCGGGGAGGTGGAGAAGGGCCCGGGGAACCCGATTCGGGGCCTGTTTGCAGTAGGGGAATGTGCGGCTGCAAGTTTCCATGGTTATAACCGTCTGGGTACCAACTCTCTCCTGGAATTGGTGACCATGGGGAAGATCGCGGGAGAGAGGGTGATGGGTTGCCTGGACGGTAGACAGGTTGAATTGCCATCAAACGCAGGCAAGAAGACCTTTTCTCTGTTTTCACGATTCATGGAACAGGGAGGCAAGGGCAATCTGGGCCAGATTCGGGAGGAGATGCGGATGCTCATGACAGAAAAGGTGGGTGTCTTTCGCACAAAGGCGGGTATCAGCCAGGCCATAGAGGCGTTGAAGGATCTGAAAGAGCGGGCTGACCGGGTAGCCCTGGCGAGCAGGAGTCTTACCATGAATCCGGATCTCATCCAGCGCTGGGAGTTGAATAACCTCCTGGCGGTCTCCATGGTCACCGCCCGAGGGGCCTTGGAGAGGAGGGAGTCGAGGGGCGGGCATTTTCGCGAAGATTTTCCTGAGAGAAGAGATCAGTTCAACTATCACACCCTGGCATCCACCCAAGAGTTTGATGATGTGATATTGGGACAACGTCCCATAGACATGAGTATCTATGAAGCTACGGGTGAACATTACGAGAGATTCGGAATGATCGAGAGGAAATATTAGCCACGCAAGAGTATACTGTGTACTGATGGGGGGATGGACATGGGGACAAACTACAAGGTGACCTTGAAGATCAGGCGGTATGATCCGGATACAAAGAAATCGTGGATACAGGAATATGAGCTGGATGCCGGCAGGATCTTGAGATTCACCGATCTATTCAGGAAAATTAACAATGAACTGGATCCCACCCTGGCATGGAACTCGTCCTGCGAGCATGCCCAGTGCGGGACGTGTGCCGTTAAGGTCAATGGTAAACCCTTGCTTGCCTGCGCGCTTTTAGTTGAAAATGCCATAGCCCAATTCGGTACCACCGTTTTTGTGATTGAACCCATCACCGTAGCCCCCGTTGTTCGAGACCTGATCGTGGATCTGGAACAGGCCTATGAACGGGTGCACAAGGCCAAACCTTATGTGATCGCACCTGCCGAGAACCTCGACAAAGGAAATGAGTACCAAATTCCCCCCCGGGAGTTGGACCGCTATGTGGATGCCACCCGCTGTATCAACTGTTTCTGCTGTGCCACGGCATGTATCAGCGGCCACAAGGGTTTTCTGGGTCCCAATGCGGTCATGGCCAGTGTGGTCCGACTGATGGACCCCCGTGAGCAGGCGAAAGAGGAGCGGTTAAAACTGCTTTACAGTGAACAGGGGGTCTATCGGTGTCATACCTCCAAGGCATGTTCTTTTGTGTGTCCCAAAGAGATCGATGTTGCGCATTTTATCGCGCTCGCAAAGGAGGGGAGGTTCAAATCACACCATTAAGACCCCTCCGTTCACATCGATGATGTTTCCCGTAATGAAATTCGAGGCCTGGGAGGCCAAAAAGACCACGACTTCGGCAATATCTTCCGGTTGACCCAAACGGCCGAGGGGAACCATTTCGTCTTTATAGGGCTCATCTGCGGTCATAGGGGTTGCTATAGGCCCCGGCGCGATACCGTTTACATAAATGCCTGATCGGATCCCATTTTTCGCTGCCCATTTCACAAATGTGTGGATGCCTCCTTTGGAGGCACAGTAATGAGGGCCGGCCAAGAGACCCCCTATTCGGCCAGCGATGGAGCCCATGCATACGATCTTCCCGCCCCCCTGGGCTCTCATGTAAGGCCAGACTGCCTGGGTCATCAAAAAGGTGCCTCTCAGGTTTGTTTCCAGCAAATGATCCCACTCCTCTATGGTAATTTCTTCAAATGGCCTCTGGGAATTTCCTAGGATTCCCGCATTATTTACGAGGATGTCAATACGTCCCCAGAGATCAACCACTTGTTCTACGGCCTTTCTCACCTGTTCCTTGTAGAGAACGTCACAGAAAAGCCCCATGGCCTTTTTTCCTTGCCCCTTGATTTCAGATATGGTGTCATCAGTGGATAGGACGTCAAGGGCCGCTACGTGAGCGCCCTCCCTGGAAAGGGCACGGCACGCAGCCCTGCCAATACCTCTGGAGGCACCGGTGACAACGGCTATCTTGTCGGTCAAGTCAATTGGTCCGCTTATTGGGGCAATCATATTTCTATACCGCCAGATATTTCTTCATGATCGATTCATTTTCTCTAAGGCTTTCAACACTACCTTTGTACTGAATCTCCCCTTTTTCGATGATATAGACCCTTTTTGAGCTCCTAAGAGAGAATTTTATGTTCTGTTCGGACAACAGGATCGTCGTCCCCGTTTCTGCTATGGCAAGAATCAACTTCCTCACCTCATTGACCAGCAATGGGGCAAGGCCTTCAGTCGGCTCATCCACCAGGATCAATTCCGGGTTGCCCATGAGAGTCCTTGCTATGGTAAGGATTTGCTGCTCTCCGCCACTTAAGGTCCCACCCTTTTGGTGCGCCCGTGCCTTTAGCACTGGGAACAATCTGAATACTCTCTCAACATTCCATCCGTTTTCGCTTCCTGAAACGGTCTTTGAGGCCAGATTCAAGTTGTCCAGTACAGAAAGATCCGGGAAGATGATGCGGTTTTCAGGGACATAGCCGATCCCCATCTTGGCAATCTTGTAAGTCGGTACCCCTAAGATATCCTCTCCCTTGTATGTTATCTTTCCCCGCTTAGGGCGGGTCAAACCCATTATGCTCTTCAGGGTGGTAGTCTTTCCCGCCCCGTTTCTTCCCAATAGGCCTACAACTTCCCCCAAGGATACATCAAGGGAAACACCGAAGAGGATTTGACTCGAGCCGTAAAAGGTGCTGATATCTTTGACCTCAAGCATTATCACCCCCTATTCTATTCCTCTTCGCCGAGGTAGGCCTCAATAGCAACAGGATCCTGCGATACCTCTTCAGGGGTCCCGTCCGCTATAAGGCTCCCGTAATTCAAGACCCTTATCTTTTGGGAGAAGGAAAAAACCACGTCCATATCATGTTCAACAAAGATGACGGTCAACCCCTTTTTCTTCCATAATCTCTGAATGAGATGCATGATCCTCATTCGATCTCCCGACGGCATACCGGCTGTTGGTTCATCCAAAAGGGCAATCTGGGGATCCATGGCCAGGGCCATCCCGATATCCAGGCCCTTGAGGGCACCGTGGGGCAGTTTGTTTGCAGGCGTGTTGGCCACATCCTTCAGATTGATGTCTTCCAGAACGCTCATCACTTCTTCCTCGATATCGTTCATCCCGTTGACATTGGTGAAGAGCTTGAATGTCTTTTTTCTCTTGGACAGGATCGAGGCTCTTATATTGTCAAAAACAGTGAGTGAGGGACAGACATGACTGATCTGGAAGGATCTGTTTATACCCATGCGACCGATCTTATAGTGGGGTAGCCTGGAGATATCCTGATCCTTGAACAGGATTCTCCCGCTGTCGAGCCGCAGGTACCCTGTCAACAGGTTGAAGAAGGTCGTTTTCCCGGCGCCGTTAGGCCCTATGATGGAACTCATCTCTCCTTCCTCAAAACTCAGGCTCAGATCATTGATGGCCCGTAATCCGCCAAAAGACTTATTTAAGTTCTGAACTTCCAGAATATTCATTGATTACACCTGCCCTGAATATCTGCTGTTGACCTGTCTGCACTATCCTTTGCTAACCGGTCTCTCTAGGACTCAAGAGCCTCTTGGGACTGCCAACAGATCTTTTCGCCACTAGTTCCATCACATAGTCTACCAGTCCTTTTCGAACCAGAAGTATTATTAAGATTAAGACACCTCCGATAATAAAGCCCCACAGGTTGGTAAACATCGTTGAATAGGCAATAAGTGCTGTAAAAATAGCTGCCCCGATCAAAGGGCCCAAGAAGGAGTTCATCCCCCCTACGATGACCATAAAGATGGGTTCTGCTGACTTGGCCCAATAGGAAAAATCGGGATAGGCCCCACTGATGAATAATGACATGAGCGCCCCGGAAATCCCTCCGAAGATCCCGGCCATGACGAAGACAATAAGCTGATAGCTCTTGACCCGTATGCCAAGAGAGTAGGCCCGATCCGCGTTTTCACGAATTACCTTCAAAATAGCCCCAAAGGGAGAATCGACCACCAGTTTGCAAACGACCAGGCTGGCCGCCACCACGATAACCGTAAAGATGAAGTAGGCCCTCGGGCTTGATAGAAAGGCTGGCAAGGGTATTCCACCAATTAGGCCCTGATCCCCCCCGGTCATGTTGGTCCACCGGATAACAATAATATAGATGATCTGATTAAAGGCCAGGGTAAGCATTGCAAAGTATATGCTTCCCAGCCTAATGCAGAAAGAGCCGATAATCAGGGCTGCAATGGCGGAAAAGACGATGGTCGTACTGAATGCAAACAATACGGACGAGGAGTATTTCTGAAGGATAATGCCTGCAGTATAGGCCCCTACCCCAAAAAAAGCTGCATGCCCAAAGGACACCATTCCCGTATATCCAACGAGGAGGTTTAGACTTGTGGCAAAGAGACCCATAATGAGGATTTGTGTAAAGAGATTGATCAAGAACTTGGACGGGTACACAATAGATAATATTATTAGACCGGCCGCAAAAATGACTCCCCACATAAACGTCCGTTTCATCTTGTCATCTTCTCCTACAATTCCGCCCTGCCAAAGAACCCTTGTGGACGAACTATCAGAACAACCGCCATCAGGATAAAGATAAGGGCCTCTTCAACTAAAGGAAACCCGATTATGCCGAATGCCCTCATGAAACCGATCAAGATGGCGGCAAGAAAGGCCCCTGGAATGCTCCCCATCCCTCCTACTACGACCACAATAAAGCAATCCACCACTACATTTGATCCCATCCCCGGGAAAATAGAACGGATTGGAGCAGCGAGCGCCCCGCCCAGACCCGCCAGCATGGCGCCAATGCCGAATACCCCTGCATAGATCAGTGTGGTATTTTTCCCAAGGGCCATCACCATCTCACTGCTGTGGGCGGTTGCACGGATAAGCTTCCCGTACCTCGTCTTCCAAAGGAACATCCACAACAACAAGGCAACGATGATCCCCATGATGATGACAAAGATGTAATAGCTGGGAATAAAACTGCCTGCCAGTTCAACCGGAGGACGCTGGAAGGCATCCGGGGCCCCCATTGTTATGAATTCATAGCCCCAAACCAGTTTTGCCACGTCGTCCAGCACAAGGATAAAGGCATAGGTAAGTAGTAGTTGATATAGGATATGTTCCCTGTAGATAGGTTTGAGGAAAACCCTTTCGAAGAATATCCCGAAGACACCCACTGCCATGCAGCCAAACACTATGGCCAAAGAGAAACTCGAAGTCCCTGCATAGACCGTGTAGGCCAGGTAGGCGCCAAGCATATATAACGATCCGTGGGCAAAATTCATGACCCCTAAGACCCCGAAAATAAGAGAAAGCCCCGAGGCGATGAGAAAAAGGAGCATGGCAAAGATCAAGGCGCTCGCTGTCTGGTTAATCAGGCATCCAGGATCAGCAAGGCATTCAATCAGACTCAAGAGATCCAATCGACTCCCTCCTCTTTTCAGGTTAGTGCTTCAGAAGATGTCTTCTGAAGCACCATTTCTACTAGTTCCAACCCATCTTCTTTAAGTACGCTGCCTCCTCTTCAAGGATTTCTTTCCAGGGCATGTAGGTCCTGTCAGTAACATAAGGTGGCTCAGAAATGGTCTTGGCCCAGCCAATGGTATAGTAAATCATTTGATGATCATTCGCCCTCATGGTCACAGTGTCGCCATCCTGGGCACAGGGTGCCGTGATGGTGAGCCCTTCCAGGGCCTTGATGACCTTCTCGTTGTCTGTGCTGCCGACTTTCTTAATAGCCGCCTCCAGGAATAGGACCGCAGTGTAGGCCTGCCACGACCAGTTTGATGGATAGGTGCCGTATTTCTTCTTGAAATTTTCGGCGAAGGCACTGTTGGCCGGGGTATCGGGCATGGTCGGGTTATAACGGCTCCCTGTATACATCCCAGCCGGCACCCCTTTCTTGAGGGCCCCTAAGACCAGCGGGTCCGCAATGTTGATACCAAAGAATTTGACTCGTTTAAAAAGACCATACAGACTGGCCTGCTCCAGGAAGGCCGTCGTATCTCCACCCCAGAGACAGGAATAAACGGCATCCGGCTTGTCTTTCATGATCTTGGTGATATGGGCCGTGTAATCGGGTTCAAAAAGCTTGGGCCACTGCTGTCCTATGACCTTCATATCCGGGTAGTTCTTCTTGAGATACTCGAAAAAGAGATCGGTATTATCGTGGCCATAGGCGTAGTCTGGGGAAATGGAATACCACTTATTGAGTCCTAATGCCCTGGATACTTTTCCACCGAAATACCCACCTACTATACAGTCATGGATTGCTACCCGAGCAGTCCTGAAGCTGTATGGAGTCCTAATCTTAGGGTCGGCCGTGTTGGATGTGGTCTCGCTGGCCGTGATCATGGTAAGCTTTTTTAGATCTCTTGAGACCTCTTTCACGGCAAAAGACTCCCGGCTGCTGCTGCCATCCATAATAAAGTCCACCTTATCCCTTACCACATAATCCCGGGCGATCCGGACCGCCTCTTCAATCTTGCCTGCTGAATCACGGGTGAGGAGTTCAAACTTTCTTCCAATGACTCCTCCCTTGCCGTTGATTTCATCGATGGCCAGTTGAGCCCCCTTGGAGCCCTCTTCACCGAGCATGGCCACTCGGCCCGACATGATAGAGACAAAGCCTATCTTAATAGGCTCCTGGGCACAAACCGGCCCGCTGAAAATCATGAATGAACATACCAGGGCAACCATTGTCAAAATGATGAATCGGTTGACTTTCAATCTACTCTTTAGAATAATTACATTCATGGCAACCTCCTTTCTGATGCAAAAAACATTTCTTGAATTGTTCCCACTCCTAAACTCCCCTTCTGCCGATTTACAACCTCCTTTCCTTCTCACCTTACTCTCCGTCCCATGGCCCACGATCACTCATGCCCGTAAGCCCTCCAGCCTCCCTCGCAGGAAAATCCTGCGTCCACCGGGAGCGTTACACCAGTGATGAATTTGGACTTTTCTGAGCACAAAAAAACGGCCGCATCAGCGATATCTGACGGCATGATGAACTTCTTCATCGGGATGAGACCCATTATGGTATCAGGGTTTCGCAGGCCTTTATCGAACATCCCTTGGAGGAGTGGTGTCAGAATGTAACCAGGCGCAATAGCGTTCACCCTGATGCCCTTCTGGGCCCATTCCCGTGCCAGGATCTGGGTGAGCATTATTACTGCACTCTTCACCGGGCCATATACTACCAGGGGCACAGGTGTGAGGCCCACCACTGAGGCGATGTTGACGATAACTCCAGATTGTTGTCTTACCATCTCCTTTCCAATCCGTCGCGAACAGAGATAAACGCCCTTGAAATCTACATCATATACCTTGTCTAAAAACTCCAGGTCCAGGTCCAGGATTGACAGAGCAGGGTGTGATATACCGGCGTTGTTGATTAGGATGTCGATGTGCCCAAACCTCTCCAGGGTCTGATCTGTGGCCATATCAACTGCCGAGACCTTTGAGACATCTGCTTCGCACACTAAGACCTCCTGGCCTTTGCCCTCTATCTCAGGGGCTGCTTCCTTGGCTGCCTGAATGTTTATGTCCCAAATCGCCACCCTCGCCCCTTCTTCGGCCAATGCCAAGGCAATGGCTTGACCAATCCCCATGCCGCCACCGGTAACTACTGCGACCTTGCCCTTTAGTTCCATGGTGTTAACCTCCTATCCCTTGCTGCTGGGCGAACCATAAAAGTGAGTGAACGAAGCCACCGGGCCGTCTTCCTAAGGTTGGGATCTCAAGGTCTGTGCCAGGTTCTTGGGAAAGCGTCCCCTCGAGACACACAGCCCTCAGACTTGTAAAACGGGAAAAATCCCTGAAACAACCATTCTATAGCTGCGCTGGCTTGTCTGTGTCAAGGAAAAACTGAGCAAGTGCTCACACTATTTTTGGTATTCATAGTGTCTCTTATCATGCTTTCGAAATCAGAAGCTGCAAACCCTTTTCACTCCCACCTAGCGTGCAGAAGATGGCGTTTGCCTTGCCCTTGGGGCCCAGGCAAAGCCATAAGATGACAAAATAGGCAAAACAATTAAAGCCAGATGCCCATCCTGGGTCTTGACATGAACAAGGCAACCATGTTCTATGTATCGATTGACCAATCTGGGATTAGAGCCCAAATCCACTGCTGATTAAGGAGGGATCGTTTAATGGAATCTTTTTCGTTACTTTTTTCACCCATCAAGATCGGTGAGATCGAGATCAAGAACAGGATCGTCATGGCACCCATGACCACCGGTTATGCTTCCGATGACGGGGGTGTAAACCAGACACTCATCGACTTTTACCAGAGACGGGCAAATGGTGGGGTGGGTCTCATCGTTTGTGAATCTTGTTATGTGGAAAAGGGGGGAAAGGGCTTTATCGGGCAGATGTCCATTGAGGATGATAAATATATACCGGGGTTGACGCGACTCACGCAATCGGTCAAATCAGCGGGCGCCAAGATCGTGCTGCAGCTCATCCACTGTGGCAGACAGGCGAGCTCTGCCCTCTGTGGCGGGCAACCGGTTGCCCCATCTCCGATCCCCTGTCCGGTCATACAAGAGATGCCCCGGGAACTGTCCACAGAGGAGATTACGGGGATTGTTGAACGATTTGTAGATGCTGCTCAGAGGGCGAAAGAGGCCGGTTTTGACGGCGTGGAGGTCCATGCTGCCCATGGGTATCTCCTAAACCAGTTTCTATCTGCCTATTCGAACCGCCGGAAAGACGCGTACGGGGGAGACCTGTTTAACAGAAGCAGGATCTTGGTTGATATTGTCTCCAAGATTAAGAAACGACTGGGGGCAGACTACCCTGTCCTGTGCCGTATTTCGGCCGATGAGTTTGTCCGCGGAGGCCTAACCCTATCTGACACCACTATTCTTGCCGGATGGCTCCAAAACATCGGCCTGGATGCCATCAGCGTATCCGGCGGAGTCTATGAAACCGCCTACAGGGTTGTTCCCACCATGGATATGGAGCAGGGGAGTCTTGTTCATCTGGCGGCCGGCATCAAGCAGTCAGTAAACCTGCCGATCTTTGCTGTGGGAGGAATCTACGATGCCGCATTTGCCGATAGGATTCTGGTGGAAGGTATGGCCGACATGGTGGCCATCGGGAGGACCCTCCTGGCCGACCCTGAGTGGCCGGCCAAGGTGATGAGGGGAGAACATGATAGAATCAGGCCGTGCATTTACTGCAATCACTGTCGAAACAGGGCCATTCGACCCAAGGTCAATTGCGCGGTAAACTACGAAACAGGCAGAGAAACGGAACTGACCAAAAAAGGCAAGAGATCAGAGCCAAAGCGAGTGGTCGTCATCGGCGGTGGTATTTCGGGGATGGAGGCGGCATACGTTTGTTCCCAAAGGGGGCATGCGGTTACGCTTTACGAGCGGACCCAGGAACTCGGGGGCAACCTGCGGCTGGCAAGCATCCCGCCCAAGAGGGGCCGCCTGCTGCGAATCATCGCATTTCTGGAGCGAGAAATCGTGCGACTTGGGGTCAAGGTCATTTTGGGAACCCAGCCGACACTCGAGGAAATCAGGGGAACAAAGCCGGACGTTGTCCTTTTGGCAACCGGATCAGAGCCGATTCTTCCGGATATTCCGGGACTAGACGGACCCAATGTCCATCTGGCGGAGCGGGTCTTAAGGGGACAAGCGGATGTTGGCAAGAGTGTTGTAGTCATCGGAGGCGGTCTTGTCGGCCTGGAGACGGCGGACTACCTGAGGGAACAGGGTAAGGCCGTCACCATCATTGACAAACTTCCTCAAATCGCGTCCGATCCCCGGGTTGAGGCCATTTTCAAGAGATATCTGCTGGATCGTCTGACAAGCACCAGTGAACAGGTACTCGTTCTGACATCAACAGAGGTAAAAGAAGTGGGCCAGGGCTATGTCAGGATAGAGAATGCCTTAGGTGAAAGGATCATTCGAGGGATCGATTCAGTGGTAATCGCAGCCGGCTTTAAAGGATGTGTCCCTATTGCACCGAAGGAACTTGGACCTGAATGTGAGGTCCATGTGATTGGTGATGCTGTGAAACCCCAGACACTTTTCGAGGCGATTCATTCAGCTGCCCAAATAGCCTACTCTGTCTAACCACTTTTACAGAGATCGGGGAAAAACCCGGCAAGGAGGTGGATTGTCCCATGAACTGGAGCGAGATACTGAAACGGAATGCCGAATGGTACCCGGAAAAGGAGTGCCTTATTGGCACTGGGAAGCGCCTGACTTATAAGGGGCTTTACGAACGGGTGAACAGCCTTGCCCAGGGACTGAAGGACTTGGGTCTTGAAAGGGGGGACATCGTCGCCGTCCTCCTCTACAATTGTTGCGAATACATGGAGATCACCTTTGCCGTGAACCAGATTGGTGCAGTATGGCTGCCTCTGAATTTTCGGCTGGCAGGGGAGGAATTTCAGTACATTCTTGAAAACTCAGAGGCCAAGGCCTTGATCACTGAAGCGGAGTTCGTACCCGTAATTTCGTCCATACGGGAGAATCTCCCGAATTTGGAGCATGGCGTCCTTCTGGGATCTGAGATCCCTGAAGGCTGGCTGGATTATGAGACCCTTATTGCCAAGAACCGGGGCGGCCGACCACCCCATACAGAGGTAGACCTCGACGACTTGCAGCGACTCATGTATACATCCGGTACCACGGCTTACCCCAAAGGGGTGATGCTCACCTACGGCAACGTTTACTGGAAGAATATCGGCCATATGTTGACGTTCGGCATAAGCGAATCGGATCGAACACTGGTGGTCGGGCCGTTATACCATGTAGGGGGCATGGATTTACCGGCCACGGGGACCCTTTATTCGGGTGGTAGTTTGGTGATCCTGAAAAAATTCGACACCATAGGGGTCCTCAAGGCCATTGATGAAGAAAAGGTAACGAATCTGTGGCTTTCTCCGGCCATGACCATTATGCTGTTCAATGAGCCTTCGTTTGACCAATATGATGTCTCTTCAGTGCGCTTCATCATTGACGGCGGCGAAAAGATGCCTCAGGCCCTGATCAAACAGTTCAAAGAAAAGTTCCCGAATGCCTGGTTCGCCGATGCCTACGGCCTGACCGAGACTGTATCTGGCGACACCTTCTTGGCAAAGGACAGGATGTTGGACAAGATCGGTTCGGTCGGGAAACCGGTCCCCCATCTTCAGGTTCGTGTTGTGGATGACAATGGAAATGACGCTTCCCTCAACGAGTTGGGCGAAATCTGCCTGAGGGGACCAAAGGTATTCAAGGGCTACTGGAAGAATCCTGCGGCCACGGCCGAAGCCATCAGAAAAGGCTGGTTTCATACCGGAGATATTGGTACCTTGGATGAGGATGGATACCTCTATATCATGGACCGCAAAAAGGACATGATCATCAGCGGTGGGGAGAATATCGCGTCCCCAGAGGTGGAACGGGTCCTCTATGAACTGCCCGCTGTTTTGGAGGCGGCGGTGGTGGGTATACCCCATCCAAAGTGGCTAGAGGTCCCAAAGGCCTACGTGGTTGTAAAAGAAGGGGAAACCCTAACCGAGAAAGAGATCGTCCAGCACTGTACTAAGAAACTGGCAAAGTTCAAGGTGCCAAAGGAGATTGAGTTCATTTCCGAACTCCCGCGCAACCCCTCAGGGAAGGTGTTGAAGAGAGAGTTGCGCTCCATGCATATGGCAAAGACAAACAGCAAAGACAGTTAGAATCTTAATTTGTAACTTCTCCGCAAGATGCGAATATGTTTTATTTAAGTTAACCAATTTGATTCATTAGCAATAAGCCCGCCCTGGCGCGACATGTCGGAATGAGCAAAAAAGCTTGCCGCATGAGCCAAATGAGTGAATAAGCGAGTAACCGAGCA
>JAZDES010000066.1:0-6996 GCA_043808585.1 Pseudomonadota bacterium | reverse complement strand
TTTCAATTCAAATTTCAGTTTTCCGGAATAACTCCCGGGCATCATTACGTCTTACCCGTATCCTTATTACCTTGTAGAACCTTTTCATTTCTCACTGGTATAATCGGTGGATTATTTATTATTCAGATCCTTACGCGAGATGACAATTCTTTCTTCGCCATTCTTCATGCACGCTTACCCCTATTCTTCCAAGGTGGAGGTATCGCCCTCGGGGAGGTTGAGTTCCCTTGCCTTCAGCAGCCTCCTCATTATCTTTCCGCTCCTGGTCTTAGGAAGTCCCCCCAAAAATTCTATCTCCCGTGGACAGGCCACGGCGTGCAGCTTTTTCCTTGCGAATCTCTTGATATCTGCCCTGAGTTCTCTGGACGGTTCATAACCGTCCTTCAGGGATACAAAGGCCTTTACAACTTCCATGGCGATCGGGTCGGGAACGCCTATCACTCCAGCCTCTGCCACCGCCGGATGTTCCAGTAGGGCACTTTCCACCTCGAAGGGGCCGATCAGGTGTCCTGCGCTGTTAATGACATCGTCGGCCCTTCCGACAAACCAGAAATAGCCGTCAATGTCCCTTTTGGCCCTATCACCCGTGATATACCACTCGCCTTTAAATCTAGAATCATAAAGCTCGTGTTTGTTCCAGTAGGTCCGGAACATGGACGGCCACCCTGCCTTCAGGGCCAGGTGCCCCTCCTGCCCCGGAGGAAGTTCCTTTTCACAGCTGTCATCAAGAATAGTTGCAGTGACACCGGGGCAAGGCCTCCCCATGGAACCGGGGCGGATGTCCTGGACTGGGAAGTTGGCGATCTGGATACATCCCGTCTCTGTCTGCCACCAGTTGTCATGAAAGGTAATGCCAAACACCTTTTTCCCCCACAGCACGGCCTCGGGATTGAGGGGCTCTCCGACGCTGCACATGTACCGGAGACTGGCCAGGTTGTATTTCCCTGGCGCCTCGTCTCCTGCCTTCATAAGCATCCTTATGGCAGTCGGTGCAGTATACCAGACCGTGACCCCGTACTTCTGGATCACATTATACCAGTTCCCCGCACGAAAACCGCCTTCGTATACCACCTGGGTTATCCCGTTTGACCATGGGCCGAATATGCCATAGGAAGAACCTGTCACCCACCCTGGATCGGCAGTACACCAGTATATGTCATCCGGGTGGAGATCCAGCACGTACTTTGCCGTGGCAAAATGCCCGAGAATAGCCTCATGAACATGGACAACGCCCTTGGGCTTGCCCGTAGTGCCCGAGGTGTAATGTATAATCGCGTAATCTTCTCTTGCGGTTCTTTCTATTTCAAACTGCTCAGAGGCCTCGGCCATAAGTCTTTCATAGCCTACCTCCCTTTCCCTTAGCTCATACGGAATTTTGCTCCTGTTCACGATAATGATTGTTTCCAGGGCCGGAAGTTCGTCCAGAATTTCATGCACTGAAGTGGCGAGTTTTGGGGTTGTTATGAGCAACCTTGCTTCGCAGTCCGCAAGCCTGTCTTTTACCGCGTCGGGACCAAAGGCGGAAAAAAGCGGCCCAATGACTCCGCCCATCTTTAGGGCACCCAAAAGAGCTATGTATACCTCCGGAATTCTATCGGCATAGGTAAATATCCTGTCCCCTTTCCGGATACCCAGACCTATCAGGGCATTCGCAAAACGATTTGTCAGTCTGTATAGGTCATGGAAGGTGTACTGCTCGCTTTCACCATCTTTGCCCTCCCAGAAAAGGGCGGTTCTGTCTTTTAGAGGCGTGTCTAGGTGTCTGTCCAATGACTCGTAGGCAATATTGAGCCCCCCGTCGTCAAACCCATCAAGCTCACTATTGATATCTTCCCACCTGAACTCCTCCCTTGACCTTTCGTAATCCATGAGATTTGGCCTTACCGGCATCCTATTGGCCTCGATCTTCTTGATAGGTTCGTAGTCCATCGAGCGATATTTCTCCCTTACATTTTACTCCATTACCCCGGATCCGTTAAAGACACGATCTGATAGACAGGACCCTATTTGACTATCCTATATCATGTCAAGAAACAAGGCAATGGATCACAGGTTCAGGGTTCACCGTTCACAGTTCACATTTTCAGTGAACCCTAAATCTTTAAACCCGTGAACGGTTACTCACAATTTTTGTTCTTCTATGCTAATATTTTTGGTGCGTCTGAACGTGCACCTGGCATGATCATACACGTTCTGAAACAGATCTTAACCCTGAACATCTGAACCCGTTAAAGGTTACGGACTAAGCAAATGTCAAAACTTCACCAGCGCTTCGCCTCAGCAGGCTGGACGGAATTCATGCCTGCCGATGAAAGTGATTATATACTCTCGATTAAGCGATACATGGCATTTGAAAGATCCACCGTGTCATTCTTGACCAGGCAGGATCTTATTCAGCCAAATCACATAACCTGCTTCAGGTTCTTGATCTGCGCCGTTTTACTCCTCCTTTCTGCACAACTATCCTACCTTCATATCCTTATCCTGGCTGCCCTGGGCGCCGCTTCCGATTTCTTTGACGGCGCATTGGCACGGGCCGCTTCCAAGAAGACGAGGCTGGGGGCGATCATCGATCCCCTTGCGGATAAGTTCCTGGCATTCACCCTCGTTTATCTATTGTTGACGAGAAAGGCGATCGATCCCGCATACCTTGTCCTTATGGTATTAGTCGAATCGCATCTGCTGCTCATACCGATTTTTTCCTTTTTTTATCGAATGTCCGGAAGGGGAAAGGATGGTATCAAAACAGCCTGCCCGGCCCGCGATAGGGGTGCTTTCCTCTTGAAAGCAAAGGAAATTCTGATGGGCAAGGTGAAGGTCTTCTTTTATGGCCTAGGGTTCTTGACCATGCTGATTTCCAGAATATTCAACTCTTTCTTTCTGGCCAAAACAGCAGAGTGGCTTATGCTCTTCGGGATCGTAGCCGGGGCGATCGCCCTCTTTACGTACCTCATAAGGTGGTTCAAGCAGCCATATGGCATCTCTTGAGAGGTACTTTTCCCCCTTAACAAATCTTGACCCGGCAGGTCAGTTACGTCATACTTCTCTGACAACCTGAATTGTTACGGAAGGAGAAAAATCATGGACCACCTGACTGCAAAGGGTAAGGAGATGATAGAAGAGGCCCGGAAGATACTGGTATTTGCAGGCGCCGGCCTGAGCACCGAATCCGGGATTCCCGACTTCAGGAGTGCCGGCGGGATCTGGGAGAAATATGACCCCTCCGAGTTCTATTTTCAGAGATTCATATCCGACGAAGGGGCACGGGAAAAATACTGGATAATGAGTTCAGAGTTCTATGAAGTCCTGAAATTTGCTGTACCGAACCGGGCTCATCTGGCCCTCAAGGTGTTAGAAGACAGAGGGAAACTGCTCTCTATTGTAACCCAAAATATCGATCATCTGCACCATAAGGCAGGGAACTCACCCGAGAAGATTATAGAGATCCATGGTACGGCCATTTCGGTCTCCTGCCTTAGTTGCGGAAAGAAATACGGGAGGGATGAGATCCAGGAACGTCTAAAATCCGGGGTGAAGATCCCCTATTGCGACGACTGCTCGGGCATCCTTAAACCGGATACCATATCCTTCGGCCAGGCAATGCCCCAGGACAAGATGGCAAGGGCCTTTCGGCATGCCCAGGAATGTGACCTCTGTATTGTCCTCGGATCATCGCTGGTGGTCTATCCTGCGGCCTCAATCCCTGTACAGGCGTGTCAGGCCGGGGCGAAGCTCATTATCATCAACCGGGACGAAACACCGCTCGATCCTCAGGCCGATCTGGTAATTCATGAATCCGTGACAAAGGCCCTCGGGGACATGGTTCAGGGGTTAGATAACCTAGAGCCCAGAACGGAGAATATATGAAAATAGAACGATTTGAGGATATTGAGGCATGGCAGTTGGCCAGAGAGTTAACAAAGAAGGTCTATAGCCTGACAAAGAAGACCAAGTTTGCCCGCGACTTCGGCTTGAAAGGACAAGTTCAGGATGCATCAGGTTCATCCATGCACAATATTGCGGAGGGGTTCGATTCGGAAACAAACCCGGAATTTGTTCGTTTTCTGAGGTATGCCAAACGGTCCTGCACAGAAGTCCAGAGTGAGCTTTACGTAGCGTTGGATCAGCAATACATAACACAAGCTGAATTTCAGGACGTGTATGATCATGCGGGACGCACTCGGGCAGCCATTCGAGGTTTCATAAGGTACTTGTGTGCGTACGAGCAGGATCAGCGGAAAGAAAGGGGCATAACCCCGAACGGTGAACCCTGAACCCCTGGCCCAGACCTGGTTATCCGGTGCATCAACAACGGCTCGTTCAGTGAACCAAATATCGGGTTGCCACGTTCGAACCTAATAAGTCGCGAGGCGTAGGCTTCCCTCCGGCCTGTAAGCCCTACGGGCTGGAAGCGGAGCCGGAGGCCAGGGCAGGCTGTGAACGCATATTGATTTTTTCCTTGAAGAGCCTGGGTAATGTGTGTAAGCTATTCACTCTATTTAACAGATCTCAGGTTCGAGAGAGAGGAGAGGAAATGCTGCGAATCGGATTTGTCGGGTGGCGAGGGATGGTTGGATCAGTCCTTATGGGGCGAATGAGTGATGAGAACGATTTCAAAGGTTTCGAGCCTATGTTTTTCACAACCTCCGATGTGGGAGGAAAGGGTCCCCAAATCGGCCTTGAAATTCCCCCCTTAAAGGACGCATTCCACGTGGAGCTACTCTCTTCAATGGATATTATTGTTACCTGTCAGGGCGGGGACTACACCAAGAAGGTATATCCGGAAATCCGTGGGCTCGGATGGGATGGCTACTGGATCGATTCGGCCTCTGCCCTGCGCATGGAAGATGACAGCATCATAGTCCTAGACCCTGTAAACAGAGCCGTAATCGACTCCGGTCTGTCCTCGGGTATCAAGACCTACGTAGGAGGCAACTGCACGGTGAGTCTCATGTTGATGGCCCTGTCGGGGCTGCTCGCCTCCGGGCTCGTTGAATGGATCTCTACCATGACCTATCAGGCCGCCTCCGGCGCAGGTGCAAAAAATATGATTGAGCTGGTCGCGCAGATGGATGTGCTAGGAAGGGCCACCAGGGCCTTGCTGGACGACCCGGCATCAACGGCCATCGCCATTGATGAGGTGGTGACAGAGAACTTGAGAAGCCGCGCCTTTCCTACCGAGAACTTCATGGCCCCCCTTGCAGGAAGCCTTATTCCGTGGATTGATTCGCCCATGGAGTCGGGCCAGACAAGAGAGGAATGGAAGGGATACGTGGAATCAAACAAGATCTTGCAGACAGAGAAACCGATTCCTGTGGACGGGATCTGCGTACGCATTGGGGCCATGCGTTGCCACAGTCAGGGCCTGACCATCAAACTGGAGAGGGACGTGCCCCTGGACGAGGTCTCTGACATGATCGTAAAGGGTAATCAGTGGGTGCAGCTGGTCCCCAATGACAAGGAATCAACCCTTCGGCTCCTGACCCCGGCGGCCGTAAACGGTACCCTGACCGTTCCTGTTGGCAGGGTGCGAAAGATGGGTATGGGTCCTGAATATGTAGCCGCCTTTACAGTGGGGGATCAGCTCCTCTGGGGCGCAGCAGAACCCATACGTAGAATCCTCAATATCATAATTGAACACTTGTCGGGCTAGGCGCAGCGGAAGTGGAAAGCTCACTGGTGGGGCTCCCGGACTTCAAATCCGGTGTACCGGGCTAAAACCCTGGTAGGTGGGTTCGATTCCCATGCACTTCCGCCATAAGTCTCTTAAATCATTAACTCCAGATAGCAAATATCATACCCCCAAATTTACCCCTGGATATTCGATAAAGGGTCTTAGGGGTGGACTATTACGAATTTGGTTGCGGCCGAAGGTCTGCATTGGAAATTGGTTCGCTTTCTTCCCGAATTCATTTTTCTGTTCAGGCAAGAGACAGGCATCCGGAAATACACTACCGGGGTAGGCAAGTGATGCCAGGTTCTCAGACCCCCACATTTGATGTGATCTCCATGACGTATCACAACCAAGGCTTAAACTGCCCTCCTGAAGATATCGCACGTTTTGTGTGAGTTGACCTAAATAGCAGATGAACGAAACCGCTTCGCGGCAGCTATATTAGCACGACTCTTTCCAACGGCCTTGTTCTTTGGATCTTACTCTTCTTTCAATCCGTCATTTTGGCTGAATTTTACAGACGGCTGGCGGAGTTTTTTCTTTAACTTGTGTCAAGATTATGCAATATTTGTTGCCGTAGTCAGAACGAAAAAGGCAAAGTCGTTACTTTACCCATTTAGCATTTTTCATGCCAGCATGGTTGGCGGCTTCGTTCATCCTCGTTTTATCAATAATCCCGCGGCAGAATATCTCAGCTTGTAACTTTACATTAGGCTGAAGCCTTGACGAAAGCTTTGCCCTTTTGTTTGGCGGGACTATAGATAAAACCCTATTTAGATATCGCAAGTTTGGATCATTCTAAGAATGAGATATTGAAATATTGAAGAGCGTCCCACTTTTCCATTTGGGGTCGAATATAATTCGGATGCACCCCTGGGTCAATCAGTAGAGACGCATAAGGGTGTCTAGGCCACTCCTCTTGAACTGATGAAGGAGACCCTTAGGGAAGGAGGCCAACTTGTCGGTCTCTGCAAAACTGGTGAGGAGCCATTAATGTAAAACTCGGAGCCAGTATAGTTTTAGGTTGACGATACGCTTTGGGAGATAATATAATATCTCAAAATAGACATAATGATCTTTGGCCTTTTAATGAAGGCCTTTAAATCCTTTTCCAAGAAAAAGCCAAACCCATTGTGAAGTGGGGACGGAAAGCCAGGGGTCTCCTATTAAGGAGATAGCCGGGTTGCCTGGAACATGAAAACATTTTCCTACCGATCACATCGCTCAGCCACTGCTATTTTATCAAAACTATTTGTCAGCGCTTTTCCGCCCTATTTCCGTATTCTAGCTCGTCTTATTTTTAAGTCTCTCAACCCTGGAGC
>JAZDES010000065.1:0-2019 GCA_043808585.1 Pseudomonadota bacterium | reverse complement strand
CCGAGATCCTCTCGGGCAAAGTCTTCGGCCTCAAGGAAGATCCCTGGGCCGTCTCGAAAAAGAGTTTGGCCAAGGCTGCTCGGTGCTTCTCCTCCATGCCTTTGACCAGGTCTCTCCACAGCACGGCCTGCCAGTGACGTTCCTGACGCCTTTCCCATCTGAAGATCATTTCAGGACGAAAGAGGAGGTACTGGTCAAAGGTGTCTGCGATGCGGATGGAGAGCTGGTAGAGCTTCAGGCCCTGCCTGGTGTCACCGAGATAAGTCCTGAGGTCCTCAAAGCCGGGTCTTGTTATCAAGGAAGGGAGGCGGCCCATGATCCTCCAGGCCATGATGTCAGGGTCGTAAAGGGAGCGTTCAGGAAGGCCCTCAAGGACCTTTCTGAAGGTTTGATAGACAAAGGCGTTGGGGAAGGGGAACCTGACGTTGGCGCAGATGCCGTGGCGCTCGGCCAGCTGCATGGACAACCAGCGCTCCATGCCTCTACTTTGGACGACAACGATCTCGGGGGCCAAAGGGGAGGCCAACGGGGTTTTCAGGACCTCACACAGTCGTTGGGCCAGGACCTCCAATCTGTTGCTGGTAAATAGCCTGAGGCTCGCCACCGAAATCTCCTTTCCCTTTTTTTACCTCCGCGAGCGTGAGATATGTCATTCTGCCCACTCTTCTATACATCGGACAGGGCAGATCATGGAACAAAATGGCGCCCGGGCGCTATCGCCGATATTCGTAAATCCTTTATCATTTTCTCAGAAATAGGATGGAGAGAATGGTCAGTAGGATACCCAGGATTCGCATGGACGTCACCCTTTCCTTATAGATCACGATGGATAAGAGGATAGCAATGACGAAATGCATCCCTGTGATGGAAGCAATAACGGAGAGCGGACCTACGGAAAGGGCCTTCAGAAAAGAATAAAAGCCTGCAAAATTGATGAGACCCATGACAAGGCCTATTATGAGTGCCTCTTTTAAATTACCCCTTTCCTCTTCCCTCTCCAAGCCCTTTGTAGATCCTAAGGAGAATAACGTCCCCATGAGGTATGAAAGGGCGATAAATCCCAGTTTACCGACATATATCGCGGCAAATTTGCTGGAAATGACAGAGACCGTGCCCGAAAGAAGAGAGGCAAAGACCAGTATCAGACCGCGCTTGATGTTTCCCGATAATTCTCCTCGATCGCCGGCTTCCCAGGTGAGCATAAGAATAACGCCTATGGCAATGGCCACACCTATAACCTGATAAGGGGATAAGCTGTCCCCAAAGAAGAAGACCGAGAAAAGGACAACGAGCACCAAATTAAGTCTGATGATGGGATAGACGACACTTGCCGGGATGTTCTTCAAGGCCTCAATGTGTGTCATGGTCCCCAGGACAAAAGAACCGCTGTTCACAAAGGCCATGAAGAGCAAGATCCTTAGGTTTTCAAGAGGCTCTTTTGAAAGAACAAAAAAGATAGAACTGATCACCGTGACGGTGGCCATAAAGAAAAAGGTCGTCCAGGCCGTAGGGCACCTTCGTTCCGCAGATACCTTATACAGGAATCTCTGCAGACCCATGAAAATAAGTGCAATGATGCTTAAGACGTACCAGCTCTCCATGAGTTCATGCTTATCAAAAAACGAGTCACCGGATTGACAGGGTCATGGTCGACCATCCTATGAACTTCCCTACAATCAAAGGACCCTAGCCCGAATTGTTCGTGACATCCTTTCGCCCTCACGAACAATCCGCCCTTCGGGCTTCGACTGCGGCCTTGGGGGCCTTCGCTCAGGGCTAGCCTTGAGCACAGTGCCGAAACCCGCAATAACGAAATTCTTTGTTGTTGAGGGTGCTTATTCACGAATCCTCGAGGGTTCGTGAATAATGCAGGCTAATGGACCAAAAAAAACCCCCATGGGGCAAAATGTGCCCGCATGGAGGCTCAAATACAACCCATATGAACAAGAACTAATTTACCGCATCCTTCAGAGCCTTGCCCGGCAGGAACCTGGGCACATTTTTCGCTTTGATCTTGAT
>JAZDES010000064.1:0-28119 GCA_043808585.1 Pseudomonadota bacterium | reverse complement strand
TAAACCAACGGGTCTCGCAAGCCTTGTCCATGAAATTCTGGGCACAACTTCTGCCTTAGGGATATCCCCGGTATTGGCACAAAGGGAGACCGTTGACCGGCAGAGCCATTGCCTCTGACTACGCCCACAGGACGTGGATTTCTGCTTGAACTTAGTGGCTTCGCCCCCATTGGAGCGTTGAAGTGATGGTTTCAGCAGAAATCCACTGAGAGCATTGGCTCAGGCAGAATTTGACAAGTCAGGGTTACTCTGATTTGAGAGGAGTAGAGAATTATGATCACTGCTGAACAAAAACCCTTTCAAGAGATCAGGGACATGATCGCTCCATATAAGAGGATTCTTGTATTGGGCTGTGGTTCCTGCGTGGCTGAGTGCGCTGCCGGCGGAGAAAAAGAAACTGCCATGCTGGCATCCGCACTGCGAATGGCCGCAAAAATGGATAAGGCGGAAGTACTCATTCAAGAAAAAACGTTGGATCGCCAGTGTGTAAGAGATTTTGTAATAGAGCTAGATGCATCCATTGACAAGTATGATGCGGTCCTTTCCTTGGGATGCGGGGCCGGAGTTCAGGCAGTTTCTGACATGTATCAGGAGTTGCCCGTAATCCCTGCCCTAAATACCGAATTTCTAGGGGAAACCAAAGATCAGGGGTACTGGGTGGAGAACTGTGTAGGATGTGGCGATTGCATGTTGTACTATTTCGGCGGGATTTGCCCCCTTGCACGCTGTTCAAAACAGATCTTGAACGGGCCCTGCGGGGGTTCAATGGAAGGGCGATGCGAAATTAATCCCGAGATTGACTGCGCCTGGCAGATGATCATTGACCGCCTGTCGAGATTTCAGGCGCTTGAGAGGCTTGAAAAGATCTACCCACCGAAAGACTGGAGGAAGAAACAGGGTTGCGGGCCTAGAAGGATCATCAGGGAGGATCAACAAAGGTGAAGCAAATAAGTCGACTAAAGCGCGTTCTCGAATCGGGCGCCTTCGCTGTAACTGCCGAGTGTGGTCCACCAAAGGGTGCAGATCCTGAAGTTGTTACTAAAAAGGCTGAAATGCTGATGGGCAAGGTTGACGCTGTGAACGTAACCGATAACCAGACGGCTATTGTTCGAATGTCCAGCCTGGCCGCCTGCGTGCTGATCAAGACAGTGGGCTTGGAGCCGGTGCTACAGGTGGTTGTGCGAGACCGGAATCGGATTGCTATCCAGTCTGATATCTTGGGCGCTTCTTCCCTGGGTATCCGTAATGTCCTTTGCCTGTCAGGCGACCATCAGATTTTCGGAAACCAGCCAGAGGCTATGGGTGTATTTGACCTGGACTCCATCCAGCTTATTGAAACGGTTAAGACGATGCGCGATGAAAGGAAAATTCTGGGTGGGGAACCATTGGATACCGCTCCGGATATGTTTATCGGGGCAGCAGCCAATCCCTTTGCCGACCCCTTTGAGTTCAGGGTGGTCCGCCTAGCAAAGAAGATACAGGCCGGCGCTGATTTCATTCAGACTCAGTGCATCTATAACCTGAGGCGATTCGAGGAGTGGTTGGTTATGGCAGAGGATAGGGGATTAACCGAAAGGGCTTACATAATGGGAGGCGTCACCCCGCTTAAATCGGTCGGAATGGCAAAGTACATGAAGATCAAGGTGGCAGGAATGGATCTCCCTGATGAGATCATAAAAAGGATGGGGGGAATCCCAAGAGCCAAGCAGCGTGAGGAAGGTATCCGGCTCTGCGTGGAGACCATCTCCAGTCTCAAAGAGATGCCAGGCATAAAGGGAGTTCACATCATGGCAATAGAGTGGGAAGAGACGGTGGAGGAGATTGTAGAGAGGGCCGGGCTCTTGCCAAGGCCAGTTCTCTGACTCGATTAGGGAATTAAGTATGCCATCCAGATATACCATATATACGAGGCCTGCGCCTCATCGTTTCGAGCCTATTACACGGTCGGGAATCATAGCCTGGGAGGAGGGGTGCTTGAAATGCCCGATCTGCGTCAAGAAGAGTTGTGTTTACAGTGTTTACGCCAATCGAGATCTCAATGCCCGTCAGATGATCGACTCTATTGATAATCAATGCATGAATTGCTTCAGATGCATACAGGGATGCCCAAAGGAGCTAATCCATAAATCCATCAATCCTGAGTATAGATCTATGGGTGATTTTCACTGGACTCCAGAAATCATTACCAGTCTCTGGTACCAGGCCGAAACGGGAAAAATTCCTGTATCTGGAGCCGGCTATCCGGGTCCGTTCAGTGGGAGTGGTTTCGATTCCATGTGGACCGACATGTCAGAGATCGTTCGCCCTA
Source organism: Pseudomonadota bacterium (assembly GCA_043808585.1). Classification (GTDB taxonomy): domain Bacteria; phylum Desulfobacterota; class DSM-4660; order Desulfatiglandales; family Desulfatiglandaceae; genus CAYVMN01. Next base: position 25,811 of record JAZDES010000064.1, on the reverse strand, counting down.
CGCGGGATGGTATTCACGGCCGCGAGTACATAAGCACCGCCGTGGGTCTCGGTTCTGCCCCTTCCCATCTCAGCTTTGATAGTGAGGGAGAGCTGGAAGTGGAGATCCCTTCATTGGTGGGGATTCCTCTTCCCATAATCCTGAAAGTCCCTGCTTTCGGGGCGATAAGCGAGGCCACACTATTGGGGTGGGCCGGCGCTGTAAGACGCCTCGGAACCCTGTTGGCTGTCTCGGAAGAGATTGCACACAAGACTCTTAATGACCATCAAGGCAGGCTGATACCCATCATTTTTAATAGTGGACCTAAAGTATTGGAAAATCTTGAGGATTTACGGATTGTGGAAATCCCCTGGGCGGAAGACTGGCAGGTGACCGTGCAGAATTTGAGGAGATCGAATCCATTCCTGTTGGTATCGGTAAGGTTGTCCATGGCCAAAGGCATGGAGGATAAGGCCCTCTCCTTGGGGAAAGGAGGGGTGTCCGTCATCCATCTCGAGGCAGGCCCGGACGGCCACTTCTTGGACAATCCTGAGCTACACCTAAAAGACGGGATCCATTCAGTCCATTTAAAACTCGTTGAGGCGAAAATCCGGGAACAGGTCTCTTTGCTCGTCAGCGGAGGACTAGCCATGGCAGAGCACGTGGCAAAGGCCATTATTTGTGGGGCAGATGCGGTATTCACAGACCTTCCCATACTGATCGCCTTGGAGTGCCGCATGTGCAAGCGATGCCTCAAAGGGCTAGCTTGTCCCGTTGAAATAGATCGGGCATCTCCCGAATGGGTTGCCTCGCGAGTAGTTAATCTTTTGGGTGCCTGGCACAACCAGTTACTTGAGGTAATGGGGGCCATGGGAATCAGGGATGTCCGGCGTTTGCGGGGAGAAGTAGGTCGAGCAATGTTCTTCGAAGACCTTGAGAAAGGCGCCTTTGAGTCCATGGCAGATGTTGGGGAGGCATACGAACTTGAGTAGGTCCAATTCGTTCCGGTTTCCAGAAGTCGTTCCTACGCGTTCTCGCTTCAGGAACCCCATTGCCAAATACCGATTGAACCGGAACAACAGCTGCATATCATGCGGACAATGTGTGGAGATTTGTGACCATGGTGTTCATGTCATGAGAAGGGGACAGGTGTCTGCGCAGAACCACTATCTATGCGTAGGCAACGATTGTCCCTCTCCATGTTTTGAGGCCTGTCCAGAGCGTGCACTCTCCATGGTTATCAATCCTGATTTTGAGAGCATAGGAGATCTTCGATGGACCCCCGACCTCCTTGCCAGTACCTGGTCCATGGCCGAATTCGGCGTGTCCCCTCCAGCAGGCCTGGAATACCGGACAGGGGCTTCCGGGGGTGGATTTGACAAGCTTCGGCTGGTCATAAGGAGACCAGCCGATCTCCAACAAGAACTGCAAGATGACGAACTAGATGTAAGTGTCGATCTCAATAGGAGAAACGACAATGCCCACCGCGTCAGGATTGAGGTCCCTTTCTATGGCGGCGGCATGTCTTACGGCTCGGTAAGTATCACGACAATGTTAAGCAGGATAAAGGCGGCTGCTGCCTTGGGGACCTTCTGTTGCACTGGTGAAGGGGGATATCCTGATGAGCTGAAGCCTTATGATGATCATGTAATCACCCAGGTAGCCACAGGTCTTTTTGGGGTCAGGGAGGAGACGATCCAGCGTGTGAAGATCGTTGAATTCAAATACGCCCAGGGTGCAAAGCCGGGTCTTGGTGGCCATCTTCTGGGGGACAAGGTGACACCAGGGGTCGCCCGCATGCGAGAAGCTGTTGCAGGGTTCCCGCTGTTCTCTCCTTTCCCTTTTCACAGCGTTTACTCTGTTGAGGATCACAAGAAACATGTTGACTGGATCAAGGCCATAAATCCAAAAGCAGTTGTATCGGTCAAGGTGTCAACCCCAACAGACGTGGATATGGTAGCAGTAGGTAGCTATTACGCAGGCGCCCACATAATCCATCTTGATGGAAGCTACGGTGGTACAGGCGCTGCCCCGGATATCGCCAAGAAGAACATAGCCATGCCCATCGAATATGCCGTTCCCAAGGTCCATCAATTCCTTGAGGAAGAGGGGGTTCGCGACCGGATAACATTGATTGCCAGTGGTGGAATAAGAACGCCCCATGACGTGGCCAAAATTATTGCCCTTGGAGCAGATGGGGTCTGCACCGGCACCGCAGACCTTGTGGCACTGGAATGTATCCGCTGTCACAACTGCGAAAGTGGGAGAGGGTGCGCGAGAGGGATTGCCACTACAGACCCAGAGTTAATGGAGCTAATCGAACTCGAGTGGGGGACCCAGCGAATTATCAATATGTTCCTTGCGTGGCGAATGGAACTGATACGAATACTCAAAAGGCTGGGAATGAAGAATCTGAGGGAACTCGTAGGTCGCAAGGATTGTCTGGTTCATTTGGACTATATTAAGAGGGATGACCTGGGAGTGTCAGACAGGCCAGTTAAGACGGTTGTTTACCCTAACGTTGCATAAACATACACAGGGCCGCAGTCTGTCATGGTTGGTTCCAGCGGATTCCTTTCCCGACCGTCATAACCTTCAGGGACAGGTATTTCGAGGTTGTTGCAACTGGTTTTTCTGCAACGTTAGGGTTGATAGGCGAGACCTATGAAGCCAAACCCAATCACCGACAAAATCATCCATTCGAGAGAACCGCTGCTCGAAGGTCTGCCTTCGCTTCGATCCTTTGGGACCGAAGCCGAAGGAGGTTGTGGAGTTACCGGCTTTGCCTGTAGCATTCCTGTAAGGGGAAAACATATCTTTGAACCCTCAAGGCAAATGCACAATAGGGGGAATGGCCGCGGGGGAGGCATAGCGGCCATGGGATTCGACCACCGGATGCTTGGGGTATCAAGAGAGATCCTTGAAGAAGACTATATACTTCAGATTGCCGCACTAAGGGAAGAGGCGATAGATGGTCTGGAAGAGCGGTTTATTGATCCCTATTTCATTGTACACTTCTCAGAGCGCATACCCCATGTGAATGATTATAGAGATATTCGAGGGCTCGAAGTTCAGCCACCTGAGGTCTTTCGTTACTTTGTCCGAGTAAAGCCAGATGTCCTGAAATCCTTTATCTCTGAGAATCGACTGGAGGGTCTGGGCGTTAGACAGGCGGAAGACGAATTTGTCTATCAGAACAGCTTCCAAATCAATCGGACTTACTACGAAGCCCTTGGTGAACGACAGGCCTTTGTGCTGTCTCATGGCCGCAACTTCTTCATTCTTAAGATCGTGGGCTATGCTGAGCAGGTTGTGCAGTATTACAAACTGGATAACTTCAAGGCCCATATATGGATCGCCCATCAGCGTTATCCGACCAAGGGGAGAATTTGGCACCCAGCCGGCGCACATCCATTTGTCGGACTCAACGAGGCGCTTGTTCACAATGGCGATTTCGCCAACTACCACTCGGTGACTGAATATCTGAGGCAGCGAAACATCTATCCCCTGTTTCTTACGGATACAGAGGTGTCAGTCCTTTTGTTTGACCTTTATAGCCGTACCTATGGGTACCCCCTTGAATATGTGATTGAGGCCCTTGCACCGACCATGGAGAGGGATTTTGACCTGTTGCCTCCTAATAAACAAAGGATATATCGCGCTATCCAGGCGACCCACATTCATGGATCCCCCGACGGGCCGTGGTTTTTCATTATTGCCCGTAATGACACAGAGATGAGACGTCTTCAACTCATTGGGATCACCGATACTGCCATGCTCAGACCGCAGGTATTTGCCTTGCACGATGGGCAGGTCCAGGTGGGTCTCATTTGTTCAGAAAAGCAGGCCATAGACGCTACCCTGAAAAGCCTGGCTAATGAAGATCCCCGTGTCGGGACTGTGGCTGATCGTTACTGGAATGCTAGAGGTGGGAGCCACACTGATGGGGGGGCCTTTGTATTTAACCTGGACAGAAACGATGAGGCGCCCCTGGAGCGAAGGCTGACATGTGTCGACAAGTTTGGAAGGGAGATAAAGGTGCCAGAGGGCCAGCTTCCATATCTCCCTGGGCGGGTTTACTACTTCGTAGAAAGCGATGAACGAGAGCGATTCGAAATCTCCCGGTTCTTTGAACTCCAGCGGCATGATCTCCTGCATGAATACGTAAATAACGGAATCAGGGACTGGGACTATGCCGATCTTATGGACTGTCTGAAGGAAATCAAGGGATGGGCAATCAAGGGTGATGCCTGGTTTGAAATGGCCTTGATAGTCCTCACCTGCTTGCTTGACTGGAGGTACCCGACATATGATAAGAAACGACGCTCTATCCTTCAGATGGTCAATCAAACCCTGGAGAGCATATTTCGTAGCTTCCCTTCCCTGGGGAGGGAAGAGCAGAAATCGGCCTACCATCTGATCGACTGGGAAACAAGACAGTTTTTTAGGGGACCTCCTTACGGCGAAAAGGTGCTGCTCATCGATGCAGCCCTTTTCCCGCCCGAGGGGGACCACTGTGATAGCCGTATGCTGGTCGAGGCATTTTTCAGGGGCTGGAGGCGGTTCATTGTATTTGGCCTCAGGGGGCAACGATTCCACGGATGCGGTCTTGGCCCTGATACAGGAGGTGTCAGTATCGACATTTATGGTAGTTCGGGCGATTACTTGGGATCCGGAATCGACGGGCTCTCCATTTATGTGCACGGAGATGGGCAGGATCAGCTTGGCCAGATCATGAAATCGGGAAAGATGGTCATATATGGGGACACAGGCCAGACATTTATGTACGGGGCCAAGGGAGGCGAGGTCTACGTCATGGGTAACGCCGCAGGGCGCCCCCTGATCAATGGAGTCGGTAGGCCAAGGGTTGTTATAAATGGTACGTGCCTGGACTATCTGGCAGAATCCTTCATGGCGGGAGACCCTTTAGAGGGAGGGGGCTTCGTCGTACTGAACGGTATAGAGTTTGATGATAATGGAAAAGTTCGGCCACAACCAACTCCTTATCCAGGATCCAACCTCTTTTCGTTGGCCTCTGGGGGTGCCATATACATAAGGGATCCCCATCATTTGTTGGAGGAGCAGCAATTGAACGGCGGGGAAATCGTTGAGCTCTCAGAAAAGAGCTGGGATCTCATTCTTCCCTATCTAAAGGAAAATGAACGGCTCTTCAGGATTAGTATCGAGAAGGATCTTCTCAATGTAGAGGGTGAGAAGAAAAGCCCTTTCGAGGTCTACCGGGAGGTTAGGCCTAAGCAGACAGCGGATACCGATAAAGATGGTCTGGAAGAATGGCACTGAACGCATTTTCAGGAGATAGTTGATATGAGGAAGATCGAAGCAATTATAAAGCCCTTTAAGCTGGATGATGTAAAGGAAGCCGTACTGAAACTGGGAGTCAGCGGTATTACCATCACCGAAGTAAAGGGTTTTGGCAGACAAAAGGGGCACAAGGAGATTTATCGAGGAGCAGAGTATGTAGTGGATTTCCTGCCCAAGATAAGAATGGAGGTGGTGGTACCCTCCGACCTTGTGGCACGGGTAATTGATGTCATCAAAGAGCATGCCTACACAGGCGAGATAGGGGACGGGAAAATATTTGTCACCCCTGTCGAAAAGGCAGTCCGCATCCGAACGGGTGAAGAGGACAGGGACGCTATTTGAGCTGTTGAACGATTCCAAACATATAGTAAGGGATTTCCTTGAATCAAGGGAAAGGCTCATACAAGAGGAAGTAGGTCGCTATTCGGGTATTCATACGACCCGAAAATATTCCGATCTAATGGACCGGTTTATTAAGGCCCTGTTCTTCGAGGCCGGTTTTAAGAAGAAAACCCGGGGGGGAGATCCGGACGCCCTGGCCGTTATGGCATTAGGCGGATATGGTAGGGGCGAACTCTGCCTTAACTCAGATGTTGATCTGATGCTGGTTCACCGTGATAAGCTCCCGACCGAGATAAGTGAGATCATTCCACGTGCCTTCTACCCCCTCTGGGATGCAAAACTGGATGTGGGCCATTCAATCCTTACCGCTCCGGAGTGTACGCGCCTTGCCATGAACGATTTTAGGGTACTTACCTCTCTAATGGACAGCCGGTTCCTGCTTGGATCCAGGGCCTTTTACCGCCTGTTTCAAGAGGCCTTCTGGTCACGTGTCTACCGGGAAAGGGATTCCTTGTTTAACAAGTTCTTGATTTATCAACAGGACAGGGAGGAGAAATACGGAAGCGAAGGGCACTTTGTTGAGCCCGACATAAAGGAAGGACTAGGGGGTCTTAGAGACCTTCATTTCATGGCGTGGATTGCCAGGATATTTTTCAGATGCAAGCGCCTGCATGAAATCAAGCGTTTTGCAGCCTTCAGCCATCTTGAATTTGATAAACTGAGTCGCTCCAGAAGCTTTCTGCTGAAATTGAGAAATCACCTGCACCTTTTGACCGAACGAAGGGAAGACCGACTCATGCTTCATTACCAGAAAGAGATATCCCGATGCCTCGGTTATGAAGATAACCCATCAGTTTTCAGACCAGAGGAGCTCCTGACGGATCTGTACCTTCATCTCAATAGAATCCGTTACAGGCGTGAAGAATTCCAGGCAAGGGTTATTGATATGATTGACCCTTTGCCTTTGGAAACCACTCCAAAGAGACTTACTCCCGAGTTAAGGGTTATAAAAGGCAATATTGTCCTTAAGAACGGATTCTTTTCGGAAAAGGACCCTATCCTCATTCTTCGGGCCCTCAAAGAAGCGAACCAGCGGGAGCTCTTTCTGGGGTCCGGATTTATTTGGGAGGCACGAAAAATAATTGACATAGAAGGAAGACGGCTTGTCAAGTCGGAGGCGGCAAGACGACTTTTTCTGCAATTGATCGAGGAACCCAAGAATCCAAAGATCATTCGACTTGCACTTGAGCTTGGGTTGATCTCCTCGTTCATACCAGAATTCAAGAGGATCAGAAATTTGGCGCAGTTCGGATTTTATCACGTAACAACCGTGGATCTGCATTCCCTTAAAACCCTAGACGTAATCTACCAGATCTCGAAGGGTGCTTATGATGAACGATGGCGCCTGCTCAGAGAGGTCTTCATGACGGTCAAACACCCGCTTTGGCTCTTTCTGACCGCTCTCCTTCACGACTTGGGTAAGGGATACGGACAGGACCATTCCAGAAAGGGCGGCGAATTAGCACCAAGGATACTAAAAAGACTTGGAATCGACGGGGGGGCCCTTGAAGCAATCCCTTTTCTGATCACTCACCACCTCCTACTTGTTAATGTTTCTCAACGGAGAGACCTGACCGATGAGAAGACCTCTGTTCACGTGGCCCAGAGGGTACAGGGTAAAGATCTCCTGAACATGCTTTTTCTTTTGACGGTGGCAGACAGTTTTTCAACCGGGCCCCTGGCTCGCACCGACTGGAAGGTCATGCTGCTTATCGAACTGTTTCTGAAGGTGAGGCGAATACTGAACCGAGGGACGCTTGCCACTCCCGATGCCACCGAAGCGGTTAAGGCCAAAAAGAGCTCAATAACCGAACTACTTGTCGACCAGTTTCCTGAAGGGGAAATCCTTGGTCTCATTGATCAGATATCATCAAGATACTTTTTGAGTACGCATTTAGAAGATATGGTTCATCACTTTCGTATGGCCTTGACACTTGGAAAGAAAAGGCATTCATGGAAAATACAAAGGCTGAAAGACATCGCCGTTACTCGGGTGATCCAGTGCACATATGATCAGCCAGGGCTATTCAGTAAGATGGTGGGTGTTTTCACCATAAACAATATGAAGATCCTGTCAGCCAATATCTCTACGTTGAAAAATGGGTTGGCCTTTGACATCTATGAGGTGACCAATCCCCCCGACCGCTATCGTGAGCTGGAAACCTGGGACAATACCCTAAGAGACCTGCACTTGGCACTTGAAAACACCCTAGAATTGGATAGTCTCATACGTGAAAAAGGCCAAGCGAGGTCGTATTCTGAGAGATACCACCCACCCATAACCAAGAATGTCGAAGTCAATAACGAGGTCTCTGATTTCTTCACAGTCATCGAGGTGAGTTCGGATACCAGGGTTGGACTTCCCTATGAGTTGGCAAAAGAGATCTTCTGGCAGGGGTTAGATATCCGATTCGCAAGAGTCAACAGCGATGAAGAAAAGATGAGGGGTGTCTTCTACGTAAGAAATTCGGACGGCCAAAAGGTCCATGACAAAGAGCAGATCGAAAAGATTAGGCAAGGGATCCTTGCCGTAATGAAATAACCGGACAGAAGAAATGATTGCCATCATCGACTATGAAGCGGGGAATTTGAAAAGCGTGGAGAGGGCCCTGGAAAGCCTTGGGCATCCCTGCCGTATTACTAGCCACAGAAGGGAAATCCTTGGCTCTGAAAGGATAATCTTTCCTGGCGTTGGAGCAGCCGGAAAGGCCGTCCGAGACCTGAGACGTACGGGTCTGGATCTGGCCTTAATAGAGGCCTTTGCCCGGGGAAAACCTATTCTTGGTATCTGTCTGGGGGCACAAATCATCCTGGATAGAAGTGAAGAGAATCAAATCCGTTGCCTGGGCCTGATTGGTGGTGAAGTCAAACGCTTTCCTTCCCCTCTTCTTTCGGATGATAATCAGCGACTCAAGATACCGCATATGGGATGGAATGATGTCGAGATTGCAAAAAGGCACCCAATAATGGAAGGAATAATGCCGAGGGACGAGTTCTACTTTGTACATTCCTATTATCCTCTTCCAAACTCGGCTGATTCCATAATCGGAACAACAGAATACGGTATAAAGTTTGCAGCCGTAATAGGCTTCAGGAATCTGATCGCCACCCAGTTCCATCCGGAAAAAAGCGGTCGCGCTGGACTGAGAATATTGAAAAACTTTTGCAGCTGGGACGGAAGATATGTTGAGTAAGAGGATCATACCCTGCCTTGACGTGAGAGATGGTAAGACCACGAAGGGTATCAGGTTCAAGGAAAATGTGGACATCGGTGACCCTGTGGACATGGGAAAGTTTTACTATGAGGAAGGAGCTGATGAAATCGTCTTCTATGATATTACCGCTTCAAGTGACAGACGCGATATAATGATTGATGTGGTGCGCCGTGTAGCAAAAGAGATCTTCATACCCTTCTCTGTAGGAGGAGGAATCCGAACACTAGAGGATATGCGTAAGGTGCTCCTGGCTGGAGCCGAAAAGGTCAGCGTGAACAGCGCAGCCGTGAGGAATCCCGAAATTATTGCGCAGGGTGCCAAGGCCTTTGGTAGCCAGTGTATCGTGTTGGGGATGGATGTGAAGTCAGTTGACCCTTCAGACGCAGTCCCATCCGGCTATGAGATCGCCATCGACGGAGGAAGGACGTTCACAGGCATTGATGCCGTTTTCTGGGCCAGGCAGGCTGAGGTCCTGGGAGCAGGTGAAATATGTCTGAATTCCATCGACGCGGATGGAACGCTAAATGGCTACGAGTTGGCCCTTACCTCTTTAATCTCGAAAAATGTTGGTGTCCCTGTTATCGCCTCCGGGGGCGCCGGAAACATCGACCACATCTATGATGCATTGACAAAGGGTAATGCAGACGCTGCCTTGATTGCCTCAATTGCACATTACGAAAGGTTCACCATTCGCCAGATTAAAGAGGATCTTAAGAGACGGGGGATCAAGGTCCGTGAGACATGGTAAACTGAAAGCCCTTTTGGTCTTGGAAGACGGGAAGGTATTCATGGGCCGCTCGTTCACAGGCCACTGTGAATCTAATGGTGAGCTGGTCTTTAATACCAGTATGTGCGGCTACCAGGAGATATTGACCGACCCATCTTACTGCGAACAGATGGTCACCATGACCTATCCCCTAATAGGCAATTACGGCATTAATGACCAGGATGTCGAATCCGAAAAGATCCAGGTTAGGGCCCTGTTGATTAAGGAGTGCCAAGAATACCCGAGTAATTGGCGATCCCAAAGGACCCTCGCTGATTACCTGGAGGCCGGCAATGTACCGGGCATCGAAGGGATCGACACCCGCGCACTCACCAGACATATTCGACTCCAGGGTGCGATGAAGGCCGCCCTTTCAACGCGCAATCTGGATCCCGAGGTCTTGCTGGCAAAAGCAAGAATGACGCCTGATATGGTCGGCCTGGATCTGGCAAAGAAAGTCACCTGCAAGGCCCCGATACTATGGGAAAATGGAAGCCCAGTCAGATTGGACCGCAGTCTGAGCGAATTCCGGTGGCCCGAAAAGGCAGGAAGGTTTCGTATCGCAGCCCTTGACTATGGGGTGAAGTATAACATCCTCAGATCTTTGGAAAAGAGAGGGTGCTCCATCCTTATCCTGCCGGCAAGTACGGACGGAAAGACCATTGATCGCCTCGAACCTGACGGACTTTTTCTGAGCAACGGTCCAGGCGACCCTGCGGCGGTTACCTATGCCGTGGAAACTATCAGGGGCCAGATCGGAAAGAGACCAATCTTCGGAATATGCCTTGGACATCAGTTAATTGGATTGGCGTTAGGCGGTAAGACCTTCAAGCTCAAGTTCGGGCACAGGGGTGGCAATCAACCTGTCAAGGATCTGACCACGGGAAAGGTAGAGATTACATCCCAGAACCATGGCTTCTGCGTGGACATGGAGTCCTTGAAAGATCAAGATGTCGAATTGACCCACATTAACCTCAATGACAATACCTTGGAGGGTCTAACACATAGGAAGCACCCCCTCTTCTCGGTCCAGTACCATCCCGAGGCCTCACCAGGGCCCCACGACGCCTCGTACCTCTTTGACCGATTTATCAAGATGATGGCTAAGGATTGATGATTACAGACTGCACATTGCGGAATGCGGATTTTCAAGTATCCAGTAACGAGTATCCAGCACAATGCCCAAACGCACAGACATTGAAAAAATTCTTATCATAGGCTCTGGACCTATTGTCATCGGCCAGGCCTGTGAATTCGACTACTCTGGGACCCAGGCGTGTAAGGCCTTGATGGAAGAAGGCTACCAGGTCGTGCTGATTAATAGCAATCCTGCCACCATTATGACTGACCCGGAAACGGCCCATCGCACCTACATCGAGCCCATAAACCCGGAGATCCTTTCAAAGGTGATTCAACGTGAGAGGCCGGATGCTCTCCTTCCAACGCTCGGCGGGCAGACAGGGCTCAACACTGCTGTGAAGGTATATGAGACCGGACTGCTTAATGAGCTTAGCGTGGAGATGATCGGGGCCTCCATCCCGGTCATAAAAAAGGCCGAAGACAGAGAGCAATTTCGAGATGCCATGAGCCGGATAGGCCTAAAGGTTCCATTAAACGGAATTGCCCGAAATATGGAACAGGCCAGGGCTGTTGCAGAGCAGATCGGTTATCCATTAATAATCAGGGCCAGCTTTACACTCGGAGGCACCGGAAGTGGCGTGGCTTACAATCGAGAAGAAATGGAAGAGTTTGCGAGCGCTGCTCTGGACGCAAGCATGATCTCAGAGATCATTATGGAGGAGTCTCTTATCGGGTGGAAGGAATACGAACTGGAGGTCATGCGCGACTTCAAGGACAACGTGGTCATTATTTGCTCGATTGAGAATTTCGACCCAATGGGTGTTCACACCGGTGACAGCATTACTGTGGCCCCTGCTCAGACCCTCACTGACAGGGAGTATCAGGCCATGCGGGATGCAGCCGTAGCCATTATGAGGGAAATCGGTGTGGAAACCGGGGGGAGCAATATCCAGTTTGCCGTTCATCCCCGGAGTGGTGATATTGTGGTTATAGAGATGAATCCAAGGGTCTCAAGAAGTTCTGCTTTGGCCTCCAAGGCGACCGGTTTTCCCATCGCAAAGATTGCCGCTAAGCTGGCGGTGGGTTATACCTTGGACGAAATACCCAACGACATCACACGGGAGACACTAGCATCTTTTGAGCCTGCCATTGACTACTGCGTTGTGAAACTGCCCCGATGGACTTTTGAAAAATTCCCTGGCGCCAAGGACAGTCTGACGACTTCTATGAAGTCGGTAGGTGAGACCATGGCCATTGGGAGGACTTTCAAGGAGGCGCTCCAGAAAGCCATAAGATCCCTGGAAATAGGCAGGTTCGGTTTGAGCTGTGATGCCAAAACTGGGTGGGATACGCAAGAGATAGAACAATATCTTATCCTGCCGAACTCAAAACGGTTGTTCTACATCTATGAGGCCATGGGGCAAGGAATGGCCATAGAAAGGATATATGACCTCTCCCGCATCGATCCCTGGTTTTTGTATCACATCAAAGAGATCCTCGATCTTGAAAGGGAGATCAGAGGGCTGGCTGCAAAGGGCCTTGGGCTGGAAACCTGTGATTCGGAACTGGTAAGGATAGTAAAGGAGTATGGGTTTTCAGATGCGACCCTGGCGGAAATCTTTGGTAGCACCGAGCAGGGCATCAGGGACGTACGGATCTCAAAAGGCTGTAATCCTGTCTACAAATTAGTAGACACATGTGCAGCAGAGTTTGAAGCCTATACACCTTACTATTATTCCACATACGAACATGAAAATGAGGTCCGAGCCTCGAAAAGGAAGAAAGTTGTTATATTAGGGGGCGGTCCCAATCGAATCGGCCAGGGGATTGAATTCGACTATTGCTGTGTCCATGCCTCTTTTGCATTAAGGGAAATGGGTATAGAAAGCATCATGATCAACAGCAACCCTGAGACAGTGAGCACGGATTACGATACCTCGGATAGACTATATTTTGAGCCTTTGACTCGCGAGGATGTCCTGAACATTGTGGAGCAGGAAAGACCTGAAGGAGTTATTGTTCAGTTCGGAGGCCAAACACCATTGAACATCTCGGTTCCTTTGGCAGAAGCGGGAGTAAGAATCCTAGGTACCAGTCCTGCGAGCATAGAGTGTGCCGAGGACAGAGAAAGGTTTCAGGCATTGTTGAACAAGTTAGGCATTCTGCAGCCTGAAAACGGAATCGCCTCGAACGAAGAACAGGCGATCCGAGTTGCAGAAAAGATCGGTTATCCTGTTGTGGTCAGACCATCTTTCGTCCTGGGCGGCCGCGCCATGGAGATAGTATATGATAGGAATGATCTGGAGTTTTACATGGGCATGGCTGTCCAAGTTTCTCCGGGCAAACCCATTCTGATAGACAAATTCTTGGAGGATGCCACTGAGATTGACGTTGATGCCATCTCCGACGGAAAAGATACGATCATCGGGGGAATAATGGAACATATCGAAGAGGCCGGCATCCACAGCGGAGACAGCGCCTGCGTGCTTCCGCCAATGTCCCTCAAGCCGAAAACCGTAGAGCGCGTTATAGCCCATACCAAGGCCCTTGCCAAGGAACTAGGGGTAATCGGTCTTATGAACGTACAGTACGCGGTGAAAAATGGAATCGTCTACGTCCTGGAAGTGAATCCAAGGGCATCCCGCACCATCCCGTTTGTAAGCAAGGCCACCGGGGTTCCCCTTGCCAGGCTGGCAACAAAGGTGATTATGGGGAGACGACTTAAGGATCTCGGACTGACCCGGGAAGTTGTTCCAAGCCATGTTTGTGTAAAGGAATCGGTCTTTCCCTTTGACCGATTTCCCGGGGTTGACACCCTTTTGGGTCCTGAGATGAAATCTACCGGTGAGGTCATGGGCATTGACAGCTCTTTCGGCCGCGCCTTTGCAAAGTCACAGTTGGCTGCGGGCCAGAGATTGCCCCTGTCAGGCATGGTCTTTATCAGCGTCAGGGATGAAGACAAGAGGCCGATACTAGGGGTTGCCTCTGATTTCCAGGATCTTGGTTTCACAATCGCCGCAACCAAAGGGACTTCCTCCTTCTTAGAATCCCATGGAATTTCCAACATGCCGGTTAGGAAGGTAAGAGAGGGAAGACCTCATGTGGTGGATATGATAAAGAATGGCGAGATACATCTTGTTATAAACACGACGAGTGACAAGAAGGCCATTGCAGAGTCTTATTCCATCCGCCGCACCACCCTCACCTTTGGTATCCCTTACACAACCACACTCGCAGGAGCAAGAGCCACTGTCCAGGCTATCAGATCCATGATTGAAGGGGACCTGGGCGTCAGAACTATACAGGAATACCACGTAGGGATTGGCGCCCCAGTGAAATAGAAAAGAAAAGGCCCAGTTAAATGGTCTGCGAATTGAACTGGGTAAAGATTTCACGGGGTAAAATTGATGATTGGGGAATGAACCGAATGCAGAATGCGGAACGAGCCACGAACCACGAACCACGAGCAACGAGTTCGGAATGCGCAATGCAGAGTGAGGAATCGCAACTAAATCGCCCCAGAGAGGAATGCGGAATCTTCGCAGTCTATGGTCACAAAGAGGCTGCCAAGCTTGCCTACTTTGGCCTATACGCGCTTCAGCATCGTGGGCAGGAAAGTGCGGGGATTGTTGCTTCTGACGGTAAGCAAGTTGTTGAACACAAGGCAATGGGCCTCGTACCAGACATCTTTGACGAAGCAGTCCTGAATAGACTGAAGGGACATCTAGCCCTCGGCCATGTCAGGTATTCCACCACCGGCTCGTCACTTCTGGTAAACGCCCAGCCGTTCAGGATAAGGTATTCGGGAACCTCTCTAGCCATTGCTCATAACGGCAACCTGGTAAATGCGAGCCATATCCGATCAGAACTGGAAAACAGAGGATCCATCTTTCAGACCAGTATGGATACCGAGGTAGTGCTTCATTTGGCTGCAAAATTCCTGAGGCTGGGTTTGGAAGAGGCCTTGACTCAGACCATGGCCCAGGTAAAGGGGGCCTTTTCGATGATATTGATGACTGGGGACGCTATAATAGCTGCCAGGGATCCAAACGGTTTTCGACCTCTAGCCCTTGGAAGACTGAACTCAAGCTATGTGGTTGCCTCTGAGACGTGCGCCCTTGACCTGGTGGAGGCGGAATTCATTCGAGAGATCGAGCCTGGAGAGATACTGATTATCAACCAGAATGGTCTCCGGAGTATCCCATCAAGGTTAGAGTCCCGTAAAAGCCAGTGTATTTTTGAGCTGATTTACTTCGCCAGACCTGACAGCAACGTGTTCGGCCAGAATGTCTATTTGTTTCGGAAGAGGCAGGGCAGCCTGTTGGCCAGGGAATTTCCTCGGGACGTTGACCTTGTGATGCCTTTTCCAGACTCCGGAAACTACGCAGCCATAGGCTATGCCCAGGAATCCGGAATCCCTTTGGAGATGGGTGTGATTAGAAACCACTACGTAGGAAGGACCTTCATAGAGCCATCTCAGAGCATGAGAGATTTTGGAGTGAAGGTAAAGCTAAACCCCGTGAAGGAGCTCCTGAGGGACCGGAGGGTATTGATCATAGAAGATTCCATTATACGCGGGACCACAGCACGATCCAGAATTGAGACCCTGAGAAAGGTGGGGGCCCGCGAGGTCCATATGTTGGTGAGTTGCCCGCCCCACCGTTTCCCTTGCTATTACGGAATCGACTTCTCAAGCAGAGGTGAACTTATTGCAGCCCAGAAATCAGTCGAGGAGATTGGGCGGTTTATCCGATTGGACAGCCTCGGCTATTTGAATATCAATAACCTGGTCAAGGCCACGGATATCCCAAGAGAAGAACTATGCCTGGCTTGTTTTGATGGGAACTATCCTGTGCCAATCGACCAGGGTTTTTCGAAATACTGCTTTGAGTAAGGGGGGAATATGCCGGGTTTTGAAATCTTTGGTGATGAGGAACGGAAGGAAGTGGAGGACGTTCTCAATACAGGGGTCCTTTTCCGCTACGGATTTGATGGAGCGCGTAAAGGTCAATGGAAAGCGAGGACCTTTGAGAGGGAACTAGCAGAACGTATCGGGGCCAGATACTGTCACCTTTGCTCCAGCGGCACTGCTGCCCTTTCAATCGCCTTGGCGGCGTGCGGGATCGGTGCAGGGGACGAGGTCATCATTCCCCCGTTTACTTTCGTGGCAACCATGGAGGCCGTGCTGAATGCCGGGGCCGTGCCGGTTTTTGCAGAGATTGATGAGACCCTCTGCCTGGACCCTGAGACAATCGAATCGGTCGTAACACCGCGCACAAGGGCCGTCCTACCAGTACATATGTGTGGATCCATGGCCCGCATAAATGAAATAGAAGCGCTTTGCGAGGAAAAGGGTCTTTTTCTTATAGAGGATGCGTGTCAGGCATTGGGCGCCACCTTCAAGGGCAAGGCCGTTGGTACATTTGGGCGGATGGGGTGCTTTTCATTTGATCCAGTAAAGACAATCACCTGTGGTGAAGGTGGAGCAGCTGTAACCGATGAAGCAGTTCTTTACAAGGCAGCGGAAGCATTCGCAGATCACGGACACGATCACATTGGTGATGACAGAGGACTTGAAGATCATCTGATGCTTGGAAACAATTATCGGATAAGCGAATTGAATGCAGCTGTCGGACTGGCTCAGCTGAGAAAACTCGATCTTATTCTAGAGAAACAGCGTGTACACAAGAAGGTAATAAAGGAGGCGCTTTCCATCATCCCGGAGATCACCTTTCGAAATATACCCGATCCAGATGGAGATTCAGCCACTTTTCTATCCTTTTTTCTTCCTGAAGAATCACGGGCGCGCAAAGTGGCTAAAGAACTTAGCCGATCTGGTGTTGATGGCTGTTTCTACTGGTTCGACAATAAGTGGCACTACTTACGGCAATGGGATCATCTAAAAGAACTGCGTGCCCCTGCAAGGCTTGCAGTAGGACTTCTCGACCACTGCCCGGACTATTCAGAGGTAAGACTTCCTAAGTCTGACAGTATTATGAGCAGGACAATCTCAATGCAGATCAAGATTTCATGGACACAGGAAGAACTTTCAGGGCGAATTAAAAAGATCCTGGGTGTTTTAGGTGATTAATTCTGGAAGTTGTGTCAAGGGGAAAGGCAAAGTGACTCGAAATTCCAAATTGGTTTCCAGGATCCTTTTCGGAAGGGGATGTTTTAACCAGCTGGATCATGTCCTTGAAGAGAAACGAGAAGACATGGAATCGTTCATGATCTTTATAGTGGACGACGTATTTCTTGAGAGCGATCTCAGGATTAGATTACCTGTAAAAGACCAGGACCTGTTGTTGTGGGTAAATGTGGACGACGAGCCCAAGACGGCCTATGTGGACGAGCTGACACATAAGGTACGAGATTTCGCAGATCATCCCGCGAACGGGGTTATCGGAATAGGCGGTGGGAGCACTATGGACATCGCCAAAGCCCTGTCCCTTATGCTCACAAATCCCGGATCTGCAACTGAATACCAAGGGTGGGACCTGATCAGAAATTCGGCTGTGTATCACGTCGGAATCCCGACCCTTTCCGGAACAGGAGCCGAGGCCTCCCGTACTGCGGTGCTGACCGGTCCTGAGAAGAAGCTGGGGGTCAACTCCGATCACACTGTATTTGACCAGCTAGTGCTCGATCCTGAGCTGGTTGCAGGGGCGCCCTTTGATCAGCGTTTCTACACAGGAATGGACTGCTTCATACACTGCGTGGAATCCCTGTCTGGAAACTATCTTAACACCTTCAGCAGGTCTTACGGGGAAAAGGCCATTGACCTCTGCAGGGAGGTCTTTTTGAACGGTGGCCCGGATAGCGACGACAAATTAATGATGGCCTCCTATTTTGGGGGCATCAGTATAGCCTATTCACAGGTGGGCGTATGTCATGCCCTTTCATACGGGCTTTCCTTTGTGCTTGGAATTCACCATGGAATTGGCAACTGCGTGATCTTCAACCACCTTGAGGACTTTTACCCTGAGGGGGTTCAGGAATTCCGCCAAATGTTGAAGAAAAACAAGATCGAGCTTCCGCCAAAGCCTCTCTCCTGTATCGGAAGTCAGGAATTGAAGAAAATGACTGACATTGCTCTTGGACTCGACCCTCTTTGGGAACACGCCCTAGGGAGCGACTGGAAAAAGATAGCGACCAGAGAAAAAATCGGAGAGCTATATCAAAGGCTTTTCAGGTAGGCATTGGTTATCGGCAAACGGCGATCCTTACCAAAGGCCTTGGGAGTGATTTTAACCCCTGGCGGGGCTTGACGTCTCTTATATTCATTTAGATCAACCATGTGAATTACCTTATTGACGGTCTCTTGATCAAATCCTGAGGCAACGATCTCCTCAAGACCCTTATCTCCTTCCACATAGGCCTCCAGAATGCTATCCAGTAATGGATATGGGGGAAGTGTATCTTCATCTCTTTGATCCGGCCGCAACTCTGCAGATGGAGGCCTTTCTAGAACGCTCTTGGGAATAACATCCTTACCTCGACGCGAGTTGATATACTTCGCCAGTTCAAAAACGAGAGTCTTGGGAACGTCCTTGATGACTGCAAACCCACCCGCCATATCCCCGTAAAGGGTGCAGTACCCCACGGCAATTTCACTCTTATTTCCGGTAGTGAGCACTAGCCAACCAAACTGATTGGATAGGGCCATGAGAATGTTTCCCCGGATCCGGGCCTGAATGTTCTCATGTGCTACTGTAATCCTTTCGTCGCCAAGGATGTGGTGGAGTGAGTTCAGATAGGATTCATATATATATTTAATCGGAATGGTAATCAGCCCTATGTTCAAATTCCCCACTATCCGTTCTGCATCGGCAAGAGTCTGCTGCGAGGTATAATCAGAGGGCATGGTTACCCCAACCACATTTTCGTTTCCCAGGGCCTCAGTTGCAATCAAAGCGGTGAGAGCAGAATCAATACCCCCGCTCAATCCGATCAGGACTTTTTGAAAGCCGTTTTTCTTGACATAGTCTCTTGTGCCAAGAAGTAGCGCCTCATAGATCTCTTCCAACCGCCCACATTCCTCAGCAATGATCGGAACAATCCCGGGTTTGGGATGAAAAGGGGGGGAATGATGATTAATCTGTATATCCGTTACGAGAAGTTCTTCCTTGAATCGACGTGCTCGTGAAATAACCTCTCCCTCGGGGTTCATTACGAAGCTCCCCCCATCAAACACCAGCTCATCTTGTCCACCCAAAAGATTGTTGAAACACAAAAAGGCATCTACGTTCCTTGCGAAACGACGTGCAACCTGAAGCCGGGTACCCAGTTTTCCCGCATGAAAAGGAGAGGCCGAGATATTCAGTAAAAGGTCCATAACATTGTCTCTGGCGAACCGCTCGGACATCCCATCCTCTATCCATATATCCTCGCAGATCGTAACACCGATACTAATTTGATTGACCTTAAAAATAAGTCCCTGAGATCCCTCTCTGAAGTAACGTTTCTCGTCAAAGACACCATAATTGGGGAGCTCTGCTTTGTGGTATGTCGCAATATGCCTCTGGTCTTGCAATATTGCTGCCGCATTAAAGGGCTTGCCTTTAAGTTCTTGGGCATATCCGACGACCACTGTGATTTCCTTTGTGTGTTCTCTGATCTTATCTACGGCATTGAGGTTGTCTTTTAGGAACCTCTGCTTCAGAAGTAAATCCTCAGGAGGATAGCCGCATACACAGAGCTCTGGAAACGTGGCGATGTCTGCCTGTTGAGCCCGCGCCTTTACAATGGAATCGATGATTTTCATTGAGTTTGCCGCAAAGTCACCCACAGTGGGATTTATCTGTGCCTGAGCCACCCTTATAATGGTCATGTTGCCTCTCCTGTTGTGCATTTAGATGCCGGCATAGAAACCTTTCCAGGCACGAACCGCTGGGGGTTAGCTTATGCAAGCCCAGTGCCAAAAATCCGAAGATAAGTGGATTATTTCTTTCTTTACACTCTGTAATATATGGCGACAGGATAGAACAGCGCCGATATATGTGATCGCGGCTTCTGCATATATCATTTTCTTTGTGTTTTCAATATATTAAACAGGCGGGTGAGGTCATCCTTTTTTGGCATCTTTGTTGCTTCTATAGTCTTCCAGGAGACTCAGCATCTTACAGGCGAGTTTTATACCCGAAAAAGGGAAAGTCCTATTGCCCCGGTTTCAGAGCGCTAAACTGTTACAACCGGGCTAAGTTCCGTTTGGACCCGCCCGGCTATTAGAAAGGAGCATGAAGGCATGGATAAATCTTCTAAAAACAGAGGCTGGACCGTGACTTTTGCAGGCACAGGGATCAACCTGGCTCTAGGCATTTTATATACATGGAGTATCTTCAAAGATGCCATTAAACAATCCATTGAGAGGAAACCCTTAAGACGCAGCTTGATCTTACTAAGGCATGAGTACCGAATCCACGCTCTCCAAGGCGAAGGCTCTCCTCTCCGGTTTGAAAGCCTTAGGGGCTGGCCTTCGGCTTCTGGCCCCATAGGGTCTACAGGTCGGCGGGAGGGCGTTCCCAAAACACGGCTTTACTGTCCTGTTGGATTTCTACCAAATTGTATCTAGTAGTTGAAAACCCTACAATTTAGTAGTATACTAAAAATCCTTGAAAGTCCAAAGTTCTCTCCCCTGTTCAAGCCAGGGGCAGGCTCTTAGAGGAGTAGATTGTCCATGGCATCTAACAGCATAAATCACAAACCAGACGAGGTTGCCTGCCTTTATGAGATAACAAAGGCCATGCATGCCACTTTGGACCTGAAAAAGGCCCTCTACACTGTCCTAAACCTCCTCTCAGAACACCTCGGCATGAACAGGGGCTCGATCTCCCTTTTGAACCCTGACACCTCGGAAATCCATATTGAGGTGGCCCACGGCATATCGTCTGCCGAAAAAACGAGGGGCCGTTACAAATTGGGTGAGGGCGTCACCGGGCGTGTCATTGAATCCGGACGGCCTATGGCCGTACCAAAGATAAATGACGAGCCGCTATTCCTGGACAGAACAAGGTCAAGGCGTCAAATCGACAAATCGACGATCTCCTTCATCTGTGTCCCCATTAAGGAAAATGCAAAAGTAATCGGTGCCCTCAGTGTAGACCGGGTCTTCACAGGATCGTCGCCGCTGGCTGAAGATGTAAGGTTGTTGACAATCATAAGCAGTTTAATCGCCCAAAAGGTAGCCTTGCTTGAAAAGATACGTGGCGAACAAGAGCAGCTCAGGGAAGAAAACCTTCGGCTAAGAAGGGAACTCAACAAGAAATACAGCTTCACCAACATCATAGGCAACAGCCGTAAGATGCAGGAGGTCTTCTACCTTATCACCCAGGTGGCCAAGAGCAATGCCAGTGTACTCCTTCTAGGGGAGAGCGGCACGGGCAAAGAACTGGTGGCCAATGCCATCCACTATAATAGTCTCCGTTCAACCAAACCCTTGATAAAGGTCAACTGCGCAGCCCTCCCTGCAAACCTGGTTGAGGCCGAGCTTTTCGGTTACGAAAAAGGGGCCTTCACAGGAGCAAATCGGGAAAAGGCTGGTAAGTTCGAACTCGCCAATACCGGGACCATATTTTTGGACGAAATCGGGTCTCTTGAACTTGAAAGTCAGGGAAAGTTGTTGCGAGTCCTTCAGGAAAGGGAGCTGGAAAGGCTGGGGGGAATGAAGACCATAAAGGTCAATGTTCGCCTCATCGCAGCAACCAATAAAGAGCTTGCAGCAGAAGTTGAGGAGGGCAGCTTTCGGGAAGACCTGTTCTATAGACTTAATGTCTATCCCATCTATTTGCCACCCCTGAGGGAGCGTGAGGCCGACATCCTCCTCCTTGCCGATTACTTCCTCGAGAAGTACGCGTCCGAATATCAAAAGGATATCAAGAGGATTTCAACGCCTGCCATAGAGGCCCTGACCCAGTATCACTGGCCCGGAAATGTCAGAGAGTTGGAAAATTGCATGGAAAGGGCGGTTCTCCTGTGCGATGACCGGGTCATTCATAGCTACCACCTGCCTCCTACCTTGCAGACCGCTAAAGATACGGATACCCAGCAGTCTCAGTCACTTAGGGATGCCATTGAACGATTCGAAAGGGAATTGCTCATCGACGCCCTAAAGACCAGTCGCGGAAATATGAGACAGGCGGCAAAGGCCCTCAAGACAAGCGAGCGCATCTTTGGCTACAAGATAAAAAACCTCGGAATAACCCCCAAGCAATATCGGTAGGAGACAAGGACTATAGTGAACGACTTAAGTAAATTAAGGTCTTACCTAAAGTCATTTCCGCGAAAAGCCTGCCCCTTCGACCATATTTTACCCCTGAAATCCTTCTTTCGAGACTTTTATCTAGAAAAATTAGAAAGAGGACAGAACCATGCCAGGAGAGAAGATCCTCATTGTTGACGACGAAGAGGACATCCTAGAGCTTGTCAGATTCAATCTTGCGAGAGAAGGTTACAATGTGACCTGTACCACGTCCGGCGAGGAGGCCGTTGCTATTGCTCAGGAAAAGATTCTGGATCTAATTGTACTGGATATCATGCTCCCTGGTATGGATGGCCTGGAAGTAACAAAGGTCCTCAAGAATGACCCGGACACCAGGCACATTCCTATCGTGATGTTGACTGCAAAAGGAGAGGAAGCTGATGTAGTGACCGGGCTGGAACTCGGCGCAGACGATTATGTCGCCAAACCCTTCAGCCCAAGGATTCTGGTGGCTAGGGTAAAGGCGGTAATCAGAAGGAAGGTCAAAGAACCGGCAGAGGAATCGTCAGTGGTAAAGATCCATAACTTGTTGATCCATCCTGGCCGCCATGAGGTACTTGTTGACAATGAGCCTGTAAACCTGACCTATTCGGAGTTTGCCATCTTGAGGTACCTGTCGAGAAGGCCAGGCTGGGTATTTACCCGCTACCAGATCGTAAATGCAATTCGAGGCGACGATTATCCAGTTACCGATCGCTCCATTGACGTTCAGATCGTCGGACTGAGAAAAAAGCTCGGCGAGGCTGGCAAATACATCGAGACGGTCCGAGGCGTCGGCTATCGATTCAAGGAGTAGGCAGTGACCAAAAGGAGATCACTCATCTGGCATCTCTACCCTTCTTATCTGCTGATTATAATCCTATCTCTGTTTGCGGTAACCTGGTACGCTTCAACATCTCTAAGGCATTTCTTCCTGAAGGAGGTAGAGGTTGACCTTAGAGTTAGGGCCTCCCTCTTAGAAAAACAGATCCTAGCGTACCTTGACCCCCTCGATCAAAAAGGTATGGATGCCTTCTGCAAAAGAATCGGACAACGTGCCTCAACTCGGATCACAGTCCTTCTGGCCTCAGGTAAAGTGGTAGGAGACTCTGATGAAGACCCAGCAAGAATGGACAACCATCTGGATCGGCCCGAGGTCATCAAGGCGTTGACTGAAGGCACTGGTTCGTCGACAAGGTACAGCCACACCATTCAGAAAAACATGTTATATCTTGCCATGGCCGTTGAAAAGGGTGGGCAAAAAGTTGGAGTAATTCGTACCGCCATTGCTATTAATGCCATAGATGAGGCTATAAAGGCCATCCAGATTAAGATCGTCTTGGCTGGTCTAATCATTGCAGCCTTGAGCGCCATGATCGGTTTCCTGGTCGCGAGACGAATCTCCGGCCCGATAAAGGAGATCGAAAAGGGGGCGAGGAGTTTTGCAGGAGGCGACCTCGAAAGCAGGCTGCCTATACCGAATGTGAGAGAAATTGCCGGTCTTGCTGAAACCATGAATCTTATGGCCAAGGAGCTTCGGGAGCAGATCAACACCGTAACCCGGCAGAAAAATCAGCTTGAGGCAGTACTTTCAAGCATGACGGAAGGGGTCATCGCAGTGGACTCGGAGGAGTACATCATCATCATGAATCAGTCTGCTGCTGATATGCTGGGGGTTCATCCGTCAAAAGTACTTGGAAGGAGCATTCAGGAAGCATCCAGAAACACCGAGCTTCACGAATTCCTAAAGAGAGCATTGAACAGCCAGCAAATAGTCGATGAAGACGTTATCATTCATTCAGAAGTGGAACGTATCGTTAACCTGCATGGTACTGTTCTCCGGGACGAAATGGCGAAACGCATGGGGGCGCTCATGGTTATGAACGACGTAACCAGTCTCAGGCGACTAGAAAATGTTCGCCGTGATTTCGTGGCCAACGTATCACACGAGATCAAGACCCCGATTACGGCTATAAAGGGCTATGCAGAGACCCTTCAGGAGGGTTCGGTCAAAGACCCTGAAGACGCGAAGCGGTTCTTGAGAACCATTGAACGGCATGTGGAGCGCCTCGAAGCCATCATCGACGATCTTCTTACCCTCTCAAGGATCGAGAAGGAAGAAGAACAGAAGGAGATTTTGCTAGAAAAAGGCCCTTTAAGGGATGTGCTCGAAGGGAGCATTCAAGTGTGCCAGACAAAGGCGCAAGAGAAGGATATAGGGTTCGAATTAAACTGTGACGACAGGATTTCTGTCTGGATGAATCCTCCCCTTCTTGAGCTGGCCGTTGTGAACCTCCTTGATAACGCCATTAAGTACAGTGATAAAGGCGCGGTGGTTAAGATTGACGTCAATCAAATTGACAACGAGGTCGTGATAAATGTCAGAGACCATGGCCCCGGCATAGCCAAAGAACACCTATCCCGCATTTTCGAGCGTTTCTATAGGGCAGACAGGGGCAGGAGCCGGAAACTGGGAGGCACAGGACTGGGCCTTTCCATCGTGAAGCACATCACTCAGGCACACGGCGGAAGAATATCGGTTGAAAGCACTTCTGGCAAAGGGAGCACCTTTTCCATACACCTGCCCTTATGTTGAAGTAGACTTTGAGCAACACCACCTCGTCAAACCATCAATTTCACCTTTCATTTTTCATCAAATTCTAACCCCTTCTTCATAATTTCCTAACAATTCATAGCTACTTTTAGGCAAAAGATGGGGTCCCTGGCTGGTCAGTTGATTTTCAACCAGCAATGAACTTTGTCAGATTCGGTTTGGAGGTAAGGTGATGAAGAAAATAGGTTTACGTGTCCTGGCAATAGCTGGAACGCTCTGTTTATCAACAAACGCAGTATGGGCGGGAAACATCGTGATAAAGGGATCCACGACGGTCCTTCCGATTGCCCAGAAGGTGGCAGAGGCTTACATGAAGCAGAATCCGGAGGTAAAGATTTCAATCTCGGGAGGCGGTTCGGGTAATGGAATTAAGGCACTCATCGATGGCTCAACAGACATTGCCGATAGTTCACGGTTCATTAAGGGAAAGGAAGTCAAACTGGCACTTGAAAAAGGGGCTTACCCGGTGCCATTTGCTGTTGCCTATGACTGCATCGTGCCGGTCGTACATCCCAGCAATTCCATTATTAATATCACCATGACACAACTCAAAGAGATCTACATGGGAAAGATCAAGAACTGGAAAGAGATCGGCGGTCCTGATAGACCCGTTGTGGTGATCTCTCGAGATACCTCTTCGGGGACTTACGAGGTATGGCACGAAAAAGTCATGAAAAAGAAACGGGTTTACCCCGGTGCGCTCCTTCAGGCCTCTAATGGATCGGTCTCTCAGGCTGTTGCAAAGAATAAGAATGCCATTGGATATATCGGCATCGGCTATTTGAATGAAGACGTGAAGCCCCTGATGGTCGACCGTATCGTAGGCTCAGCGACCACAACTTTGAACGGGATCTACCCCATCAGCAGAGCGCTCTTCATGTTCACACCTGGCTGGCCCACGGGCGATGTTCTCAACTTCATCAATTTTGTGCTTCACCCGGAAAAGGGACAGAAATATGTAGCCGAATCCGGATATGTTCCTTTGTACTAAATGGAAACATCTTCCAACCTGAAAAAAATCCCATTCTGGCATCTTGAGGGCAGACGTGAGGAAAAGCCCTAAATCGGGAAAACACTGGAAAAGTAGAGAACGTAATATTCGGTTCCTGTTCTTCGGTGTGGCGCTGGCGTCCATCACCACCCTATTCATGATCGCGGTCTTTCTGTTCGTAGAAGGCATCCCTATTTTCGGAAAGG
>JAZDES010000063.1:0-47126 GCA_043808585.1 Pseudomonadota bacterium | reverse complement strand
CCCTGGGAAACATCGCGCTCAGCTCTCCGTAGCAAAGGGCGCCACACAGTGCGATGATCCCTCCCACAAGCCAGCACAAAAGCATGGTCTGGGGGTTGCCAAGCTCCTCAATGATGAAACCGGAAGTCGTAAATATTCCCGTCCCCACCATATTGGCTACCACCAGGATCGTCGCCGAAAAGAATCCAATCTGCCTCGTCAATCCCTTCCCGTTCATTTTGCTTAGTGTAACACTCCGGATGGTTATTCGGCCTTTGCCCTTGAAGGGCCTAGCCTACTCGAGGGAAACGGCAAACAAGTGGCCGGAACCTGACGGAAAACGAGAAGGGGGAGAACAGGTCAGCCTCCAGTTCCTTGAAGATCTTTGTGACGGCCCTCCAGCTTGACGCGGGCAGCCAGGATGAATGTGAAGGAGGCCCTTTTTTGATTGGCGGTTTGATCCACGAGATGGATAAAAGGTCATCGAAGGATTATTCATACCAGGTGAGATACGAAAGCTTGCTCCTATTCCCGGCGGTCCTCGTCACCACATCATATTTGAAGTAGACAAAATAGACGAATTCCTTGCGCGGTTCGTAGTCACCCACCAGGATTGCATATCCCCACTTCTCTTCATCTCCGTCCCTGGAAATGGAATCCGGTATTCCGATGGCGGTCCTCACCATTTCGCTGCTCATGCCCACCTCTACCTTCCTATTCGCTACCTTGCGGACGGTGACATCATCCCAATTGGGGTGTTGGTAGCGAATCTTTGAGACTCGATACTCTTGTACAGCACAACCGCCGAGAAATAGCATCCAGAAAAAGATGATCGTTACTATCCTTGCCCACATACGCTATTGGCTTTCTATAAAGAATCTCCCCTCTACTTTCTCTGATCTATTTAGAAGGGCCTTTTATGGGAATACCCCACCAGTGCTCCTCAAGGGATTTCTTTCCCGTTTCAATTGTTGGGTTCTTGTACCCGCACCAGCTAAATTTGAGGTGAGACCAGCTTCTGTATACCGTGCTATGATCCCAGAATTCCGATTGCTTTGCTGCTGCCCCACACCCACACAAGAACAGGCCGAGCAAGGCCAACAGACAAAATCTTTTCATCTCTTCATACCTCCTTTCAAGCTATGGACAGATGAAGCTAGAATCCGTTCAGACCTCAGACCTTAGCAGGGGTTCAAGTGAGCCGTTTCTGCAATGACATGGAGGCCTTGTGTTCAAAAGCTGAATGTCAAGGCCAAACCAATAGGGCCCTTTCTGGAGGTAAGAAGGTGAAGATCGAGACGATCTTTCAAGCTATCTCTGAAATCATCCCTGACCTTACGGTTGTACTTGTGGGTAACATTCACTGCGCTGTAAATATTCCCCGTGTACCAACCCAACTCAAAAAAGGTCAGTATACCCCCCAGCACCGTATTGTTATTGTTGAATGCCTCCACTGCAGCCCATATGAAAAGGCCATTGAGAAAAAAGGCCACCACTGCATCCGTGTAGCGAGACACATAGGCATGACCGAGGCCCGGGATTATGCCCGCCATTACCCCGGCGGATATGGGGTCCTTGTAAGGTAACGCCTCTCCCTTGAGGCTCTCCACCGCAAGCTCTTGGGATGATCCATAAAGTGGGCTCCCTCTCCCCACCTTCATAAAGACTTCCGAAGCATCCCTCCACCGGTTCTCTCTCATCTTGGCCCACCCAAGCCTGTAAAGGGCAAGGTTCTTCAACTCCAGATTGGGGTATTCTTCTGTCACCTGCCTAAAGTAATACTCGGCTTTCTCTTGATCCCCCTGATGGTAATAGGATTCTCCCAACATAAAAAGGGCCTTGCCCGCGAGGGAGGTATCCGGTCTGGTCCTTATGATCTCAAAGAAGCGTCCCCTGGCCTCCTCATAGCGGCCATTTTTCAGATAACATATACCGATAAGATATCTGGCCATAGGGGCCTTTGAAGCGCCGGGGAAAAAATAGATGAACCGCTCAAATTCCACCACGGCCCTGGCATATTCACCTTTCTCCATACAGGCACGGCCGAGCTCGAATTGATCATCACCGTCAATTATGATCTGGCCCGGAAGTGCTGGAGATGTCTTCAACAAGAAAAAGACTGCTCCTGCAAAAAAGAACCATATACCCTTATTGAACGTCATTCTCATGCGGGTCAAACCACCAAAAATCATTATTCTCCACAGGGTCCACGACTTTGTACTTGCCACCTTGGCGGGAGAGAGGGGATACATACCCCTCGTCCGCTTCGTGTATGAGGCGATCAACGGTCATGACCCACCCTACAAAAAACCCATGCTTCCTGAATGCTATGACACTGTACGAAGAGCAGGAAGGGGTACTTGGGCACCTGTCACTGTCAACCGCTGAAATGTAGTCACGAAAAATAGAAACAAGCCAGGCACCAGCGTTGAACCCCGCTTCTTTCCCCTGCTTTAAGCTCTGCGACTGATCCTTTTCGGTGGATGCCATGTGGGCTTCCCAGCATCTTCCTTGGGATCCAGGCGAGCAGATTGTCAAAAGGGCAAGAAAGACAAAAACCCTGGTCCTGAGACTCATTGCCCTTTCCTCATAAGAATGGCCCCCCCCTTACCATTCAAGACCCATGATGCCTTTCAGGGGCATTTCACGAGTTCTTTCAAGCAAAGTATAGCCCGCGCCCTCACCCTATTACATTGCCAGAAAGACGGAATCATGGCCTTCAAGTTATTGGTTTATAAAGATTCCTTGCCCACACTAACGAAGCCGTTCAAATAAGTCAAGATATCACAGGGCGCCTCACTAAGTCAGAGGGCAAGGGGCCACAGCGTTTATTCCCAATTTGATATGTTCTGAACCGCTGAGTGCACCTCGGGACAAGACAGGTTCGACCTGATCAGGCTTGTTGACAGAGGTTAGCGGTACTGTTAACATTATGTGGTATCTCCATAACCCAAAATCAGGGGCATCGAGGAGCAGGCCCGGGACGTTTGGCTGTCTTGAACTTGGGTCGAAGAGGGCGGAGCTGGGTTCTTCTTGTACTATGCCTGTTTATGAATACACAGCCTTTGACAGGGCTGGCAAGAACGCCAGCGGTATTATCGATGCCGACAGCGCAGTTGCAGCGCGGCAGAGATTGAGGGCATCAGGCATCTTTCCGATCGAGGTAAAAGAGACCTCTTCCATGCCCAGGGACATGGCCTCAAGCCCAGCGGTCCTATCGACTCTCTTCAAACGAATCACACAAGGGGAGCTTGCCGCCACGACCAGGCACTTATCAATCCTTTTGGGAGCTGGGGTACCCCTTGTTGCATCTTTGGATGCGTTAATATCTCAGATAACCAACTCCTTCCTAAGAAAGATCATGGCTCAGGTCAAGGAAGCGGTAAATGAAGGAAACAGCCTGGCCTTCTCTTTGTCTCGGCACCCGCAGGTGTTCTCTCAGATCTATGTCAACATGGTGGGGGCCGGCGAGGCCTCGGGCACACTTGACTTAGTTCTCGAGCGTCTCGCAGACTTGGGCGAACATCAGCAGGCCCTAAGGGGACGATTTAAGGCGGCCTTGGCCTATCCCATCTTTATGTTCCTTGTGGGAACCTTGGTCCTATTCTTCCTTGTGTCATTCATTGTGCCCAATATCGCCAGGCTTTTCAGCGAAATGAACCAGGCCCTTCCCCTTCCCACAATAGCACTGATTGGTGTAAGCGATTTTCTCAAATCATTCTGGTGGCTGGTCCTGCTCGTTCTGGCATGTGCCGTCGTGGCAGGGATGCGGCTTAGAAGGACCATAAAGGGACAAGCCCTCTTTGACCGAGCCAAACTCAGCATACCCATTTTTGGGGATATTAACACAAAAATAGCCCTCGCCCGACTGGGAAGGACCCTGGGCAGTCTGCTTCAAAATGGGGTGCCGCTATTGTCTGCCCTTCAGATAGTTCGAAATATTATAAACAACACCCTGATAGCCAGTGCCCTTGATAGCGCTATGGAGGAGATCCAGGCCGGCAAAGGCCTCGCAACCTCCCTAGGCAAAAGCCGGTGGTTTCCACCCATGGCAATACAGATGATATCCGTAGGGGAGCAGAGCGGAGAGTTGGAAGATATGCTTGGCAAGGTCGGTGACGTCTATGAGAGGGAGGCAGAGTCAAAGATAATGGCCATGACATCTCTGCTGGAACCGGTCATGATATTGGTCATGGGTTTGGCTGTTGGATTTATCGTGATCTCCATACTACTTCCCATATTTGAGATGAACCAAATGATTAGGTAGTGTCAGATGAACTTCTAATACCATAAAAGAAGTTATGCGGAATTATAAGAAGGGTGACATACTGAGGCCATGAAGGGGGTACGAAAAATGCCGAGGGATCAACTGAGCCACCACGGCTTCACGCTGATTGAACTGATGGTAGTGATTGTAATACTGGGCATCCTTGCAGGACTTATAATTCCAAGGGTCATGGATAGACCTGAAGAGGCCAGGCGAATGAAGGCGGTTGTCCAGATCCAGGGGCTAGAAACGGCACTCAAACTCTATAAACTGGATAATGGGACCTACCCCTCCACCCAACAAGGCCTTCAGGCCCTTGTAGAACCCCCGACCGTGGGTGAGCTTCCCAAGGCCTGGAGGGGGGGAGGTTATCTGGAGAAAGGTAAGATCCCCAAAGATCCATGGGGGAATGACTATATATACCTTTCTCCCGGGCTTCACGGGGATTATGACCTGATGTCATACGGTGCTGATGGAGAGCCAGGCGGAGAGGGTAAGGACAAAGATGCAAACAACTGGGAACTGGAGTAGTCTTTGCCGATCGTGGCCATTCAAAGTTGACCTGGCGGAATAATTTGAGCAAGGGATATACATTCATAGAACTTACGGTTGTGGTCTCTCTGCTTGGCCTTATTGCAGCCTTGGCCATTCCTCGCTTTCAAGGTGCCGTGCTTACTGATGACCTCAAGAGCACTGCTCGCAGGATGGTGGGAATGATCCGTGATCTCAGGAATGAAGCGGTCCGGACCCAAAAGGACCACTATCTACATCTCGACCTTGAATCAAATCGGTTCTGGACCGAGAACACCGCTATGACCGATGAGGAACGGGAACTTGTTCGAAAAAGGGCGTCCAGCCTCCCCAGAGGGGTTCGCCTCATGGATATATGGCTCAGGGGAGAGGGCAAAAGATCGGCCGGAGTTCCCTACATCCCTTTTACCAGGAAAGGGTATACCCCACAATCTGCCATCCATATAGGTTCGGAAGATGGGAGGAGGTTCACCCTCGTTTTGAGCCCCTTCCTACAAAAGGTCAAGATGATCAACGACTACATAGATTTTGAGGACACATAGGGAAATAAACGGCTGGACTATGAAATTTCAGGCCTTAAAAGGAAATGGGCTCACCGGTTTTACGCTCCTGGAGGTGATGGTAGCTTTGGCCATCATTGCAACTGCCCTTACAGCCGTCTTAGGTTCACAGTCTCAGAGCGTATCGCTGGCGGGTGAATCAAAATTTAATACAACGGCTCCCTTATTAGCCCAGTTCAAGATGGCCCAAATAGATTCGGCAAAACTGGAGGCCCTGGCATCTGATTCGGGTGACTTTGGGGAGGACTTTCCGGGCTACACATGGCAGATTGATGTGCGAGATGTTGTACACGACAGGCTTGTGGGGATATCAAATTATCTCAAGCAGATCGATCTGAGAGTTGCCTGGGGCGAGAGTGAAGCCTATCAGTACCACCTTAGACTATACAGGTTTTTTCCTAGGGCTAAATAACCCGAGCATAGTCGATGAAGAACAAGAACCCCTTAAATACTGAAGGCTTCACCCTGGTAGAGATCCTGATAGCCGTCTTTATTTTTGCTGTCATCCTTACAACAATCTTCACTACTTATACCGGCGCCTTTAGGATTATGGAGCAGACTGAGTCCCAGGCCGGTATCTACGCCATGGCCCGTACCGCCTTAGAGAGGATGATAGAGGATCTGGAATCGATCTACGTTATCCCCAGGACAACTACCAACAAGACCGACGGCGATACCCGATTGCCAGATCTGTTCGTTGGAGAGGAAAAAGAAATAGGCGGAAGGCCCTTTGCTTCCCTCCGTTTTCTATCCACGGCCCATATCAGCTTCCAAGGCGGAGCGCAAGTATCAGCGGCTACGAGGATAGCTTATTATGTTGTGCAAAGTGAGGGGGAAAACGGTGCTAGCCTTTTCAGATCAGATACTCCAGAACTTGAAGAAGGGCCTGAAGAAGGCTCTGGTGGAGTTCCTCTCTGTGAGGGTCTGTCTGCGGTCGATTTCACTTACTACGGCGCTGATGGAACGCCCCACAAGAACTGGGATTCAGCCGATCTTGCATCGGATGCGAAGTTGCCTGTAATGGTTTTCATCTCGCTCGAATTCTTGAATAAGGCCGATCCTGACTCACCAATCAGGTTCAGGACAGGCGTTTCACTTCCCATGGGCAGGGAAATTTATGGGAAAACTCCTCAAAGATAACGGCGGTTTTGCCCTGATACTTACGATCCTGGTGGTAAGCCTGATCGTTGTACTTACTCTTCAGTTCAATTTTTTCATACGTTCTGATCTTTACTCAGCCACAAACCTCAGAGACGGCATCAGTCTGGCATGCATAGCGAGGTCTGGGTTCAACTTTGCCCTCGCTCTCCTCACCGAGGACGCATCGGATAACAGTTTTGACTCCCTAAATGAGCCCTGGGCCTATTCAAAGGCCTTATCTCCCCATTCTGCTTCCATGTTTAACGAGGGGCAGTTCCAGCTGGAGATCATTGACCTCTCAGGAAAGATCCAGATCAATCGGTTAGTTGATGAAAAAGGAGACTTCAATGAAGGCCAAAGGGCTATATTGGGTAGGCTCTTTAACTCGGCGGCTTTCGAGCTTGATCCCGACAAGGTAGAGAATCTCTTGGATGCAATAAAGGACTGGATTGACCCGGACAACGAGGTGACCCGATTTGGCGCCGAAGATGCGTACTATCAGGGCCTGGAAAGGCCTTACCATTGCATGAATAAGCCCTTCCAATTCCTCGAGCAACTCTTGCTGGTAAGGGGAATGACCAAGGAGCTCTTTTACGGCACAAGAGAGAGGCCGGGGGTATCAAGATATCTGAGTGTTCACGGGGATGGAAAGATCAATCTCAATACCGCAGAACCATTGGTATTGAAATCCCTCTCCCCTGAGATAGACGAGGACGCAGTGGAGAGTATGGTCGAGTATCGCCAGAACACCGAAAACGACCTGGGAGACCCCAGATGGTACAAGAATGTACCTGGTATCAGCCACGTGAATATTGACCCCGGCATTGTCACCACGGCAAGCACCTATTTCGAGATTAGATCAGAGGCTATGAAAGGAGAAATGAAAAAGATTCTGACCGCGATGGTCAAGAGGAGTGAAGGGGCCGTGACAATCCTGTCATGGACGATTCAGTAATGCCAGGAAAGACACTAGCTATCGACATCAACGAAGATTCCATCACGGCAGTCCAGGTCATAAGTGGGTTAAGGGGACATGAAATCGATGCCTGCGCCCATGTGGTAATTGAAGAAAATGGTGACCTGGACCATGCACTGAAAAGGGCCCTCGAGGCGGTAGATCTCAAGAGCGATACCTGTGTCATGTCGATTCCGGCAAGATATGCCACCTATCGAAACCTCCAAATGCCCTTTAAGGACACACGAAAGATAAGGAAGACGCTTCCTTACGAAATTGACAGTATGCTCCCTTTCCCTATCGAGGAAATGATAGTCGATTTTGCCATTATTGATCGATCTGACGTGGCTGATATCCTGGCGGTTTCCATAAGAAAGACAATCATTTCAGAATACTTGGCAAAGTTACAGTCCTACGGACTCGACCCAGAGATCCTGGATATTAGATGCCTTTCCTTGGCCTCGTGGCTTCTAAGATATGACGAAACCCCTGACCGTGGCATCCTTTTGGACATCTGGGAGAGGATGGGTACCATGGTCCTCTATCTGAAAAACCGTATCGCCCTGATCCGCTCATTTACCCTTGACGGGGGCCAAGTTGCCTTCCACCCCGCTGATGCCAGGGCCGCAGAGGAGATTGAGTCCTATCTTGAATCCTTTTGCAAGATGGTGCGTGATACAATGTTTGCCTTTGGACGGCAGAACCATCAGGATATTCATCCCGAAAAGATCTTCTTTACTGGCAGGGGAGCACTCCTGCCGAACACTGGCCGCCTGTTGAGCCAGTTCCTTGATGCCCCTTCCGAGCAGGTCAATCTGGTCGAAGACAGGCAGATACGGATGAATGGAGAAGTGGCACGAGTCTGGAATGCCCCCCTGATGGATGGGGCCCTTTCACTTGCGCTTCGGGAGTCCAAACGCATCCAGGGATTCAATTTCAGGAGGGATGAGTTCGAGGTAAAAGGCAAATATCTCGGTATCAAGAAGGAGCTCCGAAAAGGCGCCATCTTTATCGTGGTCATTCTGGCCTTCTTGGCCGCAGATATGGGTATAGACTACTATTTCATGAAAAAACGTTACAGGGACCTGGACCTGGAGATCAAAAATGTATTCGTGCAGACCTTTCCCGATGTCAAAAAAATCGTAGATCCCTTGGCGCAGATGAAGGTGAAGATCATTCAGATGAAGGGGTCGGCTGCTTCATATCCTGTGATAGATGGAGACAGGAGTGCTCTTGGTTTATTAAAGGATATTTCCGGGCGGATTCCGAGGTCCGAGGATGTCCGTATTACTCATATGACAATTGACCCGGATACGGTGATGATGAGCGGCAGGACCACAACTTTCAACGCAGTTGAAAATATCAAGAATGGCCTAGAGTCTTCACCCCTTTTCGACCAAGTCACAATTAGTTCCGCAAACCTCGATCGGAAAGGGGAGAAGGTCCAGTTTGAAATCAAACTGAAACGCGATTTGCGGGGTCACCGACCATGAAACTTGGAAGGCGAGAGAGATATCTGGTAATCTTCGCTGCTTGCTCTCTTGGGGTATTTTTTCTATTTCAGTTGCTTTTTTTCCCCTTTCTTGAAAGGCGTGAACGTATAAAAAGAGGCCTTATGGCCAAAGAAAAGGCCTTAAGAGAGGTCCTAAGCCTGAGCGCCGAATACCGGTCTTACAAGGCTGGATCTCTAGGGTTACAGGATATTCTTGCCAGGCGTAAGACAGGGTTTACACTCTTTTCATTTCTTGAAGGGGCGGCCGGAGATGCCTTGGTAAAGGGCAATATTAAATATATGAGGCCCTCCGTATTTAAGGGCTCAGGCCCGTACGAGGAATCAATGGTTGAAATGAAACTGGAGGAGATCTCCCTTGAGCAGCTGGTTGATTACCTCCGCCGTATCGAATCGCCACAGAATGCTGTGGGTATCAAAAGGATTTCCATAAAGCAAAATAACAGGGACCCGGGATATCTGGATGCTATCTTACAGGTGGTAACCCTTAAGCAGATATGAAGCAAATTTCGTAATACTTTAGCGCTTTGAAAACACTGAGGAGTAAGATGACAGACCGTGAGGGTCTTTTTTCCAAAGGACGTAACCCAAACTCTTCACAGCCTGTGGCACGCCCCCTTACCTTTAAATACAGTTTCTGCCAGGCAGGGGAGAGGGCTCTTCATAGGGACATCCTCTTATGGGGCTGTTCCGTAACGGGGTTCAAGACCTCACTGCCGTTCTTTGAAATGATGCCGTCCTTTACGTCCTTTGGAAAAAAGACCCTCGCGGTCCTCTGCCTCTCTTTCAAGACGCTAAAGTGTTACCAAATTTTAAGATCTTGAGTTATATAGACGGCATAGGATTTATGATTGTCGATTAATGATTGAAAGCCACCATAAAATGAAAGTTATCGCTGGTTATAAGGCCAAGAACCTTTTCTTGAAGACTGTAGTATGACGCAGCGTGCATGGAAGAATAAAAAGATCCTTTGGTATATCTTTTATGGTGTTGTACTGGCCATAGGACTGTTGTATTATCGTTTCCCTTCCAATAATATAAGGGATTATCTCCAAGCAGTTACAGCCAGGGCAAATCCTTCCCTCTTACTTTCGGTAGAAAAGGTTGGTCTTTCCTTACCCCCCGGCTTGAAGCTCTTCAATATCGAGCTTTCCCTCAGGGAAAGGCCTAACAATATCATTTTCCGCTCTGCCGGGTCTTCTATTCGGCCTGAGCTCCTCTCACTTGTCCACGGGGAACACAAATACTCTCTTGACTCTAAGGCCTATGGGGGTGAGGCAAGGGGCACTTTGCGTTTCGAGGGAAATAACCCCAAGGCCCCCTTCGCCGCATCGATCCAGATGAAGAATATCCATATCGGCGATTGCCCGTACCTTTCATCCCTTATTGGCCATAGGATAGGTGGGATCCTCGGAGGCACTATTGCCTATGAAAAGGGATCGGTCCTCCCTATTGATGGTACGGGCAAGGCAGATCTAAGGGTAACGGACGGCCGCGTTGAGCTCTCAGAACCCATCTTAGGTCTTAAGACCATTAGTTTTGCTCAACTTTCGATAGTAATGGCCCTTAAGGGCCGAAAGATTGAACTGGACCGGGTTGAGCTGAAGGGGAGAGAAATCCAAGGGACATTATACGGAACCATAGGCCTTAGAAAGGAGATCTCAAAAAGCACACTTGACCTCAAAGGGAAAATTGAAGCCCTTGCCGGGATCCTCCAGGGCATCGGAGGCGACATAAATACCATGAGCATATTGAGACAACATCTGAAAATGGGGGGACGATCCTTTATTATCGACGGGACACTCGGTGAACCCAGATTCAGGCTCACCTAACAGCGAGACCCTCATCGCGAGAAAGGGCCTGATTCCCCTGCAGAGTCAGGGGAGTGGATACTCATGAGAAAGCTTTATTCTACCCTGTTTGACCTCGTTGCCTTATCAGTGGTCATTTACATTGGTGTGGACATCTTCTACAAGGTCGTCTGCTCCCACCTGACCCAGATCGAGATCCAAGAGACCGGAGTTCACAAAAGGGCTCCCATTCAACTACATAAAGGGGAGTCCTTCCGTGATTTCAGCGTCATAACCGACCGAAATATATTCGGGGCCCTCGAAAAGCCCCTTGAAAAGGCAAAGGTCGATTACCAGGGAAAAGAAGAGATTGACGCCCTGGAGCCCACCTCACTCGGTGTCTCACTCTTGGGCACAGTTGCAGGCAGCCAGCAGAACTCTTGTGCCGTAATTCAGGAGAAACAGAAAAAGGACCAGGGACTATATAAGAGTGGAGATACAATTCAGAATGCCGTCATAATGAGGATACTACGGGGAAAGGTGGTCCTAAGGGTGGGAGATAGAGACGAAATATTGACTATGGAAGAGGCCGCCACTGAAAAGACAAAAAGGGGTGAGACTTCAAAAGACCCTGCTAAAGCAGGATCTACCTTAACACTCAACAGGTCAGACTTAGAGAATTCACTTGCGGATCTCGGCAAGCTCCTGACCCAGGTTCGCGTCCGCCCTCACATACGCAACGGCAAACCGGAAGGGTTAGAAGTTGCCCATATCAAGACAGATTCCATCTTTGCCAAATTAGGCCTTGAGAATGGAGATATAGTCCAGAAGATAAACGGCAGCCCAATAAAGAGCCCTGACGACGTCTTCTCCTTGTATCAGAGACTCAAATCAGGATCCAGGGTTTCTGTGGAGTTAGAGCGTAAGGGAGAGATGAAAACCATAGACTACAATTTTAAGTAACAAGTTTAAGTAACAAGGCATAGTCAGCTATGTATACCTCCTTCTTTGGTCTTAAGGAAAACCCTTTCAATCTGACCCCAGACCCTCGATACCTTTTTCTCAGCCCATATCACAGAGAGGCCCTTGACCATTTACTTTACGGGATAAATGAAAGGAAGGGCTTTATCGTCGTAACGGGTGGCATCGGTACAGGCAAGACCACCCTCTGCCGTGCACTCCTTACACAATTGGTTGAGTCGACAAAAAGTGCTCTGATACTCAATTCCTTCATTTCTGATATGGAAATCTTGGAGATAATAAATCATGAGTTTGGCATTGAGATGGCATCAACGGGCGGAAGCAAAAAGGATCACATCGATGCACTCAATCACTTCCTGCTCGAAATCTTTAGCAGTGGGGGTAATGCCTTGCTCGTGATCGATGAGGCCCAGAACCTCTCAAATGCCGTACTCGAGCAGATACGGATGATCTCCAATCTGGAGACCGAAAAGGAAAAACTGATCCAGATCGTACTTGTGGGTCAACCTGAACTCAAAGACCTCCTCTCCTCAACATCCTTGAGACAGCTAAATGAGCGAATCACCGTCCGATATGACTTGAGGTCTTTAGACTTCAGAGACATACAAGGCTATGTGGAACATCGCCTGGTGGTAGCGGGAAGTCAAGGGAACCTTAGGTTTACAAAGGGGGCCTTGAAAGGGATCTATGCTCATTCACAGGGCAACCCGAGGCGGATCAATGCCGTATGTGACAGGGCACTCCTCATTGCCTATTCCAAGGAACAACACACCATCTCATCAGGAACAGTGAAAGAGGCAATCAAGGATATCAGCGGACATCCTGGCACCCGTCGCTTATTGCCCTGGATGCCAAGGGCTATCCAAGTCGCCTTCTTGTCCGTTATGGTCTTTTTCCTTGCCTTTGGGGCCTATTCATGGTTGAGTTCCAAGGTCCCCGAAACCACAAAAGCAATTGACCATAAAGAAAAACCACCCGAACCTATTGCCAAGAAAGAACCTGTTATAGATCCAAAGGGCCTATATGACAGGGCACGGGTCTTCCATAAAAAAGGTTCGCTAGCAGACGCCAAGCGTCTGTATCTGCTAACCCTTGAGATTGATCCGGGTTATGTTGATGCCCTAAATAACCTGGGGGTCATATATATCCAGGAAAAAGATTATCCTGCGGCTCTAAATATCCTGGACAAGGCCACTCGCTTGAGACCGGGATACGTGGACCCTTATTACAACGTTGCATGCGTTTATGCCATTAAGGGAGAGTTAGCTCAAAGTATCGCTCATCTAAAGAAGGCGGTATCCATCTATCGGCCGGCAATTGATTGGGCACGCAAAGATACTGACCTGAAAAACCTTTGGGGATCGCCGGAGTTTGAGAAGATAACCCAGAAATAAGGGAGTAATGGAGTGATAAGAAAAAAATATCTCTTCTACTTTTTGTGCCTGGGGGTAGGACTATTTTCAACGGATTACTGGGTCCACGGGGCCCGTATTGCAGGAGAGGAGGATGTTTCTCCTGCCGCGCCTGCAATAGAACAAGAAGTGCCGAGACGCGACGCGCCTCGGCCCGAGGGAGATGCCGTCATTTTGAAAAAACTGACCCCTCCAAGCCCAACAAAAGACACAAAGGAGGGGTCCGTTCAGGAAGAATCAGCTACCAAGGCCAAAGGAGATTCCAAACCCGGAGAGGACGATAACCGGTATGTTACCATTGACTTCGATAATGTGGATATAGGGATCTTTATCAAATTTATCAGCGAACTGACCGGCAAAAATTTCGTAATCGACAGCGGGGTCAGGGGGAAAGTAACGATTATTTCCCCTACCAAGATCTCTGTAAAGGAGGCATACAAGGTCTTTGAATCCGTACTTGAGGTGAATGGCTTCACTACGGTTCCATCAGGACGTGTCATAAAGATCGTACCCGGCCTGGAGGCTCGATCCAAAAGCATCGAGACCCGCTTACGCGAGGACGCCGTCAGCCCGGAAGACAAGGTGGTTACTCAGTTGATACCCCTTAAGTATGCTGAACCCGATGAGCTGCAAAAACTCTTTACCCCTCTCATTTCCAAGAGCAGTATAATTGTCTCCTATCCCCCCACCCGCATGTTGATTGTCACGGACGTGCTTTCAAATATCAACCGGCTGCTTCATATTACAAAGGCTATTGATGTTGAGGGTGTTGGAGAGGAAATAACGGTTGTCCCCCTAAAACACGGAACCGCCTCTGTTATGGCTAATTCTCTGAGCATGGTCTTTCAAACGACAGGAAAAAGCATCAAGAAAGGCGCCGCTCCCCCCCCCATCATAAAGATCGTTCCCGATGACAGGACCAACGTCCTGATTCTGCTGGCATCTGAAGACGATACCGCAAAGGTTAAACAGCTCATAGATCTGCTGGATAAGGAAACCCCGAAGGGCGAAGGAGATATCCGCGTCTATTATCTGCAACACGCCAATGCCGAAGAGCTTACAAAGGTCCTGATATCCCTTCCCTCAGAACAAGCAAAGCCCGGGGAAAAAGGAAAGCCCCCGGTTATTTCGAAAGAGACACGGATTGTGGCCGACAAGGCCACCAATTCACTAGTGATTACGGCCAAGAAGGACGACTACCTTGTATTAGAAGAAGTCATCAAAAAGCTCGATATTCCACGGATGATGGTTTACATCGAGGCCCTAATTATGGAAGTGAATGTGGACAAGGACTTTCAGCTGGGGGTGGAGTGGGTGGCCGGGAAGAAGTTCACTTACGAAGGAAAGGACGGAGCGGCCTTTGGCGGATTCAATTACGGAAACCTCGTGACAAGCCCCCCCACGTTTCCTACTGGATTTGCCTTAGGAGTTATTGGTCCGTTCATCGAGATCGGTGGCATTCAGTTTCCGAACCTGGCGGCAGTTGTGAGCGCCCTCCAAAAGGATAGGGACGTTCATATCCTGTCAACACCACAGGTCCTGACTACCGACAACCAGGAGGCCGAGATTATGGTGGGTAGGAATGTGCCGTATATCACACGACAGGAGACCACCGAGGCCAGATTGGATTACACAACTTACGAATACAAAGACGTGGGAGTCACCCTAAAAATTACACCGCAGATAAGCCAGGAACGCCTTGTCCGCCTCAACATATTTCAGGAGGTGACCCGATTAATCCCGACCTCTGAGACAGACCGTCCGGAGACCTTCAAGCGTAAGGCCCAGACGACCGTTATTGTAAAAGACAGCAATACAGTGGTCATAGGCGGCCTGATTGACGATGACACGTCGGTCGTGGAGACCAAGGTGCCATGCCTCGGTGACATCCCGGGACTCGGATGGCTGTTCAGATCCACCATAAAGAGTTCAAAAAAGACCAACCTCTTTGTATTTCTGACACCACATATCATAGAGAATCCAGTTGAGGCGAAAAAGGTGTACCATGAGAAAAAGGACCAGATCGAGAGGATAAAGGAGGGGGTCATAAAGATGTACAAGAAGCCTCGGCAAAAAGATGATAAGCAAGGATAAAGTGAAGTTTATTGGCGAAATATTGGTCGAGACTTTCGACCTCTCCGAAGAAACCCTCCAGGAGGCCTTAAGATTCCAGGAAGAAAGGGGGGGACGAATCGGTGAAATATTGATCCGTAGAAAGGCGATCTCCGAGTCAGATCTATTAAAGGCCCTCAGCATACAGTTTGGTCTCCCTTTTAGGCCAACCCTGCCCCTGGAAGACCTAAAGACGGAGTTTGCGCGGGAAGTTCCTATCCAGTTTCTCAAGAAATACAAGATGGTCCCGATAATTACCCCAGATGGTGCATATGTGGCAACCAACGACCCGCTCCTCTTTCAACCCTTGGATGACCTGCAATCTCTCTTAGGACTCGGAAATAGACAGGTCGTGCTTGCGCCCCATTCGGCCATAGCCTCGGTCATCAATCTTGTCTATGACATGAACCGCGACTCTGCTGAACAGGTCATACAAGACATGCATGAGGAAGATACCCATCTCATCATCTCTGAAATTGAAAAGACGGGTGATCTCCTTGACGACACAAGTGATGCCCCCATCATAAAGCTGGTCAACCTGATGCTGTCCCAGGCCGTGAAGGGCCGGGCGAGCGATATCCACATCGAACCTTCTCAAAACAAAGTCAAGATTCGGTATCGTGTTGATGGAATCCTTTACGATATGCTGTCGCCCCCTAAAGGCATCCAGTCAACGCTCACCTCTCGAATCAAAATCATGGCTAAGATGAACATTGCCGAGAAAAGGCTTCCGCAGGACGGGCGTATCGAGATAAGAATCGGTGACAAGGATATTGATATTCGTGTCTCAACCATTCCCACCGCATTTGGTGAACGGGTAGTCTTGAGGCTCCTTGACAAGACCAACATTTTACGCAGGGTCTCAGAGCTGGGTATGCCTGAGCATCAGTTGGGGAGATTCGACAGACTCATCCGATCTCCGCATGGCATTATCCTGGTCACGGGTCCCACGGGGAGCGGGAAGACTACCACCCTTTACGCCGCACTATCCACCATCAACAGTACGGACATCAACATTATCACCATAGAAGACCCCATCGAGTATCAGATCGAAGGGATCGGCCAAATCCAGGTAAACCCCAAGATTGACCTGACCTTTGCCAACGGATTACGTTCCATCGTACGCCAGGATCCCGACGTGATCCTTGTGGGCGAGATAAGGGATCTGGAGACCGCTCAAATCGCCACTCATTCCGCACTAACCGGCCACTTGGTCTTTTCCACCCTGCATACCAATGATGCGGCCGGTGCCGTAACGCGCCTCATCCATATGGGAATAGAGCCCTTTCTGGTCACCTCTTCGGCCATCGCCATATTGGCCCAGAGACTAGTCCGCGTGGTTTGTAACAGCTGTAAAGAGCAATACACTCCTGATGAGGGGTCCTTGCGGGATATAGGGATTAATCCCCAGATGTCTGCGGGCAAGAATGTCTACCGGGGCAGAGGGTGCCCCTCATGCCTCAATACGGGTTTCAGGGGAAGGACAGGGATATTCGAATTGATGATCCTTGACGATGCCCTCAAGGATCTAATATTGAAGACCTCCGATGCAAATGCCATTAAACGAAGGGCAATCGAAACGGGTATGATAAGCCTACGCCAGGATGGGGCACAAAAGGTGTTGAAAGGAATTACAACGGTTGAAGAGGTATTTCGGGTAACCTATCAATGATGGCCCCCTTGATGATCCCTTCCAAGATGGAAGTTGAGCCAGGAGGAGGTATGGTTTAATTCCCACATGCGGGGAGGGACAAAATCTTCAATCACCCTGTCGGGTCGGTTGATCGAGGCCCACCTCAGATAGGCCCTGTACCAGAGACAGTGTCTATCGGTATGCACCTCACACATCCCGTCTTTACTCCCGCCACATGGCCCGTTTCTTGTGTGTTTCGGGCAGTGTGACTCAGGACACAGAAACCCCGTATGTTGAATGCCGCAATCGCCACACTGCTGGCATGAAAGCATGACCTTCTTAGGGATGGTCTCCAGGATCCTCACTACGGAATCCCCAAATCGGCCCTTTTCCAGCCAAGAGGAGATGACCTGGTACTGGGAGGCAAATGGGGCACTATGCCGGAAAAAGGCATGATGCATCCCGCGGTAAAACTGAAAAAGGGCCTTTTCCCAGTTGGCTGCCCTACTTCTTCTGGGGGCAAAATCACTGCTGCATAGCCCTGTGTCTGGGTCCCTTTGGTACAAGTAGAATCCATTCTTCTGGGGGAAATCAAATTCGGGCAAGAACTCCTCCCAACCGTCTTCAATCTCCTGCATGCGATCCAGGATGCGCGACAACGTCCCAAAACTCTTGTGAATTCCGCTGAAATGAACTCCTCGATATCCTAGGCCCTTGAGGATAACCGCCAGCCGCGCCGAGCGTTCAATCGCCGCGGCGTGTCCCTTCTTCTTATCCTCCCATTCCCTTTCCACAATCCCCAACAATTTCTTTGTCACCACAACTCCAGGGATCCTGCCATCTGCCATGACGCGTGCAGCCCCGGGTGCTAGCACGTAAACGGATCCGAGGGTTGGGATCTCCATGTTCCAGTCCCGCTGTACACAGGTGAGCTCGTGAAACTTCCGGGCATCATAACCCACCTGGGTGATGACGAAACAGACCTTGGCCTGGACCTTTTTTCGCAGTTTAAGGTACTGGCCGACACATTCCGGCTCGGTCCGCTTAAAGGGGGAAACGGCACAGCCTGTAAAAAATTCTTCCCTGTCTTCTCGAGCCAGCGTCCCCTCGTCCATCATTTTTAGCATGGTCAGGAGGGTGACAGAATCCAGGTCGAAGACCGGGGCACCTTGCCCGGCAAATCCCTCTCCAGAGAAATCCCCCGTCAATGCGAGGATATTCTTAATCCCCAAGAGCCCCAGTTGAAGTGCCCTGCTTTCAAGACCGACGCGGTTTTGATCCCTGCAGGCAAAGTGCACAATGACATCCATCCCTTGCCTGAGGATTTTATTACCCAAGACATCCGGGCTCAATGAGGGGTGCCCGCCTGGATTATCCGTGATGGTCACGGCCGAAACCCTACCATCGGCAAGGGCATCGGCGGCTATGGCCATCACCGTGTCCACAGAGCGCCCCTTCGATTGCTCCCCTGGAACCAGCTCCATGGTTATGGTAAAATGGTTTGGATTCAAAATATCTTGACGAAATGTACGGCCCATTGGAGTTCGTCAGAGGTTTGATTGATCGGCTTAAACCACTGCCTTTGGCTGCGGTAGGGGAAAAATTTTTTGCTATCTAACCCTGATGAAGATCTCGTCACACTACCTCCACAGGCGACGGTAGTTGACTTACGTCTTTTCTCTTGTAGGGATCTGACCTGCCTGTGCGTTAACACACGGAGGCATGTGAGGTAGCTCTGCAAGAAACGGCCCGGAGGCAGAGAATGATCCTACTATTTGATCCTGAAAAGGCTCTTTATGGCGCTCCATCCCATCTTTCGACGGAGGATGCCCAGCTGGTCCTGTAAGGGAAGATCCTTTGGGCATACGTCCTCACAGGCAAGGAGACCCATACACCCGAAGACCCCTTCGTCCGTGCCTATCACCTGGAAATATTCCATTTCTCGGCGCTTGTCCCTAGGATCAAGCATAAAGCGGGCTATACGGTTCAGGGCCACGGCCCCCACAAAATCTTCCCTCATATTGGCCGTCCCGC
This sequence comes from Pseudomonadota bacterium, assembly GCA_043808585.1. Lineage (GTDB taxonomy): Bacteria > Desulfobacterota > DSM-4660 > Desulfatiglandales > Desulfatiglandaceae > CAYVMN01. The sequence continues at coordinate 28,222 of JAZDES010000063.1, read as the reverse complement.
ATGCCGCCACACAGGAACCACACTCAACACATCGCTCAAGCTCATAGATCTCTTCGGCAAGGGCATTATCCATCCTCTCCTCTTGGGCATCAGGCTCAAATTCCTTATCAGTATGAATCCATGAGCCTACCTTCTCGTTCATGGAACGAAACCAGGTGCCCGTATCCACAGACAGGTCCCCTATCAACCGGAAAACAGGAAGGGGCATCAGGGTGATCTCATCGGGCAGATCCCTTGTCAGGGTCTTGCAGGCCAGTCCCGGCCTCCCGTTGATCACCATACCACAGGAGCCGCAGATCCCAGCCCGGCAGCAAAAATCAAACTGGAGCGAAGGGTCCTGTTCCTCCCGGATGCGGTTAAGGGCTATAAAAAGGGTCATACTCTCTGTCTCTTCCAGCCGAAAATCGTCGGTGTGGGGTTCGGAGTTCGGATCCTCAGGGTTATATCGAAATATATGGAATTTCAACTGCCTTCCCATGTTATTCTCCTATCGTCTCACCCTCGCGGGTTATGATCTTAGAGGACCCATATCCTCGATCGCCCGGCGGAATCTCCATAACTATGGAGGCGGGCTCGTAGTTGAGAGTGGGCAAATCATCACCCTCTTTCCAGGTTGCCAGCGTGCGATTAAGCCAATCCCGGTCATTCCTGGCCTCGTAATCCTCCCGGGCGTGGCACCCGCGGCTCTCCGTTCGCTGGAGGGCTGCATAGGCAACGCAGATTGCCAGTCGTAACATCCCCTGGATCCGGAGGGCAAGGGCCAACTCGGGGTTAGCCCCGATCCCATTAGAGTGAAGCCCAACTCGCTTGGAACGTTCATAAATGGTTTGGAGATTCCCGACCGCCTTCTCCAGATCTTTTCCATTTCTGAAGATGCCGACCCGCTCCATCATCTCATCCTGCATGGCATTTCGGACGGCAAAGGCGCTTTCATTTCCATTCTTCCCGGAGATCAGTTTTCCAATAAGTTCCTGGTCCCGCTCCAACGCCTCTCTCACAGTGGCGGTCTTGAATTGCACATCATATCCCTTCAAAAATGCCACAATTTTTTCTCCCACTATCCTGCCGGCCACCACCGTTTCTGCAAGGGAATTGCCTCCCAGCCGGTTAAACCCGTGCATGTCCCAGCACGCGGCCTCCCCTGCTGAAAAAAGTCCCCTAAGCCCGTACGCTGCCCCGTCCTTGTCGGTCCTAACCCCTCCCATGCTGTAATGCTGGGCGGGCCGGACAGGTATCAGCTGGGTGATCGGATCGATGCCGAGAAAATTGTTGCAGATCTCTTCCACTTCCCTCAGCTTGGTCTTGATGTGCTTGGCCCCCAAATGCCGAATGTCCAGCCAAAGGTGATCCCCATAGGGGCTCTTTACCCCAAATCCCTTGCGTATATGGTGCACCATCCAGCGAGAGACCACATCCCTGGATGCCAGCTCCGCCTTGTTCGGTTCATACTCGGGCATAAAGCGCTTTTCATTCACATCCAGAAGGGTACCACCATCCCCTCTGCACCCTTCGGTCACCAGTATGTTGGTAGGAACGATCCCTGTCGGGTGAAACTGGACCGCCTCCGGATTCCCCACGGGCACTATCCCCGTATCGAGGGCGATGATGGCCCCTGCCCCATCATTGATGATGGCATTGGTGCTCTCGCTATGGATCTTGCCGTAGCCCCCTGTTGCGATAAGGGTTACCTTGGCCAGATAGGCCTTCAGTTTCCCCGTCTTCAGGCATCTGGCCACAGCGCCCATGCAGGTCTCGCCGTCATGGATCAGTGATATGGCCTCCATCCGGTCATGGACCGTTACTCCCAGTTCCACCACCTTATTGTCCATGGTGTAGAGAAGCGTATGCCCGGTCCCGTCAGAGGTATAACAGGTCCTCCACTTGGCTGTCCCGCCAAAGTCCCTTGCGGTGATCAGGCCTTCATTCTCCTTGGCCTCCACCTTCTCGAATTGCTTCCCTCCCTTAAAAAAGGTGGATTTACCAGGTACCACACGATTCCACGGAATCCCCCAGAAGGCCATCTCACGCACTGCCTTGGGTGCGGTATCCACAAAGAGTCTTGCCACCTCCTGGTCACATCCCCAGTCTGACCCTTTCACCGTATCCTCAAAATGGATATCCTGGTTGTCCCCGGCCCCCATGGCACAGTTCCCCAGGGAGGCCTGCATCCCCCCCCTGGGCAGCAGATGAATGGGAGCGCCTTGGGGGAACTATGCTCAGGCAGACGGCCTTGAAGCCGCTAGATGCCGCCTCAATGGCCACGCGCTCACCGGCCAGCCCAGCACCAATACACAGAAGATCAGTAAGTTCAGTTTCCAATCGAGATCACTCCCCTTTGGATTGATGATTGTTGATTTTCCATTTTGCTCACATTTCTTAAACCGGCTTTGATTGATTTTTGCAATACTTTAGCGCTTTGAAAACACTGAGGAGTAAGATGACAGACCGTGAGGGTCTTTTTTCCAAAGGACGTTAACCAAATTCTTCACAGCCTGTGGCACGCCCCCTTACCTTTAAATACAGGTTCTGCCAGGCAGGGGAGAGGTTTCTTCATAGGGACATCCTCCTATGGGGCTGTTCCGTGACGAGTTTAAAGACCTCACTGCCGTTCTTTGAAGTGATGCCGTCCTTTACGTCCTTTGGAAAAAAGACCCTCGCGGTCGGTCATGCGACTCATCACTGTTTTCAAAGCATTAAACTATTACGTCGCCTTTATCCTGAGGGACTCCATGACCTCACGGACAAATTCAAGCGAGCTCTTTGAATCCTCGGCCAGAAACATATGGTCTTCGTTCGTGGGGAGATAGCCTTCTGCCATCTTGACGGCATTTTCCACGTATGAGAGACGGATCTTCTGCATATCTGTTTCTTCCACTCTCATCTGACTGGCCTCTTCAGGAATGACTATTGTCTTCCCGGGAATATTGTCCTGAGGATTTCCTCTCCTTACCTCGATCCCGTTCTCTCGTGCAAAGGTGAGTTGTGATGATGGCAGTTTTCCGGCAGCCGTATATTCTGTTTCCTGAACAACCAGGATCTGATCCCTGTCCATTTCTCGAGCAATTGCGATAGCCCCGGCCAAAGAGGTGTTTCCTGCAGGCCCCCTTTCCATACCCTCCAGCTTGGCCAGTAGCTCCGTTGTATAGAACACCTCGCCCTGGCTGACCAGGACATATCGATCCAGGTAACGAAGCCCCCGTGCACAGTTTCTGGGGACATCGGTCCTGTCGGGCCATGTGAGAAAGGGTATGCCAAAGCCGGTATGCCCGGTGGTAAACGACTTTCTATTGAAATCAAGATCACTGGCCATATGGAGGCCACGGAGATCTACCGAGACGCCCACCACAAGCGTGTCATGGCTTCCTGCCTTTATCAGGCCACGTGCCGTTCCTGTCACGTTCCCTCCCCCTGCGTGGGTAATCAGCACCATATCGGGGAATCGGCCCTCTCTCTCAAAGACCTGAACTGCAACCTCGTATCCAAGCGTCTCAATTCCCAAAACGCTTGTAGGCACGTAGAGGGAAGCGCTAAAAAACCCTGTATCCTCCAATACCCGGAGCATGATATAGAACAACTCCGGGCCAACGGTGAGCTGCCATACTTCTGCGCCGTAGGCCTCACAGGCCCTTGTCTTTTCCAGGATCTCCGGCTGGCCGACCTTCCGGCTGTCGTAAACTTCCTGAAGTATAATGGCCTTGAGACCGCGCTTTGCGGCCTGAGAGGCAACCGCAGCACCGTAATTTCCAGAACTGGCGGCCACAACGCCTTCGTATCCCAGCTTCTTGGCGTGGTACACGGACAAGGCTGCCCGCCGGTCTTTGAAGCTCCCACTCGGATTGGCGGCCTCATCCTTAACGAAAATCCTCGCCCCTTTTCCAGGGGGGGAAATTGATCTGACAAGTTCGGTCAGATTTCTTAATTCAATTAAGGGGGTCTTTCCCACACCGGTCTCAAGGAAGATCTTCTCCACATCTTCAAGGGAATATTCGCAGGAATTTATGAGCCCTTCATAATCGAAGGTTATGGGTGACCTTTCGAATTTTCCATAATCAATTCCGGTTGCCCCGGCCAGGATATCCCTTTTCCTGGCCATCACTTCTGAATAACTGCTGCCCATTACCTGTTACCCCTTGCCAACACGCCCCTTCTGTCCTATAAGCTTCCTTGCCTCATTCCCGATGGATAGGATCTCCCCTTGAGGCTCTCCAAAATCGTGCCTGTATCTGGGGTTTACCTCATAAAGAATTCCCTTTAGATTCCTACCTATGAAGGTCTCAACCGTCACCTGATCCCCTTTCATGGCAGCCTCGTCCACCAGAAAGCCCTTGATCCAGCATTCATAGGGTACGGACTTCGTTGAAGAGGGGAGGTTGCCTGCCCGGTCAGATGGTTGAAGGACTACAGTATGGACCTGGACGAAATCACCTCTTTTTGCATCAGACATGGATCATTGCTCCTCTTTCAAAAACCGGGGGGTGATATGGCTGAAACGATTGTCAAAGGAAGACTTCCGGTGTTCCTAATTCTATGGGGGGTATTTTCAGTTATGTATATGGAATCCCCCTCTTCCAGATCGTAGGTTTCATTTCCGAGCTCGATCATGCATTCCCCTTGAAGAATAAGCGCAGCCTCCTCTCCTTTGTGGGCCATGGGATATTCTGCACTGATGCCTCCCACTTCAAGCCTGGTGAGCAGGAATTCAATTCGGCGGTTTTGGTTTAGAGAGAGCAGTTGGTAGGTGAGGCGCGAGTCAGTATTGACCAGAATCCTCCGTTCATGCTTTCGTACTACCGGGCCATTGGCTGAGTACCCCTCTTCAAAAAAAGAGCTCAGAGGGATCCCCAGGACAAGGGCTATCCTGCGGAGCGAATTGATGGATGGGTTTGTCAGGCCCCTTTCCACCTGGCTTATAAAGCTAAGGCTCAGGCCGGTATCCTGGGCGAGATTCTTGAGGGTCATTTTTTGTGTTTTTCTTGTTCTCCGGATTATTGAGCCCCTGAATAGGGCAGATGGATCGTTCATTGATCCCTCAAAATTTAAATATTACTGAAATTGAGGACTATGATTGATCGGTCTTTCCAAACGATGCGGAGTGAACTACCGATAACCTACATAGCTTATTGAAATTATGAGAAAAGCGGATCGCTAGTCCTTTAATAAAGGATAAAAGGCATGGCAGCTGCGACCCAAGTCATTTTTAAATATGCCTGGAATCTTGTCAAGGACTTTTCACATACTAAAAAATATTTCATTTACCACTAAAACATATTGATATGATTAATTGTTTTATTTCAGTTATACTGAAATTTTCCTAAAAGGGATTTTAATTGATCAAATCCAAGCAGATTGAGAAGATTCAGATTATAAACCGATTTCAGAATTGATGGTTTCGTAAAAGGTCCCCAAGACCGTCACCCCCGCGAAGGCGGGGGTCCAGTCCCGCGGTAGGCGGGATTACTGGATTCCCGCCTTCGCGGGAATGACGAAAACGGGTCATTTCGGACTTTTTACGAGATCGTCAGATTTTATTATCTTTGAAAGGAAGATCTTGAAGGCCGTCTGCCGAGACAAGAAAGACGATATGCACATGAGATCGAAGTCTGCGGGATTTCACATCTTTTCTGGCTGGTACGTGCTGGGGGCCTCATGCTTAATCCTCTTCTTCAATTCAGGGGCCCGGTTTTCCATCGGAGTTCTGTTTAAGCCACTGATCTCTGAATTCGGATGGAGTCGGGGCTCTGTTTCTCTGGCGATCTTACTCAACATGGCAGTCTTTGCTCTCTCGCTCATGATAGTCGGCAGGTTTTATGACCGCTATGGTCCTAAATGGGTGATCATTATCTCCACTGCCTTTCTTTCAGCCGGGTACATGAGCATGTCTTTCATCGATTCCCTCTGGCAGTTTATGGTCTTTTACGGTGTCCTATCAGCCGTAGGCATGGGAGGAACATCCGTTCCACTCATTGCGGCACTGACCAGCAAGTGGTTCGAGAGGCGGCGGGGACTTGCCATCAGCCTGGCACTTTCAGGGAGCTGCTTTGGGCAGTTTGCACTTGTCCCGCTTTTTACCATCTTCGTTCTAAACTATGGCTGGAGGACGTGCTATCTCCTAATCGCATTAATTATGTTGGCGATAAACGTCTCCCTTGCGCTCTTGGTGGTTAAGGGCGATCCGGATGATCTTGATCTGAGACCTCTGGGTCACACCAGCAATCACGAAAAACCGGAACCTAAAAGGCTGAGCGTCGAAGGCGTGAACCCCAAGGATTTGGGGTTGAGGGAGGCGATGCGTACACCTTCCTTCTGGTTCTTCACCATCACCATGTTTGTCTGTGGCAGCGGTGACTTTTTGGTTTCCACACACCTGATACCCTTTGTCACTGACTACGGTATTTCCCCAACCACGGCTGGCAATATGCTGGCCTTGTATGGGCTGATGAGTCTGGCTGGACTCCTTATTGCCGGACCTGCCTCAGATCTTATCGGAAACAAGGTTCCCATTGCCCTGACATTTGTCCTGCGCCTCCTGCTTTTTCTGGTGATCCTGAAATACCAAACTCCTTTCTCTTTCTATGTATTTGCCCTTTTCTTTGGTTTCACCTTTCTTATTACTGCCCCCCTGACGACCACTCTTGTTGGGAGGCTCTATGGATTCTCTCATGTGGGCATTTTGACAGGCTTTATTGCCACTGTGCACCATCTGGGTGGGGGCATCTGGGTATATGCGGGAGGCGTTATTTTTGACAAGACAGGAAGTTATCGGTTGGCCTTTACTTTGTCGGCCTTTATGGCCCTCGGAGCCATTCTCTGCAGCATCCTTATCCGAGAGAGAAGGCATCCGGCTGCCAGGTGATATTCTGAGGTATAATCAGATCTCTCAGCCTGAGATTTTCGGGGCGCAGGAGTTGTGGGTCTGCCCTGAGGATCCTTTCTGCCTCTTGCTTTGCGGCCATGAGGAGTTCCGGCTCCCTGAAGACGGCCCTTAGGTCCAGGTCACCTGGGCCAGACTGCCTCGTTCCCATAAGCTCCCCTTGCCCCCTCATCTCCAGATCTCTTTCGGCTATCTCAAAGCCGTCATTGGTCTCAGCCAATACCTTCACCCTGGAAATGCCCTCAGGAGATATTCCCTCGGATAGCATGAGCACGCAAAGGCCCTCCTTAGAACCCCTTCCCACCCTGCCCCTCAACTGGTGGAGCTGGGACAACCCGAACCGCTCCGGATGCTCAATCACCATAACCGTGGCCCCTGGCGCATGGACCCCCACTTCAACTACTGAGGTCCCAACCAGCAGGTCTATCCTGCCTTCCCGGAACCCCTCCATCACTCGATCCTTTTGATCTGGAGAAAGTCTGCCGTGAATTAGTTCGACATGAAAGCGGGATGCAAAAAGCTTGGACAGCCTTTCATGCATCTTTAGGACGTCTTTCAGGTCCTGTTCTTCTGGTCCTTCGATTACAGGGCAGATTACTATGCCTTGCTCTCCCATCGACAGCCTTTGATGGAGGGTATTGAACACCTTTCTCTTTTGGCTTGCATCAGCCAGGAAGGTCCTCACCGGGTGGTGCCCCTTGGGATATTCTTTGATGGTAGAGATATCCAGGTCAGCGAACACGGTCATGGCAAGGGTCCTGGGGATCGGGGTTGCCGTCATTACCAAGAGATGAGGGTTTTTCCCCTTTTTATCCAGTAATGAGCGCTGTCTCACCCCGAAGCGATGCTGCTCATCGATTACCACCAGGCCCAGTCTCGCGAAAGAAAGACCCTCTTGGATAAGGGCATGGGTTCCAACGATCAGATTATATTCCCCATTTCTGATCCTCTCATATCTCTCCTGGCGATCGGCCTCGTTTAGCATGCCGGTCAAGATGACCGGCCGGAATCCCATGCGATTGTTCAAAGAAGAGAAATATGCGTAGTGCTGTTGGGCCAGAACCTGTGTGGGAACCATTATTGCCACCTGCCAGTCGTTGAGGATCGCAAGGTATGAGGCAACGGCAGCCACAACCGTCTTGCCGCACCCCACATCCCCTTGGAGCAATCGATTCGTTGGCCTGCCGGATCTTAGGTCCTTTAGGATCTCCCCGATAGCACGGGTCTGGTCCTGGGTCAGTGAGAAAGGGAAATAGTTCCGGAGGCGGGCCTCCATATCACCCGGGATCGTTAGGATTGGTCCTGTTCTTTCCTCAGATGAAGTCTTCCTAAAAACAATGTTGAGCATTACCTGGAAAAAATGATCAAAGGTGAGTCTCAGATGCCCCGTTGTCCTTCGTTTGTCGAGGAGATCGAGGGATGAGTCATTGGGTGGAAAATGAATGTGACTGAGGGCCTCTCCAAGCCCTGGGAGACCAAGTCGACGGACTATCTCTTTGGGAAGGATCTCCACAACGGCCTCCTGGCACTGCTCCAAGGCCTGGCCGATCAAAGACCTCAGTACCTGTCCTGAAATCCCCTTAACCGTAGGATAGACAGGATAAAAGCCTAGTGATACTTGCTCCTTGGCGCCATCAACTATAGTGAGATCAGGGTGAATCATCTGCCTCTTGGCACGATTTAACCGAATTTCCCCATAGGCCAGGAGTGTCTTTCCCTTTCCGGCGTAGGAGCTAAGATAGGCCTTTCTGTAGTTAAACCAGAGGAGCTCCAATGGGGCCGTTTCATCTTGGATGGTTATCCTGAACAGGCGCCTCCGGGTGGGAAAGAACCTCTCCTCTCCGCCCGAGATAACGGTGCCTTTTACCAGTGCCGGGATTCCGGCGGTAGTCTTGGAAATATCCAACACCTTGCTCCGGTCCTCATATCGGGTGGGCAAGAAAAGCAGAAGGTCGATGAGGGTATGAACGCCTTTCCCGGCCAGAAGTTGCGCCCTCTTTGGGCCAATCCCTTTAAGGTCAGTTAGAGGCCGTTTTAGCGTTGGGAGTTCTTTGAGATGGTTTGCAGGCGACAGAATCATCAATCCCTGGTGGAGCTTCGTCTCAAATCCCGCGATGTCCCGCACTTTGGCGGGACTGGATCCTAGATGCTGGTCGGAGCGCAGTCCCGATTTCATTGGGATCTGAAGCAAAGCGTAAGCGGGAATCCTAGATTTTGGATAAAAAGACAAAGAATTCTCTATCTTATCCAGCATCCAGTACCTGCTCTTTGTTGCACCTGAACCTGGTAATAAAATCTGACTCAATATCTAAGATGTTGGTCTATATAGACGGCTAGTAGCAGATCATGGTTTTAGTTACAAGAGAAATGATTTGACAATAATAGCTGAAGCTAACTAGAATAAGTTGTGATTGAAAGTCAGCTGAAACGGATAGGATCCCATGGAACAACCACCTAAGAAAGACAAATATGCCGAGGCCGGTGTGGATGTCGACGCGGGCAACAGGCTCGTGTCTTTCATACGTTCCATTGCCAGCAAGACCTTTAAGTCAGGGGTCATCACAGATATAGGGGGTTTCGCAGGGGCCTATTCATTGAATCTGGAGCATATCAAAAATCCGGTGCTCGTGGCCTCTACGGATGGTGTCGGCACAAAATTAAAGATAGCGTTCATGATGGACAAGCACGATACTGTGGGTATTGATCTTGTTGCCATGAGCGTGAACGACATTATGGTGGGTGGAGCCACACCGCTCTTCTTCCTGGATTATCTGGCTATGGGAAAATTGGATGTCGAAAAGGCCCAGGATATCATCAAGGGGATTACGGCAGGGTGTCTCGAGGCCAGGTGCTCGCTCATAGGGGGAGAGACCGCCGAAATGCCCGGATTTTACCGTGAAGGAGAATATGATCTAGCTGGATTTGTGGTTGGCCTCGCCGACAATGAAGAGCTCCTTGATGGTTCTGAGATTGCCGTCGGCCACCAGATTATCGGGATCGGCTCAAGCGGGCTTCACAGCAACGGGTATTCACTGGTCCGGAAGATCTTTTTTGAGGGTCTAAAAATGGCCGTGGATGACTATGTACCGGATTTCGGCAGGACTCTCGGGGAAGAGCTCCTGGAGCCCACCCGAATATACGCCAGGGCCATCGGTAACCTGAGACGGGATTTTCAGATATATGCCATATGCCATATCACAGGAGGCGGACTGATTGATAATCCACCCCGGATGCTTCCGGTGCGCTGTAAGGCCGTGATCGATAGATCAAGTTGGTCCCCTCCTCCCATATTCCACTACCTACAAAAGGCGGGGCAGATATCAGAGCGGGAGATGATGCGGACCTTCAATAACGGCCTTGGCCTGCTTGTTGTGGTAAACGGTGAGGACACAAGTGAAATCCTTTTAAGGCTAAAGGCAATGGGAGAAACCGCTTATCTTGTGGGCACTGTTGAAGGAAGGAACCAAGATGAGGAACCGGTCCAATTTATTGGGCCGTGATCTTTGTCCGGCCCTGGGGATTCGGCTCCCTCGTTCGTAAAAAGCCTCCTAGAGCGTCACTCCCGCGAAAGCGGGAGTCCAGGAGTGATTGGTTTTCCTGGATTCCCGCCTTCGCGGGAATGACTAACAAAAAAACTTCGGGTTTTTACGATTCCATCAAACATATAATATCTATTGGAGTTAGCCATGTTTGGACTAGGTCCCACCGAACTCATTATCATTGCCGTCATCGTCCTCCTCATATTTGGCGCCAAGCGGTTACCTGAAATCGGCAAAGGTGTGGGGGGTGCTATCAGGGAATTCAGGAATGTCAAGAAGGAGCTGACCTCGACAGAGACGGCTGACAAAGAGCAGGGGGAGGACTCGGCCAAAAACTCAAGGGATAAGACGCCAACCCTGGAGGCCAAGGTAGTTGATAAGGTCTTGGAGCAAGTGCCGGGCGTGAAGAAGGTAATGGATGTCAAGAGGAAGGCCGACAAGGTAAAAGAACTCCTCAAATGAGCCCCCATATATCTCCCACGGAGGACACCAAGTAAGGCATGCAAGGCACGGGAGGCGGACTTCCAGACTACAACCCCGCTATGGAGGAAATAGTAGATATCCTCCAAAAATGCAGGAAGATTGCTATCGTGGGCCTCTCGCCAAAGGAATCAAGGGACAGCAACAGGGTCGCAAAATATCTCGTTGGGCGGGGTTATGAAGTGGTGCCTGTCAATCCCGGACAGAGAGAGATATTGGGAAAACCCTGCTTCAAGTCGCTCAAGGATATACCCTTTGGCGTAGACATGGCCAACCTATTCCTTAACCCGAGCAGAGTTCCTCCCGTAGTTGACGAGGCCATCGAGTTAGGTGTACGCGTAATCTGGATGCAATTAGGAGTGGTGCACAACAAATCTGCTGCAAAGGCGAGGAAGGCGGGGGTACAGGTTGTTATGGATAGGTGTATAATGAGGGAGCTTCAAAAAATGCCCGAGATAATCGCTCCCCCATAAGAGTCATGCGGTTTCCTGCCTTCGTGGCCCGAGTGTTTACCATCCCCAGGAGAGGTATTGGTGTATGGAATCCGACGCCACCCTGCCTGCCCCCATGGCCAGAATAACCGTGGCCTGCCCCGTTACGATATCTCCACCCGCCCAGACGGCTTTCTTGCTGGTCTTACCCGTTGCCGGCTCTGCAATAATGTAGCCCCACCTGTTGAGGTTAAGGCCTTCAGTGGACTGGGTCAATAGGGGATTTGCCCCTGCCCCTACTGCAATAACTGCCAGGTCACACTCCATCTGGAATTTAGACGCTTCTACCGGGATAGGACGTCGTCTTCCCGATTCATCCGGCTCACCCAGTTTCATCTCCAGGCACTCCATGCCTGTCACCCGACCATTTTCGTCGCCCAGAAAACGGGTGGGGGCTGTGAGGAGATGAAACTCGATTCCCTCCTCTTCGGCGTGATGGATCTCAGCTGCCCGAGCAGGCATCTCATCGCGGGATCGGCGGTAAATGATGCGGACCTTGTCTGCACCCAGCCGCCTGGCCGTCCGTGCGGCATCCATGGCCACATTTCCTGCACCAAAAACTGCCACATTCTTCCCCTTTGCAATGGGGGTATCATATTCAGGGAAAAGGTACGCCTTCATGAGATTGGCCCTGGTCAGGTACTCATTGGCGGAGTAGATGCCGATGAGGTTTTCACCTGGCACGTTAAGAAACCGGGGAAGCCCAGCGCCAACGCCTACATAAACGGCGTTATAACCCTCCTCAAAAAGTTCGTCTACGGTCACGGTCCTTCCCACAACGACATTACAAACGACCCTCACCCCAAGCCTTTCAAGGAAATTCACCTCAGAGTATACGATCTCCTTTGGAAGCCTGAATTCCGGGATACCGTAGACAAGGACACCGCCCGGTTTATGAAAGGCCTCGAAAACGGTCACCTCATACCCTTTAAGGATAAGGTCGCCAGCCACAGTCAGCCCGGAAGGCCCCGAACCTACCGCAGCTATCCTTTTCCCGGTGGGCTTGCTCTTCGGGGGAAGATCACCTTTGCCATGCTCACGTTCCCAGTCGGCCACAAAGCGCTCCAGATTACCGATAGCAACTGGATCTCCTTTCTTGCCCACCACACATCTCCCTTCACACTGGATTTCCTGCGGACATACCCTTCCGCAGACAGCCGGCAGGGCATTCCTCTCCCATATCTTACGGACCGCTTTGGTGAATCGCCCTTCCCTTACGTGATTGATAAAGGCGGGGATATCTATGGCTACAGGACATCCCTCCATGCATGATGGCTTTTTGCACTGAAGGCATCTTTCCGCCTCCTTTATTGCCAGTTCCTCAGGGTATCCCAAAGGGACCTCTTCGAAATTCCGTTTTCTTACCTGCGGATCCTGCTCAAGCATCGATTGCCGGGATATCTTCTCTTTCTTGTCTGCCTTTTCTGCCATCCTCTCCTCCATAACACCTCATGTGAATCTGCACTTCCAAAAGTCCAGGAGTTGCCGGGAGTGTACGGGCCCCTTATGATACGTATGACCCCTAAGCAGCCTTGCATTCACACTTATGCTTGTCATAGGCAACGGCCTCTTCCGCGACGTAGGCGTGAAGCCGCTGCATCAATTCATCAAAGTCGACCTTGCTCCCGTCAAATTCCGGGCCATCCACACAGGCAAACCTGGTCTCCCCCCCCACGCTTACTCGACAGCAGCCGCACATGCCTGTCCCGTCCACCATTATGGCATTCAGGCTTACGAGCGTCTTGACCTTGTACTCTTCCGTGATCTTGCACACGAATTTCATCATGGGAACCGGGCCGATCCCTACCACCAGTTTTATATCTTCCTTTTCGAGGATCTCCTTGAGCACATCGGTTACAAACCCGTGATGCCCATAGGAGCCATCGTCCGTGCACACATGGAGCTCATGGGAGGCGGCCCTCATCTTGTCTTCCAGGATGAGAAGGTCCTTTGTCCTGGCACCGATAATCGCCCTCACATTGTTTCCAAGCTCCTTTAGCCCCCTGGTAATGGGATGAAGGACCGCGACGCCTGTGCCACCGCCAACGCAGACCACATTCCCTACCTTCTCCAGCTTCGTGGGTTTACCCAAGGGGCCTATCATGTCCTGGAAACGCTCTCCTACCTTGAGGGACTTGAAAAGGGCCGTGGATTTTCCCACAACCTGATAAATAACCGTAATTGTGCCCTTCTTGAGGTCGGTATCGGCCATTGTGAGCGGGATGCGCTCACCGGTTTCGTTGGCCTTTAATATGACAAATTGCCCTGGCTTGGCCTTCCTGGCTATCATAGGGGCGCTGATCTCGTTTAGGACCACAGTGCCATCGGCCATTTCCTGACGTTTCAAGATCTCAAACATGATTTACCTCCAAAAGGCTACGTCGGACTTTTTTGAAGACCGTTTACCACACGCCAAAGGGGCTGTCAAAAAAAAAGAGTTAGGCTGGGGAGGCTTCTTGGGGGGTCGATCTCAAGGCGGTAAGGGCTTGATGATAAAGTGGAAACGAAAAGAAACGAGAGTCATAACCGGCTGTCCTTCTTATGAAAGGAGCCTTTCCCAGTCAATCTTCTCAAAGGTCTTGTGAAGATAGTGGTCATCTTCTACCACATGGAACGATAGATTCCTGAAGGTCTTTCTGGCAACACCTTCCACTTCTCTCAGTGGAATCACCAAATCTCGGGTTCCATGATAAACCCACACCGGTATGGAGATCTTCCTCACCTCGTCATGGACAAATTCCTTGAGGTTGATTGCAGGGGCAAGGAGGATCATTCTTTCTACACTGCCCTCGTTCTGCAAGGCAAAAAGGCAGGCCATCAACCCGCCAAAGCTGGAACCAACAAGCCTTATTCCTGATTTCCCGGAAAGTATTTCGTTGAGCCTTTCCATCCGTTCATGGAGATCCCCTTTGAAGTTGGGGATAATCATGTCCGGGTAATTCTTTCGGAAAAAGATTGCCTTAGTACCCTGATTGCTGCTTTCTAGACCGTGAATGAATATTCTGACAGCCATGACTGTTTAACCACACCCAATCCTCTTCCTGGCCTGGGTTTCTCGGGCGGCCATTATCTCCTCCTTGCTGGCCTCCCTGACCGCCATGATCTCGCCGTCCAGCAGGACAGAGATCCCGGCCATCGGCCTGTTGAAATCCGCCAGCACGCTATCGGCTTTGATTTCCAGGACCCTGAATGAGACCAGGCTTCCCATTTTCATCTGGCGATAGAACTGGCCTTGCTTGAGTCTCTGGCTAATGAGGCCTTTCCTCGGGATCTCTATGATCAGAGATGGGTCCTTTTCACCATAGATCTCGGCACTAGGCACCTCTATCGAAAACCTATCACCCACACATGCGCCTTCCACTGCCCTTTCGAGGGTAAGAGGTTGGCGCTCGATGCCGAAGATAAATTCTATCACCTCTTCGCGCCCTTTTTTGAGAACGCCTTGTGGCAGTTGGGTATTCATTACGTATCTTATGGTAACGGAGCAATTCGGCCTCACCTTCTCCATCTCAAATCCCTGCAGACACTCCTCTAAGATATAGTTCTTCCGATCCTGTTCCTTCTTTTCCGATGTTAAGAGCCCTGGGAGTTACTGAAAGAAACTCGAAATTGGCACAGTTCCTTATTTTCAGCTATGGCGAGTGATTGCTTTACGCCCTCTTATGGGCGAGTTTTGCACTCGAAAAAAAGAAACCTCCATTGCCATGGTTTCATAGGGCTAAGGTCTTATGAAATTTCGAGTTTCAAGTTTCAAATTGACCCGGGGATCAGGGACCAAGATTTCTTTCATAAAGGCGGCGCCTAACGTATCTCAATAATCTCGTATTCCACTATCCCCCCTGGGGTCTTGGCCCTTACCTCGTCGCCAATCTCCCTGCCTATCAATGCCTGGCCCAGAGGAGAGGTCACGGATATTTTGTGATTTTCAGGGTCTGACTCATAAGGCCCGAGGAGCTGATAGGCGATCTCTTCATCTGTCTCAGGGCTGTACAAGAGGACTGTGCGGCCAAAGACGACCCGATCCGGTGGAACTTCTTCCACCTCGATTATCTCTGATTTGCCTATGACCGATTTTAGCTCATTGATCCTTCCTTCAATGAAGGCCTGCCTGTCCTTCGCAGCATGATATTCTGCATTCTCGCTAAGATCGCCGTGGCCTCGGGCCTCCGCTATGGCCCGAATGTTTTTGGGCCTTACCACCTCCTCCAGGTGGCTTAACTCCTGCCTTAGCTTCTCGAGTCCTTGCCTTGTGAAGGGAATCTTTTGCATGATCTCTGTGCTCCATTCTAAAAACCTGGTTAGTGGTCAAATCTGGCAATCAGTCTCTTACCCGATGGATCTTGGGCAATGGAAACCCAAAGACGGATCAGGAAGTCCCCAGGCCGAGTGTAATTCCGGCATATCTTATAATAAATGCTACAAGGAATGCCGCTATGAGATTAAATCCTATGGAAAACCCTGCCCACATCCAAGAGCTTTCCCTCCGGATACTGATTACGCTTACGATACAAGGAACGTATAGCATGGTAAAGATGATGAGGGTAAAGGCCTTTAATGGGTCCCAGCCGGGGTCTCTCCTGAGCCTCTGGGAGAGCGAACTGCTTTCCTCAGTGTCCACCTCGCCAATGGAATAGGCGGTCCCCAAAGTCGAAACTACCACCTCTTTGGCGGCAAAGCCTCCGAGGAGCGCTATGTTGATCCTGTAGTCAAAGCCCAGTGGCGCTGTGATGGTCTCCAACCCGTGCCCAAGCCGTCCGGCAATTGTTCGCTTCAAGGCAGCCTGACGTTGGCGGTCGTCTAACTCGACCATTTCCTTTCTGAAGAAGAGGTATCGCGAGGCAGCCTGCAAATCGCCACTCTCCATTTCTCTTTGAGGGGCCTTCCCCTCCTTTAGGAGATAGGCGGTCTCTATTAATGGAAGAAAAGGACTCCCTTCCAGCCTCTTTCGAACTTGGGCCTCCCCTTTCTTAACTGCCCGCGTGTAGTAATCATATAGTCCGTTCATTTCTGTCAGGGTCTTGCCATCAGGGATCCAGTCCCTTATTTCGGGGGAGGCCAGCAGGGATTTCTTGACCGTTACTCTTGCATCTTCGAAGGATCTGTCCTCTTCCTGTGAAGGCCCTGGAAAGTTCATCATGGCCCAGAGGACAATGGAAAAACCCAAGATCACCGTACCCGCTTTTCTGACGTAATACCACGTCCTTTCCCAGGTATGTATCAATAGGCCCTTGAGGGTAGGCATCCTGTATGGGGGGAGCTCCATTACGAAAGGGGTCTTGGGCCCCCTTAAGACGGTGGACCTGAGAATCTTGGCGGCAACGAGGGCAAAACCCCATGAAAATAAGGTGAGGATGAACATAATCCGCGCCTTGTCCTTAAAGAAAAAGGCCCCGATTAGCATGGCGTATACGGGCAATTTTGCCCCACAGTTCATAAATGGCACCACCAGGAGGGTGGCGATCCTCTCCCTTGGGTCTCTCAGGGTCCTGGTGGCCATTATTCCAGGTACAGCGCACCCACCGGAGATCCCGCCACTGACTATGAGGGCGATGACCGAATTCCCATGGAGACCGAACCAGCTGAGCACCCTGTCAAGCATATAGGCAACCCTTGCCATATAGCCGGAGTCCTCCAGAATGGCTACAGCAAAGAACATGAACATTATGAGCGGGATGAACCCCAAGACGCCTCCCACCCCGTCGATGATGCCGGAGACGATCAATGACCGTAGATTCCCGGCAGGAATGATGGCTGAGACAATGTCCTTAAGGGATCGGAAGAAGGCCTCAAGCATATGAATCGGGACCTCACTCGCGGAGAAAGTGAAGGCATAGATCCCATAGAGTATGGCTATCATGAGGAGAGGACCGACAATCCGGTTTGTCAGAACCTTATCGATCTTGTCTGAGAGGTTCAGGCGCAATTCCACCTTCCTCTTGAGGGCCTTCCTGGTGATGCCGGCGATGTAGCCATAACGATGGCCGGCTATTATGCTCTGCGGATCTTCGTCCAGGGTATCCAAAGTGTGCTTTGAGGCAGCCCGACAGAGGTCCTCTATCGTTCGGCCAAGATCGGATTCCTTCTTCAGGAGATCCAGGATCTGCCTGTCCCCTTCCAGACACTTGAGTGCACACCATCTCGATGGATACTTGGTGTTAAGGACCTGCGATTTCCTGATTATTGCATCTATCTCCTCCAGGCTTCGGTCAATGTCATTGCCATAGGAAATCACCGCCGGCCGCCATTCCCGGTCAAGCCTTGCAGCCTCGAGTACCTTGTCAAGGCATTCTCGGATCCCTTGCTTTGATCTGGCCACCATTGGGACCACAGGGGCCTGAAACAGGGTGGATAATAGCTGGTGATCTACATTGATCCCCCGAGATTCCGCCACATCCATCATGTTTAAGGCAATGACCATGGGGACACCAAACTCCTTGAGCTGCACCGCCAAATAAAGGTTTCTATCCAGATTGGAGGCATCCACTATATCTACAACCAGATCCGGTTTCTCGTTGACCAAAAAGTCTCTGGCCACTATCTCTTCAAGGGAATAGGCGGTAAGAGAATAGGTCCCGGGAAGATCAACCACCTTTATTTCAGCGCCCTTGTGGATGACACTGCCAAACTTCTTCTCCACGGTCACTCCGGGGTAATTGGCAATATGCTGTCTCGCACCGGTAATGGCATTAAAGACCGTTGATTTCCCTGAGTTGGGATTGCCTGCGAGGGCTATGGTGATCTTCTCCTTCATCCTCTCTACTTGGGCTCCGGTGCCTCTACCTCCACCAAAATGCAGCTTGCCTCGTTATTTCGCAGTGTCAGTGTAAAATCTTTGACCTTTATGGCCACAGGATCTCTTAGGGGGGCCCGGCCCTGTATCTGGATAGGGGTATCGGGTACAAGACCCATTTCTCTTATTCTTCTTCCCATGTCGCCGGTGGCCGATATCTTTCTGATTATGCCCTTCTGATTATCCGACATCTCCCTCATCTTGATAACCTTTTTCATACCGAATACTTCCCCTCTGCCCCTTCCAATATATAAAAGAAAATAATAGGCCGGGCTTGCCCCTCAGGCCTGCTACCTCTACATCTTGAAGAGGTTAAACAAAAAGACCACGAGAGGAACACCCTCTCCAGAGAATGGGTGTCCCCGTGGCCTCATAGCCTAGGCTTCCTCAGCGAACTTATCGAGATCCCTAGTATAAGACCTGCGTTTTGTCAAGCCGCCTCCACCACTACCTTATCCTCTTCCATCACCTCTTTCAACCTCTTGGCATTACCCTTTACCCTCCCGATCAGGTTAACGGCGCTTGCAGGCACGATCCTTCCCCCGCTGCTCATAGGTGTGGGTCCGAAAAAGATGCAAAAGGCTTGACCGGTGGGCCAGTATCCCAGGTCTCCTACTTCAACCTCTTCCCGGGCACTGTCGTCCAGTTCTGCCTTGACAGGGATGGTAAAATATATCTCATCGCCCCAGGTATTGAAGGAGGTCTCCAATGGAAGGACTTCTGCCACCTTACTGGCAGTAACTGTTTCATTCAATTCCGCCTCAATGCTCAAATGACCAATCAGAATCCTAATTTTCATGGAATAAACTCCTTTCCCATACTGATCTGATAAATAATAAGAACCTTATACAAAAAGCTCAACCCTTTTATCATGGTATCTGGTTGCCCTTCATGGAGCAGTTGGTTGTTGGCTATGGAAAACCCCTTGCATCTTTTAAATTGACAAAGGTTTCTCACTTTGGCCAATATACTGCAATATTTGGCCCTTTCTCTCTGGGTCAGTCCATCTCACGTCTCCCAACTGCCTTGGAAATGCTTATGAAAAGGGAAGAAATAGACTACAAGGATGCGCTCACATATATATATGGCCTCCAAAAATATGGAATCAAGTTCGGGCTCTCCAAGACCTCCAATCTGCTGGAGGCCTTTGGAGACCCTCACAAGGGCCAAAAATATATTCACATTGCCGGGACAAACGGCAAGGGTTCTGTGGCCGCCTTTGCCGCATCTATACTGAGAGAAGCAGGTCTTGGCAAAGTTGGGCTCTATTCTTCCCCTCACCTGGTCCGGTTTACCGAGCGCATTAAGATAAATGACAGGGAGATCAGCCATGAGGATACGGTTGGGCTCATAAATGAATTGAGAAATGCCTTTTCGCCGGAGGAGCCGCCTACCTTTTTCGAGGCAATAACCGCCATGGCCTTTCTATACTTTGCCAGGGAAAATACGGACATTGCCGTCATTGAGGTCGGAATGGGAGGACGTCTGGATGCCACCAATCTAATTACCCCCCTTGTTTGCGTGATCACAAATATATCCATGGAGCATCAGATTTACCTTGGATCCCGACTGTTGGATATCGCCGGCGAGAAGGCCGGGATTATCAAGGATGGGATCGATGTTGTTACCGGAGTCACTCAACCCTCAGTTATCAGGCTCTTAGAATCCACGTGCGCGGAAAAAGGTGCCCCCTTATGGCGACTGGGGAAGGATATTCATTACCGCGCCACCCCATCAGGGCTGCACTATTACGGCAAAATGCAGAGGCTTCACAGTCTCCAACCAGGACTCAACGGGAGGTTTCAGTTCCGTAATGCCGCCTTGGCAGTTGCCCTGGTTGAACGGCTCCAGGAAAAGGGGTTCAGGGTCTCATCTGAGGACATCCGGAGAGGTTTGAAAGGGGTCACCTGGCCCGGCAGAATGCAGGTGGTGGCCCAGGAGCCGACCGTCATACTGGATGGAGGGCATAATCCCGCAGCAATAAGGACACTTGCCCATTCCATAACGTCTGACTTCAGATACAGAAAAATGGTCCTTGTAATCGGCATAATGGGAGACAAGGATATCGGTCGAATCCTCCGAGCGATTGTGCCGCTATCTGACTACGTAATCTACACAAGACCCGTATATTCCAGGGCCGCCCCCCCTGAAAGGCTTATGGCCGAGGCGGCGCCTTTGAAAAGACCTGGGGAAGTAGTACCGCTCCTTTCCGAGGCCCTGGATAGGGCCAGGGAGATCGCCGATCCACGTGATCTGATTGTGGTATGCGGCTCGCTTTTTACGGTCGGGGAGGCCATGACCTATTTTGATCCCGAAACTTACAGGCCCGACGATCTCTCTTGAGAGACTTTAAGAATGAAGTTTTTGGTCTTATAACCGCGATCTCTTTTGTTTTCTGCTGCTTTTCGGTCGTCAATCGACAATCATAAATCCCATTAACGCCTCTGGGAGGAATCAAGCCATTAGCACCAGAAACCCATCTGTTCTCACGCTCCTATTTGTGGCCTTAGCCATTATGTTGGTTCTTGTGCCCGAAAGGGCCCTTGCCATCGATATACTCTCAAAGAAAGACCTTCTCTCAGATGACAGGACCCCTTGGAATGTCACGGCCAAGACCCTGAGCTATGATGAAACAAAAGGGGTCTATGTAGCGGAGGGGGATGTAGTCATTTCAAAGGGGGATCAGTTCTTATATGCGCAAGAGGCCATCTATAATGCAAAGACTGGGATCGCCAGGGTATCCGGAGATGTACGCCTCGAGATGGGTGCAGATATCGTGCGGGGCAAGCAAGGGTTTTTCGACCTCAATAACCAGACGGGAGAGATAGTAGACGCCTATCTCTTTTTGAGTGAAAACAATTTCCATATAAATGGCAGCGTAATGAAGAAGGTGGCCGAGAACACCTATGTGGTCAAGGATTTCCAGTTGACCACCTGTGATGGTCCCAACCCGGACTGGACCATTACCGGAGCAGAGGTCAATGTGACGGTAGAGGGCTACGGAACAGTGAAGCATTCGAAATTCCGGGTCCGCGGAGTCCCCATCTTATATATCCCGTATGTGATCTTTCCGGCCAAGACCAAACGGCAGTCCGGCCTCCTTCCTCCCAGCATGGGGTACTCCACTCTAAATGGCGGAGATATTGAAGTTCCCTTTTTCTGGGCCATCTCCGATCAGACCGATGCTACCTTCTACCAGCGTTACATGGTCTGGCGAGGATATATGCAGGGGGCAGAGTTCCGGTATCTTGCAGATGAGAATTCAAAGGGTGTCTTTCAGTTCAATATCCTCTCTGACAAGAGGGCGGAAAAAGACATGAGCGATCCTGATCAACTGAAGGTCAGCCCTTTTTCGCGGACCAACCAGACCCGCTACTGGTTGAGGGGGAGGGCGGATCAGGACCTGCCCCTTGGTCTTGTTGCCAGACTGGATGCAGACTATGTGAGTGATCAGGATTATCTGAGAGAATTCGAGCGGGAGCTTTACGGTTATCAGGCGTGGACGGATCTGGCCGAGGAGTCAAGACGTCCAGTCGAGGAAATCCGTTCCCCTACCCGGCGGTCCGCCCTCAGAGTGGCTAGTAACGGAGAGGAGTACAGCCTCCAGGCATTGACCAGCTACTATCAACGACCCGAAAATCTGACCAAGGACGATACCCCTCAACCCCTCGCGGCACTGGATTTCACACTACTTCCTGAGCAGGTAAAGAGACTCCCTGTCTTCTACAACATAAGATCAAACTACAACTATATATGGAGCGAAGAAGGGACAAAGGGGCACGAATTCTCACTGACTCCAGAGGTTAATTTCCCTCTGTGGTTCGGCCCATATGTCCAGTTCGAGCCGTCATTCAGATATCTCCTTGATACCAAGTGGGTCGAGAATTCTCAAGACAACGGTGATCGTCATTACAGGGGCTTATATGAGGCCAAGGCCAGACTGGAGACCAACGTCCAAAAGATCTTCGATTTTGAGTGGGGAGAGCTAAAAAAGCTCAGGCACAAGATCTCCCCGGTCCTTACCTATACCCATCAGGGGGGTCAGGGGGATGAGGATAAGAGTCCCTGGTTTTCGGCCATGGACGACATGGACGAGGTGGTAGGGCCAGGCCAGACAAAAAACCAGGTCTCCCTCGCCCTGGAAAACTTCCTGGACGCCCGTTTGGAAGACAAGAAGGGCAGGATAAATTATAGCCAATGGGTCTACTTCAAATTGGAGCAAAGCTACGACATCCACGAGGCGCGGCAGGATAAGGCGCCTGGGGAAAAAAAGGAGCCTTTCGAGCCCCTGTACGCAGAGTTAATAGTAACCCCGTTTTCCAATCTTGACCTGCGAGGAAATGCAAACTGGGATCACTACGGCGGCGGACTCACGAATACCACGCTTTCCGGCCGCTTTTCCATGCCGAGGGCGGGGGGGAGAAATGATACCTATCAACTTGATTACACTTACGGAAAAGGCAGCCAGAAGGAAATTAACCTCCTGCTCAATGTGAACCTCACCTATGGCTTCTCGGTAGGCGGATCCCTGAGAAGGGACATGCATCTAGGCCGGGACATCTCTAAGGGCGCATGGGTCGGCTACCTGAGCCAGTGTTGGGGTGTGAAATTGGGTGCCCAGTGGGAATTCGGTGAGACCAGCGTGATTCTGGCCTTCAGGCTCGCAGGCTTTGGGGATACCACTACCTGGTAAAAGGGGATGAGGCCCTATCTCCCAGCCATACGATCTAGGCAAAATACGGCCAGGAAACCGAGCGCCATCAGGAACAGGGCAGAAAAGACCTCCACGTTCAATTGTGGGGGCAAGATATTGGCCTGAAGGAGGGGGACCACCTTTCCGTGGCTGTCCAAAAAACTCTCCAATGTCTCCTTCCATGGCCACACCTTCCTCAAAGAGCCCAGCATCAGACCGGTTAGGATCGCCACCATGAGATCATGGTAATTTTTGAGAAGCCATCCCAATAGACGGGAAAACAGGGCTATACCCGTAACCGCCCCTGCCCCCGCTATGGCCAAGACGAGGAAGTCCCGGTTATTGACCGCCTCAAGCAGGAATTGGTATTTTCCCAGAAGCACCAGGACAAAAGACCCGGATATGCCCGGAAGGATCATGGCGCAGATGGCAATGGCCCCGGAAAGGAAAAGAAACCACGGGGTATCGGGCGTAGAGACAGGCACGAGACCCACCAAGAAATAGGCCCCTACTCCCCCTCCCAGGAGGCCCAGCCATGTGGATAGGCACCACCCCTCAACGCGTCGGCTGACAGTAAAGGCCGAGGCAAGGATGAGACCCAAAAAGAACGACCATATGTGAACAGGGGTGTTCTCGAGGAGCCAGGAAAGGCCCCTGGCCAGCGTGAATATGGCCATCAAGATCCCGGTACCAAGGGCCAGAATAAATTGCCATGAAACACGATCCAGCAGGCCCCTTATCCTCAGGGTGAGAAAGAGCCTCATAGCCTTTAGGTCAAATGACCTTATGGCATCGATCAGCTCCTCATAAATCCCGAGTATAAAGGCCATGGTCCCGCCGGAGACCCCTGGGACTACGTCACAGGCCCCCATGCAAAAACCCTTGGCGCTCAAGACTAGGTATTCCCGCAACGACCTGCCATTGGATCTTGCGTGCCTACCCTCTTTCATTAAGGTCCTCCCCTTGTTGGGCATGCAGCCCGACTACGACGTTGGCTCAAAAAAGATCTTGCCGGGATTCAAGATCCCCCTTGGATCAAACGCCCTCTTGATTCTGGACATCAATTGGAGTCCGGCATGAGAGATTTCCATCCCTAGATATGGCGCCTTGGTAATACCTATGCCATGCTCGCCGCTAATCGTTCCGCCCATCTCTATGACCTTTCTGAATAATGAAGTTACCAATATCTTGGCATTTTTCTCTTCTTTGGGATTCCCTTTGTCGAGCATCATGTTCACATGGATGTTGCCATCGCCCGCATGTCCAAAGGTAGCGATTGGGATACCATATTCTTCACCGAGTTGTTCCAGATAGGCGGCCAGTTCGGCCAACCTGCTCCGCGGGACCACGACATCCTCATTGATCTTGTGAGGTCTCAATTTGTAAAGGGAGGGCGAGACGTTTCTCCGGGCCTCCCACAGCCTATCCGCCTCTTCACCCGAGGAGGCCGCCTCAAAGCTCAAGGCCCCCCCACGGCCACAGAGCTCTCTCACGCCTAGCGCATCCTTCTCTACAAGGATCCGATCGCCATCCACCTCGATCAGGAGCATGGCCCCGGCCCGCTTAGGAATGGATAGACCCATCTCCTCCCTCACGCAGTCGAGGCATAGCCGGTCCATGAACTCAAGGATTGTGGGTACGATCTTGTTCCTAATGATGCCGGAAACCGTCTTTACCGCCGAGGAAATGTCAGGGAATATGGCAACCATGGTCTTTCTGGCCGCAGGCCTTGGAAGCAGGCGGAGGGTGATGCCCGTAATCACCGCAAGGGTGCCTTCTGAGCCGATTATAAGGCGGGTCAGGTCATAACCTGCCACGCCTTTCATCGTCTCCACGCCGGTATTTATTATTTCTCCCGTGGGGATTACCACGGTCAGGCCAAGGACGTAGTCCCTTGTTACACCATACTTTACTGCCCTTAGTCCTCCGGCACACTCAGCTACGTTTCCCCCTATGGTAGAGATCTTCAGGCTGGCAGGATCTGGGGGATAAAAAAGTTCAACCGCTTCTACCTCTCTCTGGAAGTCGGCGGTTACGACTCCGGGCTCCACCTTTGCAATGAGGTTTTCCTGATCGATGGTGAGGATGCGGTCAAAACGGCTCATAACCATCACCAGCCCCCCACAGACAGGAAGGGCGCCCCCGCTCATGCCGCTTCCCGCTCCCCTTGGGATAACAGGGAACCCGCTCTTTGACGCAAGGCGGAGGATCTTTGAGATCTCTTCGGTTTTTCCGGGAAATGCCACCGCGTCGGGCATGAATTCCAGCTTGGTGGCATCAGAGGCGTACTCGGCCATTCTGGCCCTATCGGTTATCAGGTGCTCATGGCCAACAGTGTCTACTATTTCCCTGAGAATGCCGCCGGAGATCATGGGCTAATCGGCATGCGCCTCTTGAGTGCATGCTCAAGTGTCATACGGTCCATGTACTTTATATCCCCGCCCATTGGAACACCGAGGGCAATCCTGGTAATCTTGAGGTTCTTGTTTTTTTCCGATAGGAGTTTGACGAGGAATGAAGCAGTTGCCTCTCCCTCTGTGGTAGGATTTGTAGCGATAATAGTCTCTTTGATCCCCTCAGTGTCGATTCTCCTGAGGAGTTCCCCTATCTTAAGGTCTTCGGGCCCTATACCATCTAAGGGAGAAAGTACTCCTTGAAGGACATGATATCTACCTCTAAACACCCCGGATTCCTCTATGGCAAGCTGGTCCCCGGGTCCTTCAACCACGCAGATAGTCCCATCTGCCCGGCCTTCGTCCCGACAGATGGGACAGGGGTTATCATCGGTCAGATTGAAACAAATAGGGCAAAGACTTATCCTCTCTTTGACTTCCATGAGGCATTGGGCCAGGCTTCCGGCCAGCTCCCTATCGGACCTGAGGATATGGAGCGCCACACGGGCAGCAGATTTTTGCCCGATACCCGGGAGTCTCGAAAACTGTTCTATAAGTTTTTCAAGAGAGTGTGGATAGATTCCCATGGCTTTGAACCTTTAAGGACAGGGCCGAGGCTCACAACAGTCCTGACAGGCCCGGAATGTTTAGGCCCTTTGTAAGTTTCCCCATTTCCTCGTTCATCATATCTCGTGCCCTTGACAGTCCGTCGTTGACCGCGGCCATAATTAGGTCCTGCAGCATTTCAGGGTCATCAGGATCAATAACCTCGGGTTCGATTCGAATAGAGAGCATCTCCTGTCTACCATTGACAACCACCGTTACCATGCCGCCGCCTGCCGAGGACTCAACGGTTTGACTGGCCAGTTCTTCCTGTAACTTGGCCATTTTTGATTGAAATTGTTGTGCCTGTTTCAAGAGATTTCCCATATTGGGTATTCCTTTCATCTCTTTACCTCCTTGGTGTTCTCCACTGTTTTTTGATTACGGGAACCCGTCTCCAGGACCGGGTATCCCTCTTTTATTTCCCCCTGGAAAATATCCAAGATGTCTTGAATCGGCGGGGGAAGATCTGAATTTTTATTAGATGACCGCTTTACCTCTGGCTGGAGCCGCTTCTGGACGATAATCTTTGGCCTCATATCTCTCTTGAAGAACTCCCGGCAATACCTGGTTAGCTGGTCATATCTTTCAGGGTCGTCAAAATAGGATGACGAAAAAGACTGGTTCCCGCTGGCAATCTCGATGGCACTATCTGAAAGTTTCACAAGCTGCCAATCCTTAAGAATATTAGATAAGGCCTTGCTCTTGGATGAAAGGAACGCTAAGAATGCCTGCCAGTCCTTATCATGCCTGCTCCCACCATTATCCTCGGGAGGAAGCCTCTTTTCAGTCTCGGTGCTTACTTGCTCGTCAGCCTCTGAGGAGATGTCTAGGGTTGATTTGGTGCCAATGGAATATGTGTCGGCAAGTCTCTTTTCAAGGGATTCAATCTTCTTTAAGATCTCATCAAAAGAGAGGAAGTCATCAAGGTGACACATCTTGATCATAATGGTTTCAAGGATCAGACGGGGGTGGGAACTGTATCTTAGATCCTGCTCTCGGTTTATGAGAAAGTTTAGAAAGATCTGGAGCTTCTCCCTACCCGCCTTTTGGGCCTGCCCTCTGGCTTCCTCCTCCTCGTCTTGAGTCATGGGATATAGATATTCAGGAGGGGCAATCAGGACGATCAGAAGATTCCTGAATTGCTCCATAAGTGCCCGATAAAACTCTTTGAGGTCATATCCGTAATTGTAGATCCGGTCCACGATCTCCAGACATCTCTTTGCTGATCCTTCGATAATACTCCCCGAGGTTTCAAAGATAAGATCCCTGTCAATAATCCCTAAAATTTCGGCCACCTGCTTGTCTTCAACGCTTGTTCCGGTAAAGGAAATTACCTGGTCCAGCAGGCCTTCGGCATCTCGCATGCTCCCTTCCGCCTCTCTGGCTATCATTGTAAGACCGGATCTGCCTATTTCAATACCTTCTTCCCTTGATATTCTCTCCAAATGGTTGATGATTTGACCCAAGGATATCCTCTTGAAATCGAACCTCTGACATCTGGAGAGGATGGTCACAGGCACCTTGTGGGACTCGGTGGTTGCGAAAATGAATTTCACGTGGCCTGGTGGCTCTTCAAGGGTCTTTAGGAGGGCATTGAAGGCCGGTAGGGTAAGCATATGCACTTCGTCGATGATATAGATTCGGTACTTGCTCGACGAGGGCATATATCTGACATTTTCCCTCAGGTCTCTGATTTCATCGATACCACGGTTGGATGCTCCATCGATCTCCTGTACATCCACGGACGATCCATCCGTGATTTCCAGGCACGATTGGCATTTATTACATGGGTTCTCTGGCTCCCCTTCCTCACAATTAATGGCCTTGGCCAAGATGCGGGCAACCGATGTCTTTCCAACACCCCTGGGCCCGCCAAAGAGATAGGCATGAGCTATCCTGCCGGTCTTAATGGCGTTCATCAATGTCTGGGTAATGTGCTCCTGCCCAATGACGTCTTCAAAGACCTGAGGACGCCATCTCCTCGCCAATACCTCATAAGGCATAATAGGTTACCCTGCTAAGGTTCTATCTGTTAAATGCGTACTCCTGGTACTTGTAAAAGGATGGCGGAGAGAGAGGGATTCGAACCCTCGGTACCACTTTTTAGTAGTACACGCGATTTCCAGTCGCGCTCCTTCGGCCAGCTCGGACATCTCTCCGCTATTGATTTCCGCCTTCCAAAAGACGTAATAGTTTAGTGCTTTGAAAACAGTGATGAGTCGCATGACCGACCGTGAGGGTCTTTTTTCCAAAGGACGTAAAGGAGGGCATCACTTCATAGAACGGCAGTGAGGTCTTGAACCTCGTTACGGAACAGCCCCATAAGAGGATGTCCCTATGAAGAGCCCTCTCCCCTGCC
>JAZDES010000062.1:0-17005 GCA_043808585.1 Pseudomonadota bacterium | reverse complement strand
CCGTCACAATACTTCTCCGCCGCTATACGCGCCTTGCCATCAACGATTTCAATGGCGCCCTCGGCACATGCCGGCGCACACTGCCCACATCCATCGCAGAGTTTTTCGTCAATTTCCACGATCTTTCGCTTGACTTTCATCTCGTACTCTCTTGTATCTCTCAGTACCCCGGTCTCTTATCCCAAAATGGCCTTCAGATCCTCCTCCGGGGTACTAATGGGCATGATGTTAAAGTTCTTGACCAGTACATCAAGGACATTAGGCGTAATAAACGCGGGTAGGCTCGGTCCCAATCTGATATTCTTGATGCCCAGATGAAGCAAGGTCAGGAGGATAGCCACTGCCTTCTGTTCATACCAGGAAAGTATCAGACTCAGGGGAAGTTCATTTACCTCGCATCCAAAAGCCTTGGACAGGGCCACGGCAATCTGGATGGCCGAATAGGCATCGTTACACTGCCCAACGTCCAGGAGCCTGGGGATGCCGCCAATATCCCCAAGGTCTTTATCAAAAAATCGGAACTTACCGCAGGCCAATGTCAGGACCACACAGTCCTTCGGAACCTGCTCCACGAACCGGGCGTAGTAGTTCCTCCCTGGTTTTGCGCCGTCGCAACCTGCCACCAGAAAGAAGTGCCTTATGGCACCGCCCTTGACCGCGTCTATCACCTTATCGGCCACACCCATCACGGCGTTGCGAGCGAAACCGCACATGACTGAACGGCCATCGGTATCCCCAGGGAATCCGGGCATTTCCAGGGCCTTTCTTATTACAGGTTCAAAATCCTTGTCTACAATGTGGGTTACACCCGGCCAGCCTACAAGGCCGGTAGTAAAGATGTTGCCTTCATAGACGTCTTTCGGTCTTTGAATGCAGTTGGTGGTCATCAATATGGCCCCGGGAAAGTTGGCAAATTCCTTGGTCTGATTCTGCCAGGCCGTGCCATAGTGTCCATAAAAGTGGGGATATTTCTTCAGTTCCGGATAGCCATGGCACGGAAGCATCTCGCCGTGCGTATACACGTTGATCCCTTTGCCCTGACTCTGCTTGAGGATCTCTTCAAGATCCTTCAGATCATGACCTGAAACCAGTATTGCCTTCCCCTTCTTCGTCCCGAGGGGTACCTTTGTGGGCACGGGATGGCCGTACGCCCCGGTATTGGCGGCATCGAGCAGTTCCATTGCCCTCAGGTTCGTCTCGCCGCATCTGAGGACCAGACCCACCCAGTCGTTCAGAGTCAAGTCCTTGTTCTCAAAAGCGGCCAGGCCTTCATGGATAAAGGCATATACCTTGTCGTCCTCCTGCCCCAGAATCTGCGCGTGGTCCGCGTATGCGCAAACCCCCTTAATTCCGTAGGTAAGGGTCCACTTGAGGGCATGGATGTCGGCGTCAGTTTCGGGATCGGATTTTATTCCAACCGCCTCACCTTGTGTGATCAAACCTTCCATCGTGGCCTTTGGCCTGAATGTGGCAGGACCTTCAGGGAATTCCACTTTTCCGCCTGCGGCTTTCACCTGTTCCTTGAGATTCTCTCTCAATTCCACGCACCGGTTGATTAGCGGCACAAACCGCTTCGGGTCAAAATTCACATTGGTAAGGGTGGAAAATGTGGCCTTGCACGTAAATACATTGGTTTCATGATCATTCACACCTACCTTCCGGCCTTCCACCGCATAAAGGCTAAGCCCCCTCAGGGCATAGATCAAGAGGTCTTGCAGGGTTGCCACATCCGGTTGTTTTCCGCAGACCCCTATCTTGGTGCACCCCTCGCCTTTTGCCGTCTGTTCACATTGGTAACAAAACATGGTTTGCCTCCTTTCATCCCAAAGTTGTTCTTTTCTGGCGCAGTAACTTGCGCGCAACCCTTCCTTTTCCTTATTTTCGGGGCCATTATCTGAGATCTGGAAGACAATTTCCTTGACTTAAGTCAAAGGATTTCATTTTTTTCAATTTTTTTCTGTTTTTTTCGTTTCCTAAGCCGAAAAACGAGCTCCTAGGCTTCTATCAGACACATCACCAAAAATGTGGATATTGGATGCCTGATTCCGGCCTCAGGCTCGAAGGGCTTCCGGCATCTCTTTCCTATTTACTTCTGATCCTTCCCCTTTTTCTTTTTTTTGGGACGGGACTTGCCCGTAGTACCTCTCCAAATCTTTCCTCGCCTTGTGCGGATATCACCTTTACCCATAACAAAACCTCCTTAAAGAATGTTAGATACGCAAGGCCCAAAATGAATAAGAGGGTCCTCTGATCAATCTTGTCAATTCGTCATGGGACTCAGCCCTATTGGCAATCAGGCACTCAAGACCAAATGGAGAGAGAATCATTCTGTCTCTCCCTTCCTATAGGCCCTCTTCTTCACCATTACTCGTATGAATGCCACTATGACAAGGAGGGCCAAGACTGTAAAGAGTATTTCGTAAATATGGTAGCTCAGATATATGAACCACGTCATCTTCTTTTTTACGGAACCATGCCATTCCTCTTCAAGTCTATCAAGGGCTATGGATAGAGACCTCAAAACGGCCGTCTCTACTTCCTCCCCCCTTTTCATATGTCCAAGGACCTTCAAGATCCCCTCTTTTTCGTATCTGCCGACTATATACTCTACAAAGCTCTTGCTCTCCTCATATGCCAACAATAAGGGATCTTTTGTTATTGGGAAGCCCCTTTGCAGGGAACTCAGGGGGATAAATCTGCCCCTGAGCACTGCCCTGTTAAGAAGGGACCGTTTTTGATCCATAATAATATCTACCGCTCCCCCGCTCGCCCACTGACAGACACCCTCATCAAGCCACCTAGGTAATACCGGCCCCTTGATATGTTCGTGAAGCATGAGATGGCAGATCTCGTGCCTTAGGGTGTCTTCAAGATTGAAAGGATGACTCCTCATCTTGGAGTAGTTGATCACGATCAGACCCCTTGAGGGGACGGCAAAGGCAACGGTGAGAGGGCTTTCGGCCATGCTACTAAAGGATCTACCGTCGCTGATCAGCAATAGGGCAGGTTTTACACCCAAATTCCAGCCGAAGGTCGCCTCGATCTCCCCTTTGATGGCCGGATAGATATCCGCTACTTCCTTTGAGGCCGGCCCTAAAGGGGGCTCAAAGAGGACAGTTAAGTCATTTCGCTCCAGGACCTGGACCTCCCCCGTACAAAGGCCCCCTGTAACCAGGATCAGGGAGGTTGCAAGAAAAAAAACGATATTTCTTTTCATATCTAAACTAACTTGCAAAGACGAAGTGGATCACATAGGATCTTTTGAAGCGATTCAGCTGATACGATACCTCAAAAGGGTGGTACAGGGCCAGGATGAACTGCCTCCAAACGGGTATAGACCGCATTCGCGAGGGACTCTGGAAAGGACTCAAAGGTTATAGACTGGGACTCCTTTCGAACCAGGCCTCCGTGGATAGCAGGTTAGATACCTCCAGGCAAGTCATTTCCAGATGCCTCCCCGGCCAGCTAAAGGCCCTTTTCAGTCCACAGCACGGTCTAGGTGGTGAAGACCAGGAGAACATGGTCGAAACAGACCATTCTTATGACAAAGAGCTGGGGATACCCGTCTTTAGCCTATATGCCGAAAAGAGAGAGCCGCTCCCGCATATGATTGACATGATCGATATCCTTATCATTGATCTACAGGATGTGGGAGCCAGGGTATATACCTTCTCCTCATCCATGCTCAATTGCCTCAGGGCGGCTGCCAAAAAAGGCAAAAAGGTCCTTGTCCTGGACCGGCCCAATCCCCTGGGAGGAGCAGTGGTGGAGGGGAACCTCCTTCGGCCAGGACTATATTCATTTGTTGGACCTTATAGCCTCCCGATGCGGCACGGATTGACAATGGGGGAAATGGCCAGCATCTTCAACGACGTCTTTGGCCTTAATTGCGACCTTGAGATCATAACAATGAAAGGATGGAGGCGGGAGATGCTCTGGTTTGAGACCGGATTGAGGTGGATTATGCCATCTCCCAATATGCCCTCTCCCCAAACAGCCTTTGTCTATCCCGGCCAGGTGATCTGGGAAGGGACAAACCTTTCCGAAGGGCGGGGGACATGCAGACCCTTTGAGATATTTGGAGCCCCCTATTTAGATACTGAAGCGATCAGACAGAATCTGTACCAGGAGGCCACTCGTGGGTGTCACCTTCAGGAATTTTCCTTTCGCCCCACGTTCCACAAATGGCAGGGGGAGCTTTGCCACGGATTCATGATACACGTACTCGATCCTCATCTCTACCGGCCTTATTTTACTTCCATCGCCTTACTGAAAACGGTCCTGGAGATCCACCGACAAAGCCTTGAGTGGAAAAATCCTCCCTATGAGTATGAATACAAAAAAAAGCCCATAGACCTGATCATGGGCAATTCATCCCTCCGTCATGAATTGGAATCCGGGGCACATCTCTCCCTCATCCAGGAAAAATGGGAGAAAGAACTCGAATACTTTATTCAATGGAGGAAACCATATCTCCTCTATTCATAAGCATCGCGGAAACAGACGTTCTTAGACACAATGTTTAACTTCCCAATTATCAGCTATGGGAGGCCCCGATATTATTTCTTTTTCTTCGTTTCCTTTTTTTGGCCCCCACTTATCCAATTATCAATAGCTTCTTTATCAAATCTCCATACTCTCCCGATCCGGATCGCTGGAATTTTGCCTTCCGCTGCGTACTTGCATATCGTAATCTCATGCAATTTCAGATACTTTGCTATTTCCTTGGTGGTCATTATTTCTGGCATAATACACTCCTCTACTTCTGGATTACTTTGATAAGTTCCCCGGCATCTGAACTGTTCCGTAATGTTAATCATAATACTGAAAAACATTAAAGTCAATAAAAAATCTGCTAATAGTAAATAAAGATATCCTAACTTCTTATATTTGATTTGTATTGCAGTTTTCCAAGTTCGATTCTGATCAATTAAGCATGAGAAATAGCTATGAATCGGCGGGGCTTCACTGGCAGTATCATTTAGCCCTTTTCCGATCTTGCGTTTATCCCGGGGCAATGGGGTTTCCGTTTTGAGAGGTGTAACCCTGTCTGAGTCCGTTAGAGGACGTTAAGAAATCACGGAGAGCACTCTCTTAAAAACGAGATGATGTTGACGTTGGCATTGTTCCTTATTTTCAGCTGCCCCGGTTTCAGAGGGCTAAACTGTTACCACTGGCAAAGATTGGTTGATTGCTAAGGGCCACGAGGGAGAGTTGAAGGGCATCAAGTGAAGAGTGTCTTTTTCACCACAGCCTTGTTATAGGCTCCGACAATATCCCTGCGGGAGAGGACCCCCATCAATTTTGTCGTGTCATCTAGGGACACGACAGGCAGGATAGAGAAATCCTTCAACGTGATTTTTTCCAAGGCGTCATAGAGATTATCATCCAGCGACACGGTAACAACATCGGTAGTGGCAAGGTCCTTGGCCACCACCAGATCTCTCAGGTTCTCATCAAAGGCCGCATCATGGTAGTCCAGGAATGAGAGAATCCCTGTCAAACGACCGTCATCATTGAGAACAGGAAAGCTGTTATATTTGCTCTTGGCTATTTTTGCTGCAAGTTCTCCGAGGGTCAAATTTTCAGTCACGGTCTCAACTTGCGGATTCATTACATCCTTTACACTCATCGACCTGAGGACGTTTACCTCTTTTCCAGCCTTTATGTCCACTCCTCTCCTTACCAGCTTCATTGTATATATGGACTCCCTCAATAAGTGCCCTCCGGCAAGCGAGCCAATAATACACGCAATCATAAGCGGAAGAATAATCTTGTAATCACCGGTCATTTCGAAAAGCATCAATATGGCAGTTAACGGACCATGGGTGGTTGCACTCACCACGGCGCCCATCCCCACGATGCTGTATGCCCCGGAAGATGCCGCCACTGATGGAAAGATATTGTGTACTAATGTACCAAAAAAACCCCCAGTCATTGCCCCCAAGAAAAGCGAGGGGGCGAAAATACCCCCGGAGCCACCTGAACCGATGGTGATGGATGTGGCTGCAATCTTACATGGGATCAAAATCAGCATGAGCCACCACGAAATCTTTTCCATAAGGGATAGATCTATAGTTCCATAGCCTATGCCCAGGACATTAGGAAAAAGGAGTCCCATTGCACCTAGGATCAGTCCCCCAAGGGCGGCCTTCAGATACTCCGGAAATCTCCAGGCTTCGAATATGTCTTCGAAACGATAAAGGAGGACCGTAAAACTCACGGCCACTCCAGCGCAAAAAAGACCCAGGACCGCATACATGGGTAATTCCCAGAAACTAACCAGTTTGTAGGCAGGGACGATAAAGGCTGGAGAATCCCCAAGGTAATGGCGTGAAACGGCAGTGGCCACAACAGCAGAGATCACAATGGGACTGAATGTGGCCAGACCAAAGTCCCCCAGGATGATCTCAAGGGCAAACATGGAACCGGCAATGGGGGCATTAAAGGTGGCGGCAATCCCGGCAGCAGCCCCACAACCGACCAGGGTCCTTATTCGATCCCCCGAGACCTTAAGGAACTGCCCGATAGCAGATCCAAGCGCCGACCCTATCTGAACTATGGGCCCTTCCCTTCCAACGGAGCCCCCTGAACCGATACAGACCCCGGATACCAGGGTCTTTATGAAGACTACTCTCTTCCTGATTATCCCGCTCCTCATGGCAACAGCCTCCATAACCTCTGGTACACCGTGCCCTTTGGCCTCTCTGGCAAAAAAGTAGACAATAGGCCCCACCACTAATCCACCCATGGCAGGGATCACGATCATCCAATACCAGGGCGTCGATTGAATTACGTCTAGCAAATCGCTTGGAGACCCATAGAAGATAGTCTGAAAGAGGCCTATGAGGTGCCGAAAGCCGACCGCCCCGAACCCACCACCCAGTCCGGTGATCAGGGCAAGTATGACCATCGTGGTATGTTCGCTGCCTTTAAGCAGGGTGATTGGATGCCTTTTTGAGAATCGCTGGCTCACTTTTATCAGGCGGGGGATCTCAGATCGGAGAGAGGGGTATTATTGTTCCGCTGGTCTCTTGAATAAACCATCACATTTTTTCAAGCCTTGCCTTGGCGATCTTTGCCTCGCTCGAACTGGGAAATTGCTTAATGATCTTTTTTAGCAATATCTTGGAACTAATCTTGTCCTTTACTTCATAAAAGGCCTGGGCCTGACGGAGCATTGCACTGGGGACTTTGTTACCTTTTGGATAATTCTTTATCACCTCCTGATAGGCCAGGATGGCCTGCTCATATTGTTTCAGGGACATATGTGATTCCCCGATCCAGAATTCGGCATTATCAGCCAGGTCTGATTTCGGGTACTTTTTTAGAAAGT
Source organism: Pseudomonadota bacterium (assembly GCA_043808585.1). GTDB lineage: Bacteria > Desulfobacterota > DSM-4660 > Desulfatiglandales > Desulfatiglandaceae > CAYVMN01. Next base: position 9,669 of record JAZDES010000062.1, on the reverse strand, counting down.
TCTCAAAGCCCCCTATGGCCTCCTCATATTTCCCGTCACGATAGAGCTTCAGCGTCAACTCATAGAGCCTCTTTTCGGGAGAGACAGCCTCTTTTTCATCCACCGGGGCCTTGGGAGCCTCTGTCTTCACCTCTGTCTTAACTTCTGTCTTGACTTCTGTCTTGACTTCCTCGGAAGATTTCTCCAGATCTGGTTTTCCGGCGCCTCCCCCCGGTTCGAGACCTAGGTAGGTGTTGACATGCCTTACGTTTGCTTCCAGCTTATCAAACCGCTCGATGAGCTCAGCCAGTCTCCTCTTCATCTCATCCTGCTCAGTGGTATCCCTCTCCACGCTGCGCTTGACGAGATGGCTGTTTTCTTCCACACGACCCGTCAGACCCTGCATTTGGTCCCGGATCCTGTGTATTTCTGCCACATTCTCTGCCTGCCGATCACGGACCGACGCCAGAGTTGAGTAAATTTGGCCCTGTTTGTCGTACTCCGATGAAAACTTCTGATCCACCGACCCTTGGAGGCTGTTCACCCTTTTATTGAGGGCACCGATCTGTTCATTCAGATACAGCATATCTTCCTTGGTGGTGACACAGGAAGTGAGCAGGAGGATGAGAAAAAATAACCCCCCTCTTCCAAGGTTCTTCTTGTTGCTCAAAAAATATTCTGCCATCTCATTACACTATCGAAAAGTAGAGGAGCCGGCCCAAGAGGCAGGCCGGCTCGCCCTGTTTACGAACATTGTGCCCGCTACCGCTGGCAAAGGAAGGAATCAATAAATAACGATCTTACTTGAGCAATTGGAAGGTATCCCGCCTGTTCAATGCCCAGGCCTCGGGAGTATGCCTGGGATCGGCTGGCCGTTCCTCGCCATAGCTCACGGTTGAAATACGATCTCCTGAAATCCCCAAGGCCATAAGGTATTGCTTGGCAGAATGGGCCCTTCTTTCCCCCAGAGCAAGGTTATAAGCCTCAGTCCCTCTTTCGTCGCAGTTGCCAGCAATAAGTACCTTAAAAGAAGAATTCTCGCGCAGAAAGGCCGCCTTTTTCTTCAAGGTGGCCTGGGCCTGGGGCTTTAGGTCTGATTTGTCAAAATCAAAATAAATATTCTCTGAGTCAAATTCACGGGTCTTTGCTGCCAATGCTTCTGCCTTGGCCTTATCCTCTTCCACTACAACAACTACCTTCTCTTCTACCACAGGCGCCTTTTTTTCCTCCGCCACAACCTTTTCCTCTGCGACAACAGCAGGCTTCTTGACTTCCTCTGAAACACCTATCTGTTTTTTCGCGCAGGATGTCATAATAAAGGTTGAGCAGACAAAGGCCATGGCTATCAAGCCGCATATTGTTCTTTTTCTCATACTCCCTTTACCTCCTAATCTATGGATTTATGCCAAGAAACCATTACAAAAATCTGACGGGCGGAAATAAATTTGCTTTTTTATTCACCTATAAACAAAATCTACTTACCAAAAAATTGCCACCTTTTGCAAGGAAAAATGCCTCTCCCACCCGGATAAATTTTGTTTATACCACTTCGCTTGCATTATTTCAAGAGATTAAATTAGGTATATCTTGGAATTTTCTGGTCGAGTTGAGCAGGAAATGACAGGATTGCCCCTTCTTGGCGCCCTCTTAGTCCAGGATGATCCCTTCTCAGGGGGCCCATGAGGGGGAGGTCTGATCTCCTTTCAGGGAGGTAATCCTTGTTTGGTTCCCCCCGTTGGCATTCATTAAATAGAGGTGGTAGCGTCCTTCCCTATTAGAGCTGAATACAATATACCTTCCGTCAGGAGACCAGCAAGGGGACTCATTGTTTCCCTGGTTTTCCGTAAGCCTCTTCAGGTTCCCCCCTTCCAGACCCATGGTGTAAATGTCCAGGGTCCCCTGCTCCAGGGAGCTATATGCGATCCGGTTAAGAGAAGACCAGGCTGGGGATGTATTGTAGTTTCCTTCGAATGTGATTCTCTCCTTTCTTTCATTGGTCGAATCCAGGGTATAGATCTGGGGTGATCCAGACCGGTTTGAGACGAAGGCAATCTTTTTGCCGTCCGGCGAAAAGGTTGGCGAAACATCGAGGGCCCAGTGGCTGACAAGGTGCCTCAGGATCTTTCCCTCAAGATTAATGGTAAATATGTCTGAATTCCCATTTTCGCTTAAGGTCAGGGCCAGCTCCTTGCCATCAGGGGCCCATGATGCGCCAATATTCAGACCTGACCTGCCGGAGATCCGCCTGACAGCCCCTGAGGCCATATCCTTCATATAGAGCATTGGCCCTCCATCTTTATAGGAATTATATACGAGCTTTGTCCCGTCACGCGACCAACTCGGCAGAAGGGCGATACTCTTATCCGAGGTTATCTGTCGGACATTATGCCCGTCATAGTCGCTTACATATATCTCCTTATTCCCTGTCGCATTTCCCACGAATGCAAGTTTTGTGAGAAAGATGCCGTCTTGCCCGGTCAATCTCCGTATAATCTCATTTGAAAGCCGGTGTATCAGATGACGGTATTGACTCAGATCTCCCAGTGCCCTTCGGCCCAGGATCTGGCGACCCCAGTATACATCGAACAGCCTGACTACCACTTCCACTCGACCCCCAACACAGGTATATCCCCCCTTCAGAAGCAGTTCCGCACCTATGACCGACCAATCCTTGAAATTGATACCCTCTGTAGTCAGGGGGGAATCCTTCTCTTCCAAGAAGGCCTTCTTGTCAATTGGATTGAAATAGCCACTGAGGTACAGATCGTTCGATATGACCTCCGCAAACTGCTCTGCTAGTTTGGGGTGTTCCTTGTTTTCGTTTAGGTTCTTGAAATCGGGGATGGCGATATTGAATTTGGGGATGGAGGGTGCGTTGATATCAATATAGATCCTGCCAACACATTGATCGGGTACCGAAAGAAGGGTGAGGAAAACGATCCCCAACCAGAAAGAGAAGTATACGTGAACCCTGCAAGAAAATAAAAACCTTGATTTCGAACCCATGAGAATAAAGACCTCCGAACTATCTAATATCCTTCCAATTCCCTCAAATTAAAATTGATTTCGATTTCGTCATGGGTCCTCCTGTAACCCTCCGGAAAGGGCGGTAGGGGATCTGATCGATCAATAGCCTTCACTACCGATTGATCAAACATGACATTGGATGACCGTTTCTTGACCCAGGATTTCAAGATCTTTCCGCTGCTGTTCACCTTGACCACCACAATTGTCTCAAGGGCCTTCCTGGTCTCGGGCTCCACAAGGGCTACAGGGTAAGACCAGTTGCTCTTGATCCTTTGTTCCACCTCCATCTGGTATATACGAATAATGATCCCCTTATCGGCCGAATCTCCTTTGGCTTCTTCCCCACCACCCCTCTCCAGCTGGGCCCTCAGCTTGGAGATGGCCTGACCCACATGATCCCTCTTCTCTGCTTTTACCTTGCTTTCGATCTTAGCCACTGCCTGGTCAATCAGCTTTGAGGGGCTTGTCGTCACCCGGGGGCGATTGGTCTTTATGACCTTTTTTCCGATAACAACGGGATCTTCCTTATTTTCACTCGTGCTTACCCGCTTAGCTGGACTAGGTCTTTCTGAGACCGTCAACCTTTGTGTGGCCTTTGCCTCGGGGCCGGGCCGAACAGGACTCTGCCTTGTCGTTGGCATCTCCACCAGATTGACTTCATATATCGCGCCGCTGATCCTCCTCGTAGGCATAGGCTCTGGAGCAAATAGGATTATTGAAAAGACGATCACGTGAAAGACAAAGGAAAGGATGAGGACCTTGCTCCATCTAGGCTCCATCCCCTCATTGGAACTGGACTCGACCCATAAGGCTTCCATAAAAATCAGTCCAAAGGCTCAGTGACCATACCAAGCTTGTCTATGCCGGCCCCCTTTACCTTCGCAACCACCTTGATGACGAAGCCGTAAGGGACATCCTTATCGGCCCTCAACAGGATCTCCTTTTCCTTCCGATTCTCAAAGATTTTTGAGATCTTGCTCTCCAACCCGTCCAGTTCTATGACGTGCTTTTCCAGGAAGATCTCTTTCTCCTTATTGATGGTCAGGATCAAAGGCTCCTCGGGCGTCTTGATGTTCTTGGTGGTGGTCTTGGGGAGATTCACCTCGACACCCTGCATCATCATAGGGGCAGTTACCATAAAAATGATTAGGAGCACTAACATCACATCCACCAATGGCGTGACGTTAATATCCGACATGAGACGTCTGTTGTTACCACCATAATTCATGGCAAACCAGCCAGTTCTGCTATCCAGTTACTCCTTTTATCACACCAGTGTCCGGCCCATAGAGTGATCCGACTCATCTCCCCTTCAGGAATTGCCTTTCGAATATGCTCAGGAATTCCGATGTGAAGATGTCCATCTCTCCCCTGAGCCCCGAAATCCTATTGGAGAAATAATTGAATGCCACCACCGCCGGTATGGCAGCCGCCAGACCTGCCGCAGTAGCAATCAGGGCCTCCGAAATCCCCGGGGCCACCACGGCCAAGTTGGCCGAACCCTTGAGCCCAATCCCTCGAAATGACTCCATGATTCCCCAGACGGTGCCAAAAAGGCCTATGAAAGGAGCGGTATTTCCTGTGGTAGCCAGAAAGCTGAGGGCCCGCTCCAACTTTCCGTTTTGGTCAATGCTCGATTTCCTCAACGATCTCTCCAGGTTGTCCATGACGGCCTGACGGGAACGTATGAGCTCTTCACCGCCCGCCTCGCTTGAGCGAGAGGAATTGGCATAAGGTTCTTCTCGTTCCTCGGAACCGGAAGATACCTGGATCTTTCGGAGCCGGCCAAATTCAGCATAACCCGACTTAAAGAGCTTACCGACCGGGCTGTATCTTAGATCTTTACTGGCCAGATAGATCTTTTTTAGGTCCCTGCTCTCCCAAAAAACCTCTAAGAAGTATCTTGTCTCATCTTTTGCCTTGCGGAATTGTCGCCACTTCATGAAGATAATGGCCCAGCATATGACGGAAAATATCAAAAGTACCAGTAATACAAACTTGACCATAGGGCCGGCATGGATGACCATCTGGACTATATCTTGACCAAAGGCGCTTTCCATGGAGACTCCGACGGGCAATTGAGTGGCAAAGGGGATATCTATTATCATGCAGCCTCTCGTTTCACTTTAGGTTGGGGTGATATCAGGGAAACCTCTATTTTTCCCCACCCATTGTTCAATAACCTCTATTTATATCTCCAGACATCCACTTTCAAGTAATAATTTGGATGACGGTTAACAGGGCTCAGCCGCAGGGCCCGAGGCCTGCACCCGTGAGCCCTCACCTGCTAACAGGCACTTTCCCGGTGCATAGGGTTTAGATACGGGACAAGCCCAAAATGGCCGATCAAAAAATCAGCGAGTCCCTTGGCATCGTCCAGGGAAAACCGTGGGACCCAGCTATCCACTTCCACATTGCTAACCAGGGCAAGCAATTGATCGTCCGCCTTACAAAGGATTTCTCCATGGACTTCAGGCCGAAAAACCTCTACCTTTGGCTTCCCCTGCCTCTTGTAACCCTCGGTCAGCACTATATCCATATGTGAAAGGAACCTCTCGAGTTCGTCCAAATGGTAATCATGGTCCACATTCATAACAATACCGATCTGGTTGGGGGAAGAAATTATTGCCACCTGAGCTCCAGCATGTTTATGACGGTAGCTGTCCTTTCCCGGTTGATCCATTTCAAAGCCGTGGATATCGTGCTTGACGGTTCCCACTGTGTATCCCCGTCCGACCAGCTCTGGAATCAGCTTTTCCAGCAGGGTAGTCTTTCCGACCCCTGATGGACCAACGATAGAGACTATAGGCGGATGTGTCACGGCGTTCACTCTGGTTCTCCTTCAATCACTCGTTCTTCCCCGCTGAATATACGGTTAAAGGTCCTGTTATCATCTTTCGTACACTTCTCCTTTAGCAGCCGGTATTTTTCCAGAAGATCTTTCCCCTCCTTCGTCAAGAAAGTCCCTGTTTTTCTATCTGCACTCACTATCCGTTTGTTCAAGTATTTCTCCGTGGTCCTGATTTTGCTCCAGACCCCCTTGTAAGACATCTTCATTATCTTTGCAGTCTGATTTATGGAGCCTGTCTTTTCTATGTTATCCAATATCTCTTTCCTCCCCTCGCCGATTATGATTCGGCCCTGTTCATCAACGACCCAATGTCTGGATCTCAGATTGAGTAATACCATTTTACCCCCCTCCCACCTCCATCCACAGCTGCCCGCTATTGGAAGGATCGTATCCACCCAACGACTTGACACGCTCACGGAAATCCTGAGTCCGGATCGTCTCGAGCACCGCCCGTATATTGGGTAGATCTAACATCCCGGTTGGGATGATCAGGTCGTATTGTTCTCTTTCCATTTGAATAAATTCCAGACCAAGGGCCTTGGCTGCCGCGAAAATCCCCATCCCGCAGTCAGCGGCACCGCTCAGAACATCCACCGCCACCGCCATATGGGTGAATTCCTCATGGTCATATCCTTTTATAGATTTAGGTTCTATCCCAAGTTGATTAAGTTTGTAATCAAGAAGGACGCGCGTTCCGGATCCGGCCTGGCGATTCACAAACGTGATATCCCCCCGGGCCAGGTCTTCCATGCCCCTAACATCCTTTGGGTTACCCTTGGCCATGATCAACCCTTGATCTCGCAGGACCAGATGGAATACACTGACACGGACCCCCTTAAGATACCTCCTTATGTACGAAAGGTTGTATTGACCGGTCTGGGTATCCAATAGATGGGAGCCGGATATGTGACATGTGCCCTTCTTGAGGGCCATTAGCCCCCCAAGGCTACCCACATTGCCGGATGATATACGAATACTGTAACCTCTACGCCTGATTTCGTCCGCCAGGACATCAATGGTGATGTCGTGACTTCCGATAATCACTACTGTGTTGAGCAGGTCTTCCTCATCCACCAGCAGTTCCGCACGGGCCTCATCCCCTTGGGAAAGCCCTTCCGAAAGCGCCGGGATCCGAATAATGCCTTCAGCCCTCGTCAGGGTGGTAATAGAACCGGCCGCCCTCGGGAGGGGCGTTGCAACATATTTTGCACCAACCTTCCCTATATTTACCCTCAGGAACTCCTCCATTCCCGGCTTGGATGGGATATCTCGAGTGGGGTGCACCATGATTGTATGCCGTTTCGGGGGATGAGCGCCCTGCAACCTGTAAAGGAGGGGCCTTACAAATTGCTCAAAGGATAAGGCAGCGGAGACAGGATAGCCAGGATTGCCCACCACCGGCTTTCCATTCACAATGCCCAAAATCGTAGGTTTACCAGGCATCATTGTCACACCGTGTACCAAAACCTCCCCCAGTTCATCGATGGCATGGACGGTAAAGTCCTTACTACCTGCTGAGGACCCCGCATTTATGATGACCACATGGGCATCGGATTCAACGGCCCGCCCTAAACCTTTCCGAATGTCCTCTTCCACATCTGCTATGATATCATGGACAATGGGAATTCCACCAGACTCGAGCACCAGTCCAGCCAACATGGTAGAATTGAAGTCAATGATCTGTCCTGGCCCTAATATCTCTTCATCCCCGATAATTCGGTGATCTAAAAGCTCCGAGCCCGATGGAATAATGGCTACCCTTGGTCTCTCCCAGACCCTGACAGAAAAAACCCCTGCACTGATAAGTGCCCCAAGATCATAGGCACTGATCCTGTGGGACTGGGGAAGTAGCAGTTGAGTTGCCACGATATCTTCCCCCACCTTGCGGACATTTTGCCAGGGATAGACAGGGGCCCGAATCTCTACATGGTCTTCATCTACCTGATGGATCTTCTCCACCATGATAACCGAGTCAAATGGCTCGGGTAGAGGTTGCCCCGTATTTATCCATATGGCATCCCTTTCCAGCTCCAAGACCCTCGGAGACCTTTCAGTGGTGCCGTGAGTCTGCTCCGCCTTCACCGCGATTCCGTCCATGGCAGCAGAGTGAAAGGAGGGAGCCGAGCGTCTTGCAAAGACCGGTTCAGCTGTAACACGTGCCAAGGCCTCCTCGGTCTTAACCGTCTCAATCCCTGTGCGAAGCTCTGGGCCGAATCGAGAAAAGAAGAGATCCTTAGCTTCTTCAAGAGATTTCATGGAAAGATAGATTCGTCGCGTCACCCACGACCTCCATCGACTTCACAGAAAGGCATGACCATCACGGTCTGGCCCTTATAGACACCTTCGGTATTAATGTCCACCCGTATCAAACCATCTGCCTCCACCAGGGTGGAGATAAGCCCTGATTTTCCAAATATCGGTTCAGCGATCAGGGTGTCCCCCTTTTCAATCAGCTTCACTCGGATATAATCCTCTCGCCCCGGGGCAGATTCCACATTTTGGCTCAGCTGGGCTTTCAACTGATTACAAAATCTGCCCACAGAGTCACTATGCCCGGAAATCCTTGATATCAATCGCGTCAAGAAAATCTCCGCGACCACCAGTGCAGAGGCCACATGACCCGGAAGACCTATAACAGGCTTTCGCCCGGATCTTCCAATTATAGTGGGTTTACCCGGACTTATGGATATGCCGTGTACAAGCAACTCAAAATCGGGCAGCGTCTCAAATACCTCAAGCGTAAGGTCCCTCGTCCCTACAGAACTCCCCCCCGATACCCACAACGTATCTGCCTGGGCCGCCCCATTTTCAACCATATGCCTCATGGGCTCAAACTCGTCAGGGCAAAGGCCCAAGTAAAGGGGTACAGCTCCGAGCCGTTTGCAAAAGGCCCCCAGGGTATAACGATTGATGTCCCTTACCTCGCCCGGCCGTGGCTGCCTATCAATGGTAACGATCTCATCACCGGTTGATAGGATAGCAACCTTCGGTCTCCGGAACACAGTGGCTTCTGACACGCCAAGGCCTGCCATTACCCCTAGATCCTGGGGGCGCAATCTGTGACCTTTCTTGAGCACAATGCTCCCCTGGGCAAAATCATCCCCGGGCTGGATCACATTCTCAAGGGGTGATATGGCTCGGCCCACTTCAAGGGTCTCGCTATCCAAGAGACTACAATATTCCACCATCACCACCCCGTCTGCGCCTTCGGGCAACTTTCCGCCGGTGGAAATCTTGACGGCCTGACCTTCCCCAACACCGATCCCATGGGACTCGCCCATCCGTACCTCTCCTGTCACTTCCAGGAGGGCGGGCAGGCTTTCGCTGGCCCCGAAGGTGTCCCTTGCCCTGACGGCATATCCATCCATGGTTGACCTGAAAAAGCCGGGAAGGTCCTCCGGGGCGATTAGATCTTGGCTCAAAACCCGGCCGAGCGAGTCTTCTAGCGGGGTCGTTTCTTCCCCTGCCGGGGTAAACTGATCTATGATTTCAAAGACCTCATCGGGCCTTTTGAGTTTGAAAAATCGATCCATATCCCTCTTTGTGAGATTTCTCCCGTGGTTACCGATCCAGTATTTACGGAGTATGCTGGGCTCAGTGTCCCAGAGTGAGTCGAATATGTCATACCTGACATATCACTGCAACAGGAAATTTGTTTCTCCGGATCAGCAGGCGTGAGGATGATCAATCTTGACAATCTCGTAAAAAGTCCGAAATGATTCTTTTTCGTCATTCCCGCGGGGCCTGTCCTCGCGAAAGCGGGGAGCGGGAATCCAGTAAAGTCAAACAGTTCTGGATCCCCGCCTTCTCGG
>JAZDES010000061.1:0-33203 GCA_043808585.1 Pseudomonadota bacterium | reverse complement strand
TGGTGATTACTATTTAGGCCCTAGACCGGATCATGGGCTGGCAGTGGCGCGGATGATTGGCCATATTACCTATCTCTCGGACGCGGCCATGCGGCACAAATTCGGGCGCAGGCTCCAGAGCAGGACCGATTTCTCTTTCAATTTTGGAGCAGATTTCGAGGTGGAAAGCTATCTCCGGTACCAGGGGACCAAGTTTGTGGAACGTTTTGATGCCAATTCATTCCTGTACATTACAAAGGCGGGCGATTACTTTGACCTGGCAACACAACACGACTCCGGCTCAGCTGTGAAGGCCTTTTCGAAGGCAAAGGCCAGATTCCTCGTGGTCTCCTTTACCTCTGACTGGCTCTATCCCACCTATCAATCCAAGGCCATGGTTCAGGCCATAAAAAAGAATGGCCTGGACGTCAGCTTCTGTGAGATCGAGGCTGAGTGGGGTCACGACGCATTCTTATTATCTAGTGAGAGATTGAGTTCATTGATCAGAGGTTTTTTGGGGCGGGTTTACAATGAAACAGCCTGATGGTCTCATACGCTTTGATCTAAAGATAATAGCCTCCTGGATCGAGCCCGATTCAAGGGTACTGGACCTGGGCTGTGGGGAGGGGGATCTGCTGCTATTTTTAAAAGAGGAAAAAAGGGCAAACTGTGTCGGCATTGAGCTTGTTGAGGCCAAGGTGGCTCGGTGTATTGAGAAGGGGCTTTCAGTGCTCCAGGGAGATATCAATAAGGAGATCCTGGATTACCCAGACAACGCCTTTGATTATGTCATCTTGAGCCGGACCTTACAACAGGTCTATGAACCAGCAGAGCTGATCAGGTCGTTGTTGCGGATCGGGAAAAAGGGGATAGTCAGCTTTCCGAATTTCAGCCACTGGCGTGTACGCCTTCAGCTCCTGACCACAGGCTATGCGCCCATAACAAAGCAGCTGCCTTACGAGTGGTATGATACGCCCAACATCCGGGTAATCACACTGAAAGACTTTAGGAAGTTTTCTCATGACGTGGGTTTTCATATCCTGAAGGAGGTGGCTATTAATACCAATAGTGAAGATAAGGCGGGAAATATAGTTGGATTCCTGCCGAACTTTCGGGCCACCTATGGCATATTTCTGATAGGAAAGGGTAGATGATAGTGGAAAAAATAGCTTTCGAATTTGAATCCGGAGAGAACAGGGTAAAGCCGATATCTCAAACCGGAGAAGATATAGCTTCAACCATAGAGAGACTGTTGGTTTCATATAAGAAAGAGGCCTTTTTTGATAACGCGAAGCCCAGACTGGTTCCTTCGCAGGAATCGATCATCGAGACGATCCAGAGGGTGAGACGCATCATTTTCCCAGGCCATATCGCCCGGGATGGATCTGACCATGTCAGTCTGCAGCACTTCATCAGTCATGAGGCAAAGGCCCTCTTTGAGAGCCTCTCTAAGCAGGTTACAATGGCGTTTCAACAAGAGGATATTGTTGCAAATCAGACGAGCCTCCGGTGCTCCCAACATGGTTATGAGATAGCCCGGCGATTCATAGGCGCATTACCTGAATTGAGGGCAGTCCTTGTCACAGATGTGAGGGCCGCACTGGAGGGAGACCCTGCTGCCAAGAGTTACGATGAGGTTATCTTCAGCTATCCCGGGTTATTGGCCATAACCGTTTACCGCATTGCACACGAACTTCATCAAATGGAGGTGCCTCTGCTGCCCCGTATGATGACAGAATACGCCCACAGCGTTACTGGCATCGATATCCACCCCGGTGCCAAGATCGGCAAGAGCTTTTTTATCGACCACGGGACCGGTGTGGTGGTGGGTGAGACCACGGAGATCGGTGATCGAGTCAGGATCTACCAGGGTGTGACCCTGGGAGCCCTCTCAACCCCCCGGCATGACGTGGAGCGCTTTAGAAACAAGAAGCGACATCCCACCATTGAAGACGACGTGATCATCTATTCGAATGCCACCATACTGGGCGGAGAGGCGGTCATCGGGGCCAGATCAATAATCGGTGGAAATGTCTGGATTACCGAGAGCGTGCCCCCAGATACAAAGGTCCTGCTCAAGAAGCCGGAACTGGTCTATATAGGAAATGGCAGCGGGTCAGGTCCCAAAGAGAGGTCGTTCAGGCAGGTGAAATTGTGAGCTCCCTAACTATGATGATCCACGTTTGGTTTTATTTCGCGGTACATGAATTCTTCAATCAGTTCGGCTAAACGGTCCACGATGACCTTAAACAGCTTTTCACCCTTCTCCCTTGAGGCCAAGGTAGCGTCGCCCACTACACCGCTTTCGGAAATCCTGGACCAGCGGTCGACAAAACTGAGCGGGGGAGCTTCAATCAGGCTGCGCCAGTGGAATTTTGAGATAGGAAAACCAATTTCTTTGACTCGTTTGGTCACATCCACCAATGTTTCGTCCAGGTGGAGGACCAGGGAAGTTTCCAGTTCTTCGGCGTGAGAAATGAACTCGGATTCGCAGATATCCCTGATCTCGTTCTTGGCCAAGGAGTAAGGAGTGACGCAACCGACAATTGCATCAGTCTCATCCATGACCATTCGGGCAGCCAAATCCATGAAGGGCCGATTGGAGCCATGACCATTCGCAACGAGCAAGCGCCTGAATCCATGGCGCGTGAGACTTTTCAAGGCACTGGCCAGATACCCGATAAGATGGTGTCCATCAATCGAGATAGGACCTGGAAAATCCATGTGATGTTCTACATAGCCATAAGGAATGATAGGCATCAAGAGCACATTTTTTCCAACCTTTCTCGCTGCAGCCAAGGAAATGGCATTAATGAGCAAACAATCTGTCTCCACAGGTAGATGCGGTCCATGGTCTTCGATCGCGGCGAAAGGCTGAACCACAACCAGCCTTTCTTTATTTAGATCGCGTATTTCCGGCCAGCTCAAGTGGGCGTAAAGAATTGCCTCTTTCATATGCTTCCTTTTCTCCGGGTCCATTCATTGAAGGATTTCATGCTGGGCGGTCTTTTTTGCCCTCCTCCTGTTGGTTGTTTCGCAAAAACTGATCTCCCCAATGGGATTCTTAGCTTGCCCTTTTGTCTTTTAATATGGAGAAAAATGCAATAACAATTTTGAGGCACGGACGTGTGGTGGTAGTTGACTTTTCTAAGTTCCTTTGCTATCGAAAATATGTCTTTCGAACTTTCTGAGCCACGTTGGTCCCTTTTATGTTGATGAATTTTCAAGATCTAGTCAAGAGAGTACAAAACGAACCTTGGGCAAGAAGGGTCTCCTATGAGGAGGATTTCTGGGCCCTACTGGCGGAATGGATCGAGGAGCACCTCCTCACCGATTTCCTGGGCCAGGTTGCAAGCCAGGTGGATGAGATTGTTGAGATCGACCCGGACCTACCTGAACCCAAGATACTGCAAAGGGCAACTCAATTCATGGTGGATTTTCTGGGGGCCCAATCCGCTTCCGTGAGGATCTATGACCCCCACACAGAGCAGATGCTTTCCTACGGGTCCTACCCTTCGGAAGAAGATACCCGCCAGACCCTGATACCACTGGAAGGTAGCATCGCAGGGGAGGTCGTCAGGACACGCAGACCTTTCTTGGTTTCGGACATCCTCGGTGAGGAACTATACCGTGACAAGGATGTTATTTCCAGGAAGGGGGTTCATTCTCTTATGGCCATCCCCCTCGAACTTACCCGTTTTTTCCCCACGGAGCGGGATACCTTTGGCGTCATTCAGATATATTACCTGGAGAAGGGGCGAACTTTCACGCCACTGGAGATACAGATGGCCAACCTCATGGCCAAGAGGCTCAGTTTTGTGATCGCCCGGAAGAAGATCCTATCCCTTCATACATCCCAGGAAAAGAAGGAGGCTATAGTCCGGCATATTTTCCAAAATCTGGGAACGCGTGGAGGAATCAAGCTCAAAGAGGTCTTTGATACTGTGGTCCCGGATCTTGCCGAGATTGTCAATCTCCAAAGCGGAGCCCTTTTCTCGGTTGCAAAAGACCTTGGGAAGGTAATCCTTGAGGCAGGTTATCCGGAGGCAGGGGGTTACCATAACATTGGAAGTAGTCACCCGGTCAGCAAGGAGCCGGTCTTTAGTTTGCTTCTGAATCTCAAGGAATACTCAGGAGAATCTGTTTACGAGATAGTAACGCCAGCTTTTATCCTGGTGGTGGACCCCCAGAAGAGCGATTTACTGTCAAACGATTTAAAAAGATTTGCCGCGCTCCATGGAATCAACTCCATACTCTATATACCGCTTAACGTGGAAGGGGAGGTCAGCCATTTCATGACCTTTGATGCCCTGGATCACAGGTTGCGGTACAGCGAAGATGAAATTGAACTATTCTTGTTCTTGGGTAGAGAATTGATGAAGGCCCAGAAGATGGAGCGGCTGGATGATGCCCTCCACGACTTCAAGAACCCGGCAATTGCGACGGCGGGCTTCGCCAGAAGACTCAAGGAACTGCTTAAGGATAAGACACTTGACGATTCTCAGGAACAGATCCACAAGTATCTGGATATTCTGGTGGAAGAAACCACTCGCCTGCAGGAGCTGGCCTTGAGCATTTACAGGGTCGGGGAAGAACAGGTGGTGAATCTGACAGGGGTTCTTAGGAGGCGGTTCGAGATAAACAAAGAGGCGATCAGGGAGCAACTCAAGCAGAATGTTAACCTGGAAGAGGGACCCTTTGATCCGGAGCTCTCTATCAGGTGCCATGTAATTCATGCAGAGCGGGTATTTGACAATCTGTTAAACAATGCTACAAAGGCGATCCCATTAAAGGGAGGAGTTCTTGCCATTAGCACCTATGCTGATGGCGAATGGGCCTGTGCTGAGATCAGGAATAGCGGCCAGATCTCAGAAGGAGACCGTATCAAAATGCTGGAAGGGGAGGGCCTAGGACGAGGACTTTATATTATTCACCGGATCATGAGCCTACTAAGGGGAAAGATAGAAATTAGAGAAGGAAAGGACGACACGACGTTTGTTGTGCGTTTTCCTCGGCACATATCGTAAGAGTTTAAGGGTGCCAGCCTTCGGCCCGTAGGGGGATCAGGGGTGCGGAGTTTGTCTTGAAGGGAGGGGTTTTTATATGTTAGAGACGATTAAGATAATGCCCTGCCTTGACATGAAAGAGGGCAGGGTGGTCAAGGGGATTCATTTTGTGGACCTGCGAGATGCAGGTAACCCAGTTGAGAATGCGGAGTTTTATCAGGATGAGGGCGCTGACGAACTGGCCATGCTGGACATTGCGGCTACCTTAGAGAACCGAAAGACTAGGTTGGAGTGGGTGAGACAGGTGGCATCGGTGATAGACATTCCTTTGACTGTTGGAGGAGGGATAGCAGGCCTGGAAGATATTGAAGAGGTTCTTGAGGCCGGGGCTGCAAAGATTTCAATGAATAGCGCTGCTGTTCGCGGCCCGGAGCTCATTAGGGAGGCATCAGAGAAATTCGGTAGGGACAAGATTACCATAGCAGTGGATGCCAGGCGGAACCCTAAGATGCCTTCCGGTTTTGAACTGGTGGTTTCAGGCGGAACTAAGCCGGTTGAGAAGGATGCTGTTCAATGGGCAAAAAAATGCCAGGAACTGGGGGCTGGGGTTATTCTTCCCACCAGCATGGATGGTGACGGAACAAAAGCTGGCTACGATCTTGAATTCACAAAGGCCATTTCTGAAGTGGTTGATATCCCGGTGGTGGCCTCAGGGGGAGCCGGAACCTTAGAGCATTTCTATGAAGGAGTTGTAAAGGGGGGGGCCCGGATCCTGCTGGCGGCTTCTGTCTTTCACTACCGTCTCTTGAGTATCCGGCAGGTAAAGGAATATTTAAGGGAAAAAGGATTGAAAGTGATTACATAAAGGCCCTTGACAACATCAAGAAAAGACCTATTATTTCTCCGTGGTTGTGGGAATAGATCTGAGTAGAAGACGGAGGTGTGTTATGCCTACTTATGAATTTATGTGCATAAAATGTAACAAGCCCTTCACCCATATGTTAAGTGTTTCTGAATATGAAAAGAAGAAATTTCGGTGTCCAAAATGTAAGAGCACCAGGGTAAAGCAGCAGATTACCTCCTTTCAAACAATAACCTCCAAGAAGAGCTAGATTCCTGCCCGTTGTACAAGGGGAGGTAATAAAACCCGGGGGCAAGGAATCGAGATGCCCCTTCAATCTTCTAGATCGAGCAGCGGTGATGCCCGCAGATGCTCTCAGTGTGCCCTTCTGTCAGCTATTCCTAATATGACAAAAACCATGTTATCCATCTATGGATAGAACGAAGCCTGCTAGCCATAGGTATGAAGATTGCGGCTTGTAAAAACTATAGGTATTATGGTAGTTGAGGTGCCATCAGATAAAAAAGGAGGTCCTAAAAAATGAAATGCCCCCATTGTAATGAAGAGATACAGGGCACTCCATGCCCTCAGTGTGAATCTACGGTACCTGAAGGCGCAAATTATTGCATGGAATGCGGGTACGGCCTCAGGCACCATGATGACGTGACGGCCGAGGCTGGTGATGGCGAAGAGGCCTACGGCTTTGATTTGGAAGACAGGGTCCTGTGCCCTGATGGAACCTGCACGGGTATTATCATTGATGGAAAGTGTTCTGAGTGCGGCAAGGAACCGGGTGTCCACGAAGAATCATCGTAAGACCTGGCCCTTAAGGGATAGCCATCATGTACGAATTGAAGATAACCTCACATTTTGCCGCAGCTCATCAGCTCAGGGAATTTAAGGGCGGATGCGAAAGGCTCCATGGCCACAACTGGAAGATCGAGGTATATGTTGCAGGGGAGAGACTGGCAAAGGACGGATTGCTGATCGATTTCAGGGTGGTCAAGGAGGCGACCAAGGGGGCCTTGGATGAATTGGATCATGAGTTCCTAAACGACTTGGAGCCTTTCAAGACCATGAATCCATCCTCGGAAAATATTGCACGCCACATATTCGACACCCTATCCCATAAACTGAATAGGGAAGGTATCAAGGTAAGTAAGGTCACGGCCTGGGAGTCAGACTCAGCCTGTGCCACCTATCTGGAAACATCCTGCCCGGGATAAACCGGGAAATTGAAGATTGACCCGCCGAGTTGAGAAAGGGGCTGATGAGTCGTCGGTGACTGACGGCCTAGATCCATGGAGATAGTCGCCTTTATCCCGGCAAGATACGACTCCACGCGCTTTCCAGGAAAGCCTCTGGTTCGAATCGCCGGCAGACCCATGATACAGCATGTGTATGAAAAGGCCTTGTCATGCGACCAACTCTCCGAGGTATGTGTGGCCACGGACGATGAACGGATTTTGGCCTGCGTTCATGGTTTCGGTGGAAAGGCTATCATGACCGGAAAAGAGCACCGTTCCGGAACGGACCGGGTCACTGAGGCCGCTCTCCTGAAAGGTCTTGAAAAAGAGGATATCATTGTAAATATCCAGGGGGATCAACCTCTGTTTCAACCCTCCCTTGTTCAACTCCTGGTAAGCCCGCTCTTGGGGGATAGATCAATCCCAATGAGTACCCTGAAATGCAGGATCAGGGATGGAGACGACGTTCATAATCCTAACCATGTAAAGGTTGTAACGGACCGGCAGGGGTTTGCCATATATTTTTCTCGATACCCCATCCCCTTCTTTCGTGACCCCGAATCGAAGCATATATATTATAAACATCTCGGATTCTATGCCTTCCGTATGGGATTTTTGATGCAATATACACGCCTGCCTGAAGGGGTACTGGAATCAGCCGAAAGGCTTGAACAACTGAGGGCCATTGAAAATCGGTTCAGGATCAAGGTCCTGGAGACCGCCCATGATTCCATTGAGGTTGATGTTCCCGAGGATGTTAATAAGGTGGAAGAGATCCTTAGGGGTTAGGAATATTTCTTTGTTCGTATGAGGCCTCTATGGTTCCTTCGGCCAAGATATGGAAACTACGTCCTTCCTCACCCGGGGCCTCACAGCTCGCCCATGAAACCGGGCTAACCTCCCTGCAGGCCCAACTGTTAATAAACCGGGGTATTTCGGATCCCGCAGATGCAGAGTCATTCCTGTATCCTCGCCTTGCAAATATGGCAGATCCCCTCGTTCTCAAGGGGATGGGTGATGCTGTCCTTGCCATCCTCAAGGCCATTGAGGAAAGGGAAGTAATTACCGTATACGGTGATTATGACGCCGACGGCCTCACTGCCACGGCCCTATTGTTGAATTTCTTTTCAGATATCGGCGTAGCGGCCTCCGCTTACATCCCAAGTCGACTGAAGGAGGGTTACGGGCTCAACGAAGAGGCCGTTAGAAAGATTGTAAATAACGGAACAGGCCTGATCATTACCGTAGACTGCGGCATATCGAATGTTGAGGAGATCGTATTGGCCCGGAGCTTGGGCACAGAGGTCGTTGTTACGGATCATCATCAGGTGCCTAAGGGCTTCCAAGCTGTCTTCCCGGTAATCAATCCACACCAACCAGGCTGTGCCTTTCCTTTCAAGGACCTAGCCGGTGTAGGGCTATCATTTTTTTTGGCTGTTTCGCTAAGGGCTGCCCTTCGCGAGAGGGGCTGGTTCGATAGGCGGCCCGCTCCTGACCTTAAGGAATACCTTGATCTGGTAGCCCTGGGTAGCGTAGCGGACAGGGTGCCATTGCGGGGCCAGAACCGGATACTGGTGAGGGGTGGAATAGGGATGATGACAAAGTCCCGCTGGGAAGGGATAAAGGCCCTGAAGGAAATCGCCGGTGTGGTGGGCAAAGAGATCACCATTGACGACCTGGCCTTTAGACTTGCCCCGCGCCTGAATGCCGCCGGCAGGATGGGCGATCCCGAGACAGGGCTCCAATTATTGACAGTTGAAGATCCAGCCATGGCCGAGAAGCTTGCCACCGAGCTGGACGAGGCCAATACTCAACGCCAGCGTCTGGAGCGACAGATCTTCAATGAGATAGAAGAGCTGATAAGGACGAGTATGGAACCAGTAGATTCCAGGACCCTGGTTATGGCAGGGGAGGGCTGGCACAGGGGGGTACTGGGCATAGTGGCCTCAAGGCTTGTTGAAAGATATCATCGTCCCTCGCTCGTCATAAGCATTGGGGATGGGCTGGCCGTGGGCTCAGGAAGGAGCATAGATAGTTTCAATCTTTACAATGCCTTGAGTCAGTTCGGCCATCTCTTTGAAAGATTCGGCGGGCATTCCCATGCAGCAGGTTTTACTCTGGAGGCAGATAGGGTAAAGATGCTGAAAGGTGAACTGGAAGCCCTTGCGACCAAAACCCTTAGCCATGGGGACCTAATTCCCACCATTTACGTGGACGCTGAGATCCCTCTCACGGAGATAACGCCTCAGATGGTCCAGCAGATAAGGGCTCTGGCCCCATTTGGGGAGGGGAACCCGGAGCCTACTTTTCTGGGCCGCTCTTTGAAGGCCCTGGAGTCACGTATGGTTGGCGAGGACCACCTTAGACTCAAGGTGCGACAGGAAGGAAGAGCACTAGAGGCAATTGGCTTTGGTTTGGCTGGTCGGCATTCGCTGGAGGGGAGGACGATCAATATGGTCTTTACCCCTGAGCTGAATCGATGGGAGGGCTACGACAGGATTCAGCTCAGAATTATAGACCTGGAATTGGCCACAGATTAATCTTTAAAGATCTTTGCCGCAAGCTCAATATCTTCCGGGCAGAATATGAAGAGTGCCTTTTCTTGCCCTGGGAGGGCCGAACCGTAGACGTAATTGATATTGATGCCCTCTTCCCCGAATTTCTTTGCCATTTGGGCCAGGGTGCCGGGTCTATTTTCGATCTCGAGGGCAATCACCGGCATGATGTCGAATATATAACCCTCCTTGGACAGGAGGTCGATCGCCTTATCGGTATTCTCAACCAGGAGTCGTATAAGGGCGTGATCTGCCGAGTCCTTCTTCATGGAACCATAGCTGGCCGCCGGCGCTACCCTTTTCAGGGATTTTCCCCTGGCCCTGAAGAGTTCCTGGACATACTCTGAGGCGTCCTGAATGGTCAAGGCATCAATATTGATGCCGGCTGCCGATAGATTGCTCGCCAATTTCCCAAGTTGCCCTGGGACATTTTCCAGAAAAAGGGATATTTCCGTTCTTACCATTCTACTGCTCCTCAAGACACAAAACATATAATCAACAATATGTTACTTGTAACTCTTAAAGTATTTCAGAAAGGCCGAATCCGTTGAAAGGACAAGTGAACTGTCCTTGTCCATGGTCTTTTCATAGACATCCAGTGACTTCAGAAAGGAATAAAAATCAGGATCTTTGCTGTATGCCTGTGCATAGATAAGGGTCGATTCTGCATCTGCCCCTCCCATTATCTCCTGGGCCGTCTTATATGCCTCTGAGGTGATTTTCTTCAGGTCCTTTTCCTGGCTGCCCTCTATCTTACGGGCCTCCCCTTCACCCTCGGAGCGGAATTTTTGGGCAATCTGCTTTCTTTCGGCAATCATTCTCCCATAAACAGATTTCTGGACCTCCTCAACATAGTTCAGACGCTTTAACTGCACGTCAACAAGCTCGATGCCGAAGTCCGTGAGCTTGGGCTGGGCCTGTTTCATTATCAGGTTGGTAATCTTCCCTCTCCCTGTAGAGACCTTACCCAGGGGCCTCTCTTCCTGGACATTGCCCACGCCCACTTCGAAGGTGTCCAGTTCCCGGTCGGTGTTTCGGACCGTCTCGATTAGTGGATAGGAGGTTATAAAGTTGCGTACCGCCGCATCTATTATGTCGTCCAGGCGTGCAAGGGCACCTACCACATTGCTGACAGTCTCGAAGAACTTTAAGGGATTGACAATCTTCCACCTCGCAAAGGTGTCCACCCAAATGAAGGTCTTGTCCAGGGTAGGGACCTGACCAGGGTCTCCGTCCCATTCGAGCAGGTTCTTGGGAAAATAGTTTGCCTGCTGGATGATCGGAATCTTGAAATAGAGGCCCGGCTCGGTCTTGGGTTTGCCTATGGCCTTTCCGAACTGGGTAATAACCACCTGCTCGGTTTCATCGACAACATAGGCCGCGGAAAAGACGACAACTAAGATGATGATAATAGGGATAATCAAGGTCTTGAATTTCATTATTTCCCTCCTTCTTTGCTGCCCAGGGATTTCCCGAGATTGAGCAGAGGGAGAAGGTTCTTTTGTTCTGCATCCACAACATACTTGGCCCCCATCTTGGGGAGGATTGTCTGCATGGCTTCCAGGTAGAGCCGTCTCTTGGTTACGTCTTCGGCAGTGGTATATGCCTTATAGAATTCGAGAAACCTGGCAGCATCACCCTTTGCCCGGTTCACTCGGTCAAGGGCGTAACCCTCGGCTCCCTTAATGGTCTTTTCGGCCTGCCCCCTGGCAGCAGGGATGACCTTGTTGTAGGCCTCCCTGGCTTGATAGATCATCCTCTCCTTTTCCTGGACTGCCTGGTTCACCTCATTAAAGGATGGCTGAACAGGTTGCGGAACATTAGTTTTCTTCATCTCCACGTTGACAACTTTGATACCGGTTTCGGCCTCATCCAGGAACTTCTGCAGCAGGTCCTTATTCTTTGCGGCGAGTTCCTCCCTCTTACTGATGACCTCGTTGATGCTGCTGTCCCCCACTATCAAGCGCATGCTGGCTTCAGCCAAATCCCTGAATGTTACCCTAGGGTTATGTACCTTAAACAGGTAATTGAACGGATTATTGATGCGGTACTGGACTATCCAGGGTACAACGGCCACATTAAGATCTCCGGTAAGCATTAAGGATTCGCTCTCGTAGGCATCGCCTGGCGCATATCGGGTCCGCACGCCGGCCTCAATAGTCCTGAGGCCGAATTCCTCCTTGAAGACATATCTGACCCTGACCTTGGTGACCTTTTCGATCCCCCTGGGCAGCTTAAAGCTGAGGCCTGGTTGGGATGTCCTTATATATTTTCCAAACCTCTGGACAATGCCGACCTCATCTACGCCAACTGTATAAAAACAGCTGGAGCCCAGGATGATAAGTATGATTACGACAATGATAATCCAGGTCTTTCCGGGGAGTTTTCCCCTGGCACCCTTGATCTTTTCAAGGACCTCACCCATGTCCGTAGGACCTCCGGTTCCTCGCCCCGAGGAACCCTTCTTTCGTTCCTGTAGCTTATCCCAATCCCAGGCCATATTACCACTCCCTTATGTAGCTCTCAAAAATAGCTTTTAAGATTATCCTGACAGACGATTCTGACCAAAATATACGTTCACCTAAACTCACCGGGTCATGAAGGCCAGATAATTAAGCATATAAGCAAAACTCTGTTAGGTCAAGGGATAAAGATTCAATAAGGACGATTTCTTGACAATGGTGTCAGCAACATCTAATATTGATCTTTCAGTGTCATTAATCTCTCATCTGATTTGGTCATCCGGTAGGCAGCCATCTGAGGAAGATACCGTTTTTTTTAATATGGGGGAGGCATCGATAGATGGCCGTAGACAAAGACTCGCTTACATCTATAAGGGACATTATCGGCAGCCTCCTTGAGGATGGTACCTTACCCTTTAACCCCAGAGATGCCTGCATTTGGGAAGAATGGGATAGGGTGGTCGGCCCTTCCATTTCAAATAGTGCAAGGCCTTCCTGGATCAAGGATGGGGTGCTCAGGGTCTGGGTCGCGGAACCCATTTGGCTTCAGGAACTGAAATTCATGGAGAAGGATATCAGACGAAAACTAAATGAGACCCTGGGCCGAGAAGCCGTAAGAAAGATAGAATTCAGGGTCGGTCCGAAATAGAGAAATTCCCCTGTCCAATTAAGGGCGGGTCTACCTCCAACCCCGGACTTCCGCCTAAACAGCCCTCTATTAGCGTCAGCCTGGCTTGGGATTGCAGGTTGGGATAAATGATACGGAGGCGTTTGGGTTCCAGGCCAAAATAGCGCATGCGGCCCAAGATGTCCGTCAGACGAGCAGACGGATAAATCAACGTCAGCTTCCCCTTCTTCCGAAGCAACCCCGTAGCTGCCATCAAGATATCATCAATGGAGGTCAGTAATTCATGCCTTGCGACGGCCCTGCGGGGATCGGGGTTGATGCGGCCGCTTTTTAACTGGCGATAAGGGGGGTTGCAAATGACCACATCCGCCCAGTCCCTGGTCACAGGGGGACGTCTGATATCCCCAATAATAACCTCCATCTTCCTCTCGAATCCATTGAGCTTGGCATTTCGCTTTGCCTGAGCGGCGAGTTCTTTTTGAATCTCAAGTCCAAAGGCATGTCCAACCGGTCTTGTCAGAAGCAAAATCAGGAGAATTATGCCGCAGCCTGTTCCCAGGTCGACCACCACATCTTCGGGTCTTATGGTCACAAATTCCGAGAGCAGGATGGCATCAATGGAAAATCTGTAGCCATCTCTGGATTGGATCAGCTTGAGGCGGCCCTCCATGAAACAGTCAATAGATTCGTCGGGCCACAGGATAATATCATGGGACCTGGATGATTTCATGAGGATCTATCTTATTAAAGACCAGACCTGATAATACCTTGGGATAGAAATAGGTTGATTTCCTGGGCATGACAAGGGAGTTGCTTGCCACCTCTTTGACCTGGTCCGCCCTGGTGGGGTTCAGCATAAATGCCATTTGATAGGCCCCCGACTGCACATCGGAAATGGCCGTCTCCATGTTGCTTTGATAGTGGAACGTCTTTTCGTCATCCAGATCTTCTTTGCTGAAACCGAGGGCCCTCTGGAGGATAAACCGGGAAAGTACGAGGACATCAAGCTTCCTGAGCGACGGATGAAGGTCATCACCCATCTTCTCTCTTGCACCTTCCTTAAATGAGAAGAGGTAGTATTGTTTTGAGCCGTGTTGATAAAATGCAATGTTCGTCCCTCTAACCCCGGTCCCTTGGAGTTTCCTTTTGATGGTGATGGATTCCTCAAGGGCACCGTGGCCCGAGAGTGGAAACCCTGAAATGTCGAACCACTCCTCTACCTTCCTTAGAAATGGATCAAGCCGAAAGTCAGGTACAGCACTAATGAGTCGATGTGAGGGAAGGATTGTCAAGCCCTTGTCATTCATATTGGAAAGATACATCATCACAAATTCATAAGACCTGTTGGCAGGACGGCTTCCGTACCTGGCCCTCATAATGTTTCTGAAGTTACGCGAGGTCTCGTAACGGTGGTGACCGTCTGCGATATATATGGGAGTTTTCAACATGGCATCAGCCACCTCCCTGAATAACTGAGGGTTTTGCAAGGTCCACAGCTGGTGTTGGGTTTCATCTTCATAATCGAAGGCGATCTGGGGGGAGGCGTCAATGGCCCTTTTGCACATGTCAAGTACGGTATCATCGGGATCTTCAAAAAGACCGAATACCTGACTTAACTGGCAATTGCAGGCCCTCATGAGCATTAACCGGTCATTTCTGTGGGCCGAGAAGGTCCTCTCATGTGGAAGGATCACACTGCTGCCCTCCTCTTCTATCCGGACCAGGGCAATTAGGCCCCACCGGGTTCGTCGGGGCTCTCCCCCCCCTGGATTGTAGCTCAGGGACGAAACATATAGGCAGGGTTGATTGGCACGGAGCAGGGTGCCATCGGATTCCCACCTCGAAAGGTAGTCGGCGGCACGGGTATACCTATTATCCCAATCAGAGTCTCCGGTTTTTTTCTTGCCCAAGATCAAACGGATGACATTATGGGGATCTTCCTGGTAATACCTTTCCTGTTGCTTCTCCGAAATGACGTCATATGGTGGGGCCACCAATCTTGCGAGGTCTTGCCTTTTGTGAAAGTCATATGTTAATCCCTTAAATGGGGCGATAATAGCCATTTCTTGATCCTTGTCCTTTTCTAATATGACGAAATTGAAGCCCTAATTTCACGCGATAAGAGAAATGTGTCAAGGGAATTTGGGGCAAGGAGGTGTTCTAAGTGACTTCCGTGCATAGGAACGGTCAGGATTTCAGCCGGCCAGAAAAGGCCCCGGATATCCTAATAGATGGGGGAATACTTATCACAATGGTGGAGGATGAGGAGCCTATTTCTGATGCCAGGGTCTTTATAGACGATGGGCGGATAACCCGGATTCAGAGGGTCGAGGAAGAAAGAGATAAGAGCTGTTCTCCAAGGGAAGTCATTGATGCCAGGGACTGCTTGGTCATGCCGGGGCTGATCAATGGCCACACCCACGCAGCCATGAGCCTATTCAGGGGCATTGCCGACGACTTACCATTGAGGGAATGGCTTTTTGAAAAGATCTTCCCTGCTGAGTCAAGGTTCCTTAACCCGGATACGGTCTACTGGGGCTCTCTCCTTGCGTGCCTTGAGATGATTTCATCGGGGACCACCTGCTTTGCGGATGGGTATTTTTTTCAGGATGGTACGGTTCGCGCAGTAAAGGAGTCAGGGCTTAGGGCCCTTATTGGTCAAGGGGTCATAGACTTCCCTGCGCCAGGGGTTGAAGACCCGAAAGAGAATATAGCCGCAGCAAGAAGATTCATAGAGGACTGGCAGGGATTCTCCGGGCTGATCACGCCGGATGTCTTTTGTCACAGCCCCATCACCTGTTCCGAACGGACCCTGAGGGCTGCAACCGAGCTATCGCAGGAGTTCAACCTTCCCCTTCAGATACACCTTTCTGAAACCCGTGAAGAGGTCACGGAGATTATGAAGAGGGCTGGGGTAAGACCGGTTCATTATCTGGATGGATTGGGCGTCATAAACTCCAGTCTTATTGCCGTGCACGCTGTCCATCTGGATCATGGGGAGATGGAGTGTCTCAGGGAAAAGGGAGTCAGGATTGTCCATTGCCCCGAGAGCAGCATGAAACTCGGCTCCGGAACGGCTAGGGTCTCGAATATGTTGAAAATGGGTTTGACAGTGGGGCTGGGTACAGACGGGTGCTCATCAAACAATAACCTGGATCTTTTTCAGGAAATGGACATTGCCGCCAAGCTCAGCAAGGTCACGGAACAGGACCCCGGCAGCCTGGATGCTCGGACCGCCCTCAGGATGTCTACCCGATGGGGGGCGGCGGTTTTGGGCCTTGAAAAGGAAATTGGAACAATTGAGGAGGGGAAAAAGGCAGATATCATTGTGGTAGACCTAAATAGTCCTCACCTGTGCCCTCTCTACAATCCATATTCGGCCATGGTCTACGCGGCGGATGGTGCTGATGTGAAGGATGTGATCGTAAATGGAAAAGTGCTTATGAAGGACAGGAAACACATCACATTAGACCCCCAAGAGATCATGAAAAGGGTCAAGGGTATCAGCAGAAATATACGCCTTTAAGGCGGGGTATCGCTGGCGGCTAAGATTCCCCAAGTAGTTGAACCGCCAGCCTAATGGCCTCCCTGGAGTTGGCGGCATAGTGTATGCCAGCTATCTCTTTCCAGGTGTCAAGACCAATTACCGGTTTGTTTATCTTAAGGGCCAAAGCAATTTCAGAAAGGGTCCCATACCCTCCTGATATGGATATCAGTAAGTCAGAGGCCCTCACTATAAGTAAATTCCTCCCCTCAGCAAGGCCTGTGGGTATGGGGACTCGAATGAACGGGTTGGCCGAGTGCTTGGTAAGTCCTGGTAGAAGGCCCACGGTCAGCCCCCCCGCCTCTGAGCAACCTCTGGCAGCGCCTTCCATGACCCCCTCAAGTCCACCACAGATGAGGACCCATCCTCTTTTCCCTATCTCAAAGCCCATATTTCTGGCAATCTGATAAGTGGCATCAGTACACGTTCCAGCGCCGATAACACCTATATGATAAGGCCTTTCCAAGACATCTTCCTAAATGATTATAAAAATATTTGCCATTGCAGGCATAAATTGCTATTTAAGTTCCTCCATGGCCGGGAAAATCTTATACAACTCTTCCGGTATGCGTTCAAGTCTTTCCTTGGCGTGATGCATGGCACAGGAGCACGGATATTTAAAGTAAAGATAATAGAGAGTTAGATATATGCAAGAAAAGAAAAAAGCGGGCCTGTTACTTACCGTAGGGGCGATTGTGATCATCCTTGGCGGCCTGGGCTGGTTCCTGGCAGGCATTTTTGAGGGAGAAAAGCCGGTCGTGGATCTTAAGCCTCTTCCCGAGTTCCTCACAGGAGTCCAAAAATTCACCCTTGCAATTAGCGATATGAAGAGGGGGCTCAGGGAACTCAATGTCTCAGTTAACCAGGAAGGCCGTGAGATAAAGGCTTTCGAAAAGAAATTTCCGTTTAAAGGCCTACTCAATCGGGATGGTACCCATAACTTTGAAACGGAATTTTCTGTGGACCCCTCAAAACTGAACCTGACTCAGGGGCGTGTCGACCTGCTGGTACGGGTTTGGGATTATTCAAGAAGGAGAGGGGGGGATGGAAACCTATCTCTAGTTCAGCATAAGATGGTTGTGGATACAGTCCCGCCGGCCATCAGGGCCGTGAGCAGGCTGCACTATATCAATCTCGGGGGGGCAGGCCTGATAGTGTACCAGGTCTCTTCGGATTCTAGCGAAAGTGGCCTTTTCGTGAACGAGTTTTTCTTCCCGGGCTTTCCCGTTGATAAGGAATCCAGGGAAGGGCTCTACCTCTGCTATTTCGCTATTCGTGGCAATATTAAACCTGATCCGGAGGTATATCTCTGGGCAAAAGATAAGGCTGGGAACCTCTCTAGGGCAAATTTTTACCACCGTGTCCGGAAAAGGCAGTTGGGGGAAGTGAAGGTTAACATTACAGACCGATTCTTGAAACAAATCCTTCCCTATTTCTCGTTTTATCAATTCAGTGCAGGAGCAAGTGACATTGATAAGTTCCTTCAAATCAACCGAGACTTGAGGAAGGAAAACAACCAGACCTTCTACGATCTAAGGAAAAAGACCGGCCGAGAACGAATGTGGGATGGGACTTGGCTAAGGCAAGAAAACGCCGCCAACATGGCAAGATTCGGGGAACGCCGGGAATATTATTATCAGGGAAACAAGATTGACGAGGAGATACATCTGGGCGTGGACTTGGCCTCTTTGGCCAACTCGGATGTGCTGGCTGCCAACAGGGGCCGGGTAATATTTGCAGACCGTCTGGGGATATATGGCCTCACGGTGGTCTTGGACCACGGCCAGGGGCTTGCCTCGGTCTACTCACACCTGAGCAAGATGATTGCAAGGCCGGACCAGGAGGTCGCCAAAGGCGAGGTGATCGGAACTACGGGGCAGACCGGACTAGCCGGTGGAGATCATCTGCATTTTGGCGTAATGGTGAGCGGGGTCTTCGTCAATCCCATAGAGTGGTGGGACAGCCACTGGATCCAGGACAATGTCACCCGTAAGCTGGCGCTCTCAGATAAGTAACCCCGCTACATTGAGTAACAGCTAATAATAAACCCTCGACTTCCGTGCCACAGTGACTGCCAGGGGTCAGGATCCCGATATAGCTGCCGGTTCTAAGGCAGCCTCGATCCTGTCAAGGGGGAGCCTATTCCCGTCCATCCCCAACCTATCCCGCTCAAGACCCATGGCCAAGCCCAGAAGCTGGGGGTATAGAATAGAGGGGATGTCGTAGGTGCGACCCCGATCCGCGGCAATCTTGCCCTGAATGGTATCGAATTCCACCTGGCAGAAGGGACAGGCTGTGCAGAGACAGTCCGCCTTCCAGGCCTTGGCGTCAGCTAGCTTTTTTTCGCAGAGATCCAGGGCGAGCTGTTCATTTACCCCCAGGAGCGGCCCTCCGCAGCACTCCCATTTGGCAGCCCAGCGAATGCTTTTGGCGCCGGTAAGCTCCACCAGGTCGTCAAAGACCCTTGGGGGCGAAGAACTGTCAAATTGCATCACCTTGGTGGGTCTCAGGGTATGGCAACCATAATGAGTGGCTATATTGAGGCCCTTATAAGTCCTTGCAATCCGATTTCGGATGGAATCGAGACCCACGTCCTGGTGGAGTACCTTCATGAAATGCTTCACATGTATCCCGCCGTTATAGGCAGCCCCTGAGGACTCCAACCGCTTGTTTATGGCCGACCTTAATTCAGAATCCTCCTTGAGGTGGTGGTTGACGTCGGTGAGTGTGCTGTAACAGCCGCTGCAAAGGCACATGATATCCAGACCTTGTGCCTCAGCAAGGGCGAGGTTGCGGGCACCTACGGTGAGAAACATCTCAAAGGAGATGGAGCGGAGGGGCACAGGCCCACAGCAGCTGAACTGCTCTATGTCAACCAGTTTCACCCCCAATTCGTTGAGAACTACGCGGGCCGAGGCCTCGTAATGGTTCACGCGGGAAGGAATGGAACAACCGAGAAAGATGGCATAGCTCTTCATCTCTCGTCCTCTCTATTTTGCCGGATTAATGACCTCAGGTAATCCCAGCTCCCTCAAAAGCCCTTTTAGAACCTCGTCACCTTCGCCGCTCAGGCCCGGCAGTTCAAGGTCCTCACGCTCCCACTCCATGATCTCGGCGGTCCGGCCATTGTCCAAGAGGGCGTTTGCAAACATACGTATGCCCCTGGGGATAAGGTCTTTCCGCTCCCTTATGGCTATATTCTTGAGTTCATAGATGACATCACATACCTGTATGCCCTGGGGGCAGTATTCGGTGCACATATAACATTCCGTACAGGCCCAGAGCATCCGGGCCTCCAGGACAATATCCTTTAACCCGAGGCGTACCGCGTACATGAGTTGATGGGGGAGCAGATCCAGTTCCTGTGCCGGATTCGGCCTGAAGTTTAAGACAATCGGGCAACCGTTGGTACAGGTGGAACACTGAAAGCAATAGGGGGAGGTCTTTGCCTGGACAGAGGAAAACATCCTCTCAACAAACTTTTTATCTGAATCTCTTTTCAGGACCAGGGTTCTATCGGGTTCCATGGCTTATCTCCCTTTTCGCCTTTTTGGTAGTTTGCCTTGAAGTCCGCAGGTCGTAAATCTCTTAGAGCTGACACTCTATACTACCATGTGGTACCTACCGTCAACAGAAAAATACCTTTATTCCTCTTCTTCTGTCACCAGCATTTCTTCGGGGATCTCCATGCACTCGCTGATGGCCTCTTTGAAGTGGATCGCCCGGATTCCCAGGTCATATTCCTTTGAAAGGTCTCTGATCTGATCAATGCAATTGTGGCATGGGACAAAGATGACCTTGGCGCCTGTCTCCCGGATCTGCTCCGCCTTGACCTTTCCCCCCTTCAACCGGTGCTTCTTCATCTCGCCGCCCATGGGCATAGCACCGCCACCCCCGGCACAGCAGTAATTGTAATTCCCCTGGTATTTCAAAGGACGAAAGTCCTCGGAGAGGTATTCCGCAAGACGCCTGTTTTTCTCGGCCAGACCTCCACTCCGAACCACATTACAGGGGTCTTGAACAGTGGTGGGCTCCTTTATCTTCTCCTTAATCCTTATCCGCCCGTCCCGTATGTAGTCATGAAAGAGTTCAACCGAGTGAATCACCTCTTGCTTGGGGGTGTACCCCAGCCAGGTGGGCGCTTCGAACCGAAGCGCTCGGTAGGCGTGCCCTCATTCTGTTATGGCAACCTGTTGAACCTCCAACTCCTCCGCCCTCTTAAAGGTATTCTCCACAATCATCCGGGAGGTCTTCAAATCCCCGCAGAACATGGAGAGATTCGTGTCATCCCACCCTGGCTTGCTGCAATAGGTGTAGTCTTCACCCGCCAAGTGGAAGATCTTGGCTGCCTCCATCATGTCCTGTGGATAAAACATAGGTTCCCTTGCATTGACCGTATACAATATCTTTGCACCCTTTTTGTCGATTGGTATCTTTAGACCCTTCAGCTCTTCAGCGGTCTCCTCCTCACACCACTCTATGGTCTCCACCCAGTTCTCGTCCGTTACCGCCATCTGGTTACCAAACCCTTTGTAATTCTCTATGGCCCTGAGAAGACCCTCCGGAGCGATCCCCTGCGAAAACAACAGGCCCCTCAACAGCGATATCATCAGCGCTATGTCTATTCCAAAGGGACAATACAGGGTGCACCGGCGGCACATATTGCACTCGTAATAAACAGTGTCATAGACTTTCTGAAGATAGTCCCTGTTCACATTGCCCTTCTTTCTCAGGATCTCCTTCAAAAACCTCACCTTGAAGGAAGGAATCATCCTGGGGTCATTGTCATTGGCCGAATAGTAGTGGCACGTGTTTGCACACAGGCCGCAATGGGCGCAGATGTTCAGCCACATCTTGAACCGGGCACCCATCCTGGGCTTCAAAAAATCCATGATCGCGTCTGCCCTGATCTCTTCACTCATGATCACACTCCTTCGCACCATATCCATCCGGATTCCCCTAAACCGAATAGCCCCTGCGGCCAAATTCAATCCCGGTGGATCCTCTGGAAAAGAAAAACAGCACATAATGGGATAATTTCGTGAACGGAATCAATATCAGCATCAACTCGCCTGAAAGCATATGAATCAGCTGCATATTGTCACCCCAAAACCCAACACCGTCCAGCGTCCCATGGGTCAGAAAATATCCTGTCACAAACGGTAAGGCCGTAACAACAAGAAGAAAATAATCCGAAAATGTGGAAATCAGACGGATGTCAGCCGAAAAGATCCGCCTCAAAAGAAAAAAGACGGCAATGGCCAGAAAAACAAGTGTCATCCAATCGGCCAGCCCATTAGGAATGGACGACCAGGACCACTCAAAGCGCGACTCCTCCCACAGGGTGATATGGCCCGAATACCATATGGGCACTATAATCAGACAGAGATGAAATATGTACCCCAAGATCGTAACCACAGGGTTCTTGACGACATCCTTATTGAGCGGGAGGACCCAACGGACAAGCGTGGCAAACACATACTTCCAGCTAAAATGTTGATAGATGATCTTGTCCTTTTTCAGAGATGAGAAAAAGAACATGGCCGCCCGCAGGATACTGCCTACGATAAAGACGATGAATGCCAGCCACAGGAGCGGGCCTTCAACAAATGAATAAAAGTCCATGAACCTCTCCTTTCCTTCGACCGCCCCTTGAATCTTGGGCGGTCCTCAAAGAAGTTGGCCTTATTGTCGGAATATGGGCCTTAAAAAAGCGGGGTGAGACCCCTTTCTTAAACATGCTTAAACCTTACCTGCTCAATCTTTGATGGAATGGCATATACAATGAAAAAATCCCCCATAAGTCAAGAGAAATGAGCCCCCGCATCCTCTCGGAATTGCAGCTGGCCGGTAGCGGATAGTTACCCGGATAAGTATGCTTCGTCTAACCTCCTACCAGACCTAACGCCTTGACACTGCGACACCTCTCACTTACACTCTCTTCAAAGAAATAATGATCCTGGGGCAGGCGCCGAGGGGTTAATGAAACTACCACTTGAGAATCAGACGGAAATCATTCTGGATAGCATAGCCGACGGCGTCTTTACCGTTGATGCAAAGCAAAAGGTCACTTCTTTTAATCGGGCTGCCCAAGAGATAACCGGGATCAGAAGAGAGGAGGCGATCGGTAGGCATTGCTGGGAGGTCTTCCGAGCAAGTATTTGCGAGGGGCAATGTTCCCTCCGCCAGACTATGGAAACTGGCGAGTCCATTGTGAATCAGGCCATATTCATTTTGAACTCAGAAGGGGAAAGAATTCCAGTCAGCATTTCCACGGCCCTCCTGAAGGATGAAAGGGGTCGAGTCATAGGAGGAGTGGAGACCTTCCGTGATCTGAGCGTAGTGGAAGCGCTGCGCAAAGAACTGGAGAATAGGCACTCTTTCTTTGACATTATAAGCAAGAATGAGGGGATGCACCGCCTTTTCGGGATACTCGAGCAGGTGGCTGAAAGCAATACCACTGTCCTGCTTGTCGGTGAAAGCGGTACCGGGAAAGAGCTTTTCACAAAGGCAATCCACTCCTTAAGTCCGAGAAAAAAGGGGCCCATCATAACCATCAACTGTGGAGCTCTGCCCGACAACCTTCTTGAATCGGAACTCTTTGGGTACAAGGCTGGCGCATTCACCGACGCCAAAAAGGATAAACCGGGGCGTTTGGCGCTGGCAGAAGGAGGGACCCTTTTTCTGGATGAAATCGGTGATATATCACCCGCACTTCAGATCCGGTTACTTCGCGTACTGCAGGATAAAGTATATGAACCTCTTGGCAGTACCAAATCCCTTAAAGCGGACGTTCGTATTGTGGCCGCAACCAATAGCGATTTGGAAGAGCTTGTGAGAGGGGGAAGCTTCAGGCAGGACCTATATTACCGCATCAATGTAGTGAAGCTTGTTCTTCCCCCGTTGAGGGAGAGGAAAGAGGATATTCCCCTATTGGCTGATCATTTTATCCGCAAGTTCAATCGGTTAAATGCCAAGGAAATCCAGGGTTTATCTCCTGAGGTATTTCCCATCCTCATGTCCCATGATTTCCCTGGCAACGTCCGTGAGTTGGAGAACATCATCGAATACGCGAACGTTGTTTGCAAGAACAGCCTAATCGGTAGTAAACATCTTCCCGATTACCTGGTGTCCGGGTTGAATCGAACAAAGCCATTGATGCCTGAAGACAGTTCAAAAGAAACCATTTCCTGGGAAGACGTGGAGCGTAACTTCATCTACGAGGTATTGAGGCGGAACGAGTGGAATAGGTCTGCTACAGCCTCCCAGATAGGCATTCATATGTCCACCCTGTGGCGAAAAATGAAGCGACTTAACATTAAAGCCCCGAGGTAATAGTGCCAGAAAGAAGGTTTATTGCATGGCTGCAATGTCCCTCCCACTTAACTTTGCGATATTGATATGAACCACAGATCTTGAGTTTCACCCGAGTATTCCTTCCCACTAAATAATTCCAAGAACCCTAGCAGGTTAGACACATTCTGTGTCCTCCTGGATAGCTGGCATGAAATGTGAAGTAGTTCTACTGCGAAATCATCCACGCACAGGAGGATAGAAATGGCCCTGATGACGCCGGAGCAGTTTGAGGTGAGTCTTGAAGCCCTAAAACCCAAGGTCTTTATGAACGGAAAGAGGGTGATGAATATCTTAGAAAACAGGAATACGCGCACCGTCGTGGAGGCAAATAAGGCCAGTTATGCGTGGGCGCTGGATCCAAGGTACCGAGATATCATGTCCTGCTATTCGCCGCTGGTCGATGATGTGGTCAATCGATATACATATGTCAGTGCCAGCACCGATGACCTGGTCAAAAAGGCCGAGGCCGGTACCTTTACAGCTGAAATGCTGGGGACATGCATTTACCGATGTGTTGGATATGATTCCTTTCACGCCCTGGCCAGCACCACCTGGGAAATGGATCGGGACCTGAGAACGGAATACCATCCAAGGTTTATGGAATATCTCAAGATGGTCCAATCAAAAGACCTATCGGTTGCAGGTGCCCTCACAGAACCCAGGGGTAGGCGGGACCAGAAGACCCTGAAATGGGCCGACCCCTATCTCTCGCTGAAGCTAGTCGATAGAAACAATGAGGGGATAGTAGTTCGCGGTGCTAAGATCAACATCAGCGGCGCTTATGCCAGCCACGAACTTATGGTACTCCCTCAGGCCGCCCACTTCGAGGGTGAGGAGGATTACGCGATTGCATTCGCAACGCGAACCGATGCAGAGGGAATAACATACGTGTGTCAGTATTCCCCTTATTCCGCTGAAAGAGACATGGCCGAGGACCTGGAAGAGTTGGGGAATCCTGTTTTTGGTCAGAGAGAGACCGCCATGATCATCTTTGACAACGTGTTTGTTCCATGGGAGAGGGTTTTCCACTGTGGGGAGCATCTCTATTCAATAAAAATAGTAACTCGATATGCAAAGACACACCGAATGACATGCGGCGGTACATGCAAGGTGGGCTTTATGAACCAGATTATCGGTGCCTCGAAACTGGTTCAGGAGTACAAGGGGTTGGAGAAGGCCGCCCATATCAACGATCAGCTGATGGAGATGGTGGTTTTAAGAGAGACTGGTAGGGCATGCGGGCTTGCTGCGGCGACAAAGGGGGCTGAAGAGCCAGCTGGATCCGGGGTATACCTGCCGGATGAAATCATGGGAAATGTTTCCAAACTAAACATCTGTAACGCATTCTGGCGGGTTATGGCCCTGGCCGGGGACATTGGCGGTGGCCTCATCGTTACAATGCCGTCTCTCAAGGAGTTGAAAAACCCTGAGGTTAAGGATTACGTAAAGGAATTCTATAGCTTCGGTTCAGATGAGCCGACTGAGAACATAATGAAAGTACACAAACTCCTCCAGAACTGGACCGCAGGCCAGCATGGTGTGGGCACCTGGCACGGGGCCGGTCCGGTCATGGCTCAAAAGATCATGCTCCAGAGAGCCTTGGACTACCAGCACGAGAAGGACCTTGTCAAAAACGTTTTGAACCTTAGATAGGATATCTGATTATTCGCCAACGGATACTAGAATGCCCATTACGACTACCCGCCAACCTGTTCAGAGAACGTTATCGCCTAAGGGTGTGATGGAAAAGCTTGTCGATGTTAATGGCGGAGATTTTGGGCTTCCAATACATGTCCAGGAGACGCTGTAAGGGCGGGCGCAGTCCATTTTGAAAGGAGGTGACAGATATGCCAGGATTTGATGGTGCAGGTCCTCGTGGAGCAGGACCCATGACCGGATGGGGGCGTGGATTTTGTAGCCCTGCAGGAGCTGGATACAGGCCCGGATTTGGCCGTGCTTTCGGTTTTAGAAGAGGGGCTGGCCGGGGTCGAGGGTTTGGCCGACTTTTTGGGCCCCGAGCATTCTTTCCGGCTTCGAGACTCCAATTTGTACCAACGTACGATTATGGCTACCCCATTAAACCCGAAGAAGAGATCGAGGTGCTCAAGGCAGACGCAAATTCCATGAGAAGTGTGTTGGATGAGATCAACCGACGAATTGAGGAACTGCGTAAAGACTCTTCAGAATAGCCCCGTCTTAGATCTCTTCAAGAATGGGTACAGCCCTTATCACCGCATGTGATGATAGGTGGGGGCAGGCCAGATGGAGACCTGCCCCCTATTCGTATTGGATCATTGGATCGAATCAAAGCACTAAGACGCATTTCCAGCCCTGTTCATACACCACCAACCTAAATACTGGTCTCGAGGCCCTTAATGTGCTTTAAACGCTCCACGAGATACGTCCCTTCCTCCTCGCCCGGCCGGGGAGGCAACTGAGCCATCAGCCCCAGTCCCTCACTGGCCCTATGAAAATCCTCAGGAGAGAGGGGGCTTACCGCCGCACAGTTGATCACGGGGTTCAACATCAGGAGTCTTTCAGCCAGTTGCAGGCCGGTCATATCTCCGAGCTTTTCGTCTGTTACCACTAGGGCGATGCTAGTCTCTGAAGCGATATTCAGGGCCTGGCTTCCCGATTCAGCCCAAGAAACCTGAACATCTTCACGCTCTGCCAGACCCGACGCCAGTCTAGCCAAAGCCTCCTTATTAGGGGTCACCAGCAATAACTTAAACATGACTATCTCCCAAACTAGGAATCTACTAATTTAAACGCAAGTTAACTTTACTGATATAATTCTTGAAGACTCGCATTCCACCCCCCTCGCTCACAATGCGCATGATTTCCTGGGGTCTTGTCACAACAACGCCAGATAGAAGTGTTACGGGTGTCTCTGCAAATGCTTCGGAGAGTAAAGGGGTGGAGGCACCCAGCAGCGCAACCTCTCGACAAGAATTAGCTGCATCAAGGATGCTGTCAATGGTATGGTTTACGATAGATGTTGAGGTGATGAGGACCACCTGGCAATTTGGTAAGTGTTTATAGGCCTCTCTTTCGGGTAATAGGTCTCCTTCCGGCCCGTCGATTTGCTCGAATATCTTCAGGGATGAGGCCCTTCTCTGGAGCGTTGAAACCATGGGTGCAAAATACCCTACCATCCCGACCCTGTCATTTGGACTGAGCCTAAGATGTTCAAGCACATCCCCTTCAACGAGTCCCTCTTTTGTCGTGTTGGAAAGGGCATTGGCGGTGGCCAGTGCAACAGCCGATTCGACCTTTTTGGTTGAACCAAACAAGGCGAGCAATTCAGAGGCCTTTTTCCCCGCCAGTGGAGTCAGGTCTTTAAGCGCACTAGAACCGCCCATTGAGTCTCTATGAAAGGTGAATGCAAGGCCTACCTGACCATTATCCAGGAGAACTGCCGTGTATCTCAGGCCGATTCGTACGTCCAACACAGAGACGTCTCTTGCAGCGATCAGGGCCAGTTCCTTAAGTCTTCTTGAAATTCCCATCAGATCTTCTCTTAATCAAAAGGTCTATTGTCTAAGTCTCGAAGTCTTCCCCTATTGTATATATCTTGCTACTTGCAATTACAATGCCCGTATCAATTTAGCCCTTTTCCAGGCGAGTTTTACACCCGAAAAAGGGAAACCCCCATTGCCCCAGTTTCAGAGCGCTAAACTGTTACGAATGCCCAAAGATTTCATGGTATGTTTTGTTAATATGCTTTGCCCATCTCTACCCTATATTTTCAGTTATTTGATGAGTAATTTCTGGAGGCCCATAGAAATAAGTGAGGGTGACATGGTACAAAGCGTTGCAGTTTCGCAATTACCCTGAATTTTCTGTTGCATTTGTGAGAGAAAGAGGCTGTGCATTTTTCATAAAAGCTTTGACCTTAATTCACATTTTGTGAGGATCAAACCCCGCACCCATGATGGGAAAATATAAAGACTCAGGAGGATAAGATGAGGAATACCGGACTCAAAAGCTGCTTGATTTCCCTGATATATATGTTCCCTTTTGGCTCTATTGCTTCTTGAGACCTGCTGGTGTATGCTCATAACGGAACGAAGATACTAATTATTCGATACCATAAGGAGAATTCCCATGGCCGAAAAGGGCGAGACAATTGATCACGATTCCCAAAAATTCTCCCTCAAGCTTGCCATTGTAGGAGGGAACCAGGATTGTAAGTTCTTCCTGGAGCTTTTTGAGCTTTTGGAGAGTGAACCCTTCCCCTATTTGGATATTAAACTGGCAGGCGTTTGCGATATTGACCCTGAAGCCGAAGGGCTTCGTCTCGCTCAGCAGATGGGGATCTATACCACTAACGATTTTCGGGATCTCTTCAAGATTAAGGCCCTCGATGGCGTAATTGAACTGACAGGAAGGAAAGATGTCCTCCTCGATCTTATACGGGCGAGGCCAAGAGGAGTGGGTGTGCTGGAGCACGATGTAAGCAGATTGTTAATGAACCTCTTAATAATGAATCAGAGTTTGCAGTCTACGGAACGACAGGTGGCCCTTGAGAAAGGGGCTTCAGATTTCCTCATCCAACAGGCAAACCAAAGGATCGTGGTTTTGAAGCCGGATTTCACGATTGTTGATGCAAATGACTCCTACCTGGATGCGGTGACCAAATTTAAGCATGAGGTCATAGGCGCCCACTGTTACGAAGTCACACATGGTCTGAATGCCCCGTGTTCCAGATCTCAACCGGGGTTGGAATGCCCTTTGGCCATGACTTTGAAAACAGGAGAATCTGCTCAAGTGATTCATGAGCATAAGATCTCCAGGGATGATGTAGCATATTGCGATATGGTGACCTATCCCATAAAAGATCAGGCCGGTAGAATCGTACGGATCATCGAGGTGTGGAGGGATATCACTGAAGAGCTTTCATACCGATGGGAAAAACGAGCGAAGGCACTGAAGGCCGACCTTAGGAAATTGGTCCAGGAAGATCGGTTGATCTCGCTGGGAAAATTGGTGTCAAGTAGCGTTCACGAGATCAACAACCCTATCCAGGGTCTGTTGACATTTACTCTTCTGATGCAAGAAATCTTGGATGAGGGTGACCCAAACCCAGAAGATCTGCAGAAGTTCCGGGAGCACCTTTCTCTCATGGCTAAGGAATTAGAGAGGTGCGGTGAAATTGTATCCGGCCTCCTTTCATTCTCCCGATCATCCTCTGTAGACTTCAGGGACGTTGACCTCAATGAAATCCTGGAGCAGGTCATCGCCTTGACACGGCACAAGATGGAGCTTCAGAATATCCGGATAAACTCTCAATTTTCCCCGCGACCACTATTGGTTAACGGGGACCAGAACCAGTTGCAGCAATGCTTTCTCAATCTCATCTTCAACGCCATTGAAGCTATGCCAGAGGGTGGGCAGCTGAACATAACTTCTAGAATCAATAAGTCCCAGAAAAATGCCGTTGTTAGTGTAGAGGACACAGGGTCCGGGATAATTGAGGAAAACCTTGATCACATATTTGATCCTTTCTTCACCACTAAGGAGGAAGGTGAAGGGACCGGGCTCGGACTCTCCATTGTGCATGGTGTAGTGAAAACACATAAAGGGGAGATTCATGTCAAGAGCAAGGTTGGAGAAGGAAGCTCCTTCATTTTGCATTTTCCGTTAGGATAGCCTTTGCCGGTAATTTTGGGAGGAACGTTATGGATCAGAAAATGGCCATCATGGTTGTGGACGATGAAATGATTGTGCGGGAATCCCTTTACCAGTGGTTTAATAAATATGGCCACAGGGTTGAGACGGCTTCGTCAGGTTTTGATGCAGTGGAAAAACTTCAAGAAAGGCCCTTTGATCTTCTTTTTGTTGACATAAAAATGCCCGGGATGAACGGGATTGAACTCCTGGGGCGGGTGAAAGAAGAATACCCTGATACAATTGTCGTTATCATGACAGCATATGGCTCTATTGAGACTGCCGTGCAGGCCATGAAAATGGGGGCCAGCGACTACCTGCTCAAACCCTTCAAACCAGACCAACTTTCCCTCGTGATGGAGAAGGCAGCCCATCAGCACAAATTAGTGTCAGAATACCGGTATCTCAAAGGCCAGTTAAAGGAAAAAACCCGGTTTGACAACATCATCGGCCAGTCTCCAGTTATGTTAGAGATCTTCGGACTTATCCCGGAGATTGCAGTGAGCGAGTCTTCTATTCTAATACTTGGAGAGACCGGCAGCGGAAAAGAACTGGTGGCCAAGGCCATCCACGCCAAGAGCAAACGATCCAATGGTCCTTTCATCGCAATCAATTGCGGTGCAATGCCTGATACACTTCTCGAAAGCGAGCTTTTCGGTCATCAAAAGGGAGCCTTTACCGGAGCAATCCATGGCCGAAAAGGCTTTTTGGAGGTAGTTTCCGGGGGGACCCTGTTCTTAGATGAAGTAGGTGAGATCAGCCGCAAGATGCAAGTGGACCTCCTGCGAGTTTTGGAAGAGAAGAAGATTATTAGAGTTGGGGAGAGACAGTCCATTGATGTGGATTTCCGTTTGATTTCGGCCACTCGGAGAGACCTTGAAAAAGAGGTGAATGAAGGAACTTTCAGGGAAGACTTCTTCTACCGCATCAACGTGATCATAATGCGGGTTCCTCCTCTGAGAGAGAGAAAAGAAGACATTCCATTATTGGTCCAGCATTTCCTTCAAAAATACAGCCATGAAACCACGAAGAAAGTGGATCACGTCACCCCAGAGGCGACTGAGCTCCTAAAGGGGTACGATTGGCCGGGTAATGTCAGGGAACTGGAGAATGCCGTTGAGCGGGCCGTGGTCTTATCAAAGTCCAGGACTTTAGGGACCGAGGACTTTTCATTCCTTCGGCCAGCGATTTTTTCCCATAAAAGGCCGCGATCGCTGCGCAAGATGGAAAAAGAGTATATTCTGGAAATCCTTTCGGAATGCGATTGGAACATCACCAGGGCCGCCTCCATCCTCGACATAAATCGAGTTACCCTTCACAAGATGATCAAGAGGTATGATATGAGAAGGCCGAACTCCTGATTGGCGGTATTAGGCAACCAATGGCTGACATCCGCATAGGGGTGGTACCCCTGGGACACGTCCCCGAAATTGCATCCAAGAGCATTGCAGCACATATCCAGGGCTACACAGGCCTCAACACGGATACCCACCCAGCACTGGACCCCCCCGAATACGCCCTGGACAAACATCGTCTCCAATACAATGCGGGCACTATCCTGATGAGGCTTGAACAGGAGCCCTTCCCTGATTATGACAAAGTAATAGCAGTCCTCGATCTGGACATCTTCGTTCCCATACTCACCCATGTTTTTGGCGAGGCGAAGCAGGGGGGAAAATTTGCACTGGTTTCGCTCTACAGGTTAAGAAAAAATCCAGAAGGCTCCACTTCACCACTGGCCCTTTCCCTTGAAAGGGTCGCCAAGGTAGCTCTGCACGAACTGGGACATCTCTTTGGTCTTGTCCATTGCATGGATGATAAATGCCTGATGCATTTCTCGGGGAAACTTCAGGACTTGGACCTGTCCCCCCTTTATTTCTGCAGATACTGCTCCATCTATTTCAGGGATTTCCTGAAAAGGCCGTTTACACCTTCTCAGTCCCGAGAAAGGTTTTGACCAGGTCTTCCCATCCTAACTCAGAGAACTTGCCAAAGACGTCGTCGATAGGTTCGCCACCCGTAGCAGCCAGCTGTTCGTACTCTGACCCCATAAGTCCCATCAACTTCTGAGTCTCATGCTCGATCCAACTGAAGCTCTCCTTTTCAAAGTATAGCCCTTTCAAATTCCGTTTCGGGAACTCAGGTTCCAGGATAAAGAGCCACCCCTCCTCGTAAGGATCGTGATGGGTGATTTCAGGATGGTCCTTTGCCTTGTGGTTCACGGCGAGTACTGTCCCTGTCACAGGGGCCAAAACCGCTGCCTTATGGTCGTTTCGGCTAAAGGTCCATCCCACCTGGTTTTGTTTCAGACCGGCCCCGAGGGGAGGAAGATCAAGTGTCCGCGCTGCGCCGAAAAGCTTGACAAGAAAATCATCAAACCCTACTCGTACTCGCCCCCCATGTTCGAAACGTGCCCAAGTATGGCCCATATGATAATAATAGCCTTGAGCCAACCGGTATCCTGAAGCAAATTTGTAACTGGGGGTCTCGGTAAGCACTCCAATATCTAGTTCATCTAGCATCTGGTCATAAGAACAATGGTGGCACTCATAGTTCATTGTACAGATCTTGGGGGCATTGACCCGTCCTGTCAAGACATGGCGGCATGGTCGAACAGCACCATG
Source organism: Pseudomonadota bacterium (assembly GCA_043808585.1). Lineage (GTDB taxonomy): Bacteria > Desulfobacterota > DSM-4660 > Desulfatiglandales > Desulfatiglandaceae > CAYVMN01. Next base: position 1,291 of record JAZDES010000061.1, on the reverse strand, counting down.
ATAGCTCCTTTTCAGGTGTTCTACCCAGGCAGGTTGCTCCTCTTTTACCATGCCAGCAGCCTCCAACCCCATGGCCTTTCTCATCCCCTTGTCAAAGGGACAATTGTAGCAGTCATAGGCATTGTCGCACACCCTGAAATTGACAACACCTGCCTTCATCCATATACATTCCTCCTCCAGTACCTCGAAGCCTATCACTTTCTTTTTTTTAGGCTCCTGAGGTTTCTCTCCCTTTTGTTTCATCTGATTAGCCTCCCTCCTTTGTAATCCAAATTGAAACCCCGAGACCGCTTGCGCCTTAGGCAGCTTTTGCCAGGATAGTCCCTGCAACTCTCAAACTCCCATCCTTAGCCTGGTGCATTTCCATTTGCTCAAGCCATTGATCAAAGCCACAGTGCCAGCATTCATAATCACGTATGCAGATTTTGGGTGTTTGAATTCGACCCTCCTCCACATGCAGGCAGATCGGGTAAAGACGTTGATGCCTTTGTCTCTTTAGTTGAAGGATAGTTGTGTTCCTCTCCATTCAGACCACCTCCTCTCTTTTCCAGGGGCAGGAAATTCGTCACGGTGTCACTTTAAGCGCCGCTTGCCTAGTTAGAAAAGCAATAGATGTGCCAGTTACTCAATTGGTCAGAAGATGAGGCTTTGTTATTGAAATTATTGTTGATTTCCCTTGCATTCCCCAAGCACGTATTTCGCCTCTGTCAAGAATAAAATGAACAAACTGGCTACAGCATTACGCGATAAATGGGGGAGAGGGAAAATAAGCAAACAAAATCGAAGCGTTATATGACCGTAGCTCTTGGCTACAGCTACTGTAGCCTTTATTCACATACCGAAGTAATAATCAGGAGGGCCAATACAGACGGTCTACCGCGCGCCTATTTGTTACAATTGCAATATTGCAATACTAACCATCCCTTTATTGCAGTGATGAAAAAGCTGTTCCTGTGTTTCTTGCCTCACCAGTGTGGCCATCTCAGAATATATCCCTTAATTCAATATGTTATGTCCAAATCCCATTCCCTTGAGAATTTGGCACAAAAGGTGCTAACTGTTCTTTGAATTAGGATTTTTCAAGTCCAACGTGGCGGGGAAACCCCTATTGCCACGGATAAACGCCAGATCGGCTAAAATGATAGAAAGATTTTAGATTAAGGAGGATTACCTATATGGAGAATGGAAGAATTGCTGTACCGAGTATGGCGCCGGGTGGTCTTGATGCTCAAAGATCGGGCCATTTTGGGCATTGTGAAGTCTTCACTTTCGTGGATGTGGAGGGGGGGGA